>NC_008700.1:0-55000 GCF_000015245.1 Shewanella amazonensis SB2B
AATAACAAAATTTGTGGATAAGAATGATCTAAGTTGTGGGTGACTGAGGATAACCTCGGATGTTCGATCTCAGAGTTTACCAATCCATTGTTGCAACCACTGAATGGCTGGTTCTTCGGGCACGGGATCGGCTTGTACATCGATCCGGATCTTATCCACAAAAGGTTTTGCACCAGCGTCGCTCAATAATTCAACAAGCTGTTCCGGACCCTCACAAAAGGTATCGTAACTGGAATCGCCAATGGCACAGAGTGCGAACCTTACGGTGCTCAAATCCGGCATGGTCAGCATCAAAGATTTGGCAAATGGCTGCAGATTATCGGGCAGATCGCCTGCGCCATGAGTCGCAGATACCAATAGCCACAGGGCTGAGGTATCCAGTGAATCCAGCGATGGATCCAGATGCGAGTGACATTCGTGTCCTGCATCACTCAATACCGCTGCCAATTCATCTGCCACGTATTCACTGCCACCCAGTGTGGTGCCAATCAGGATTTCAATTTTTGCCATCGCTACATCCGTTGAAGAGAAAAATGCTTGAAGATTGGCGTCATGGTAGCCCAAAGCCAGGGGCGGTGGAACGGATCTCAAGTCTCTAGGTACTGTGCTAGCATGGAGCCGTCACCGGATTACCGCCAAGGGGCAAACACATCGCTATGACCAACAAGCAGAAAATAGTCGTCTGGTTGAGTGCCGCCCTCATTGCCCTGTTAATTGGTTTGCTGATGACAGTGCTGGTGAAGATCCCGGATGTACCCCGGGTGGTTTTGGGCGAAAGCGCTATGGTGTTAACCCATCAGGGGCGCTGTTTTTACCGCGAGGATTCTGGTACTGCACTGGATGACAGCCCTATTGATGAGCGTGGCGTAATTGCCCTGCTGGTTTGGAATATCCACAAGCAAAGTGATGGTGAGTGGCCTAAAGCGCTGTGGACACAGGGGCTTCACTGGCAGTTACTGTTACTCCAGGAGGTTGAACTCAATACGGATTTCACAGCAGCGCTTGATAATCATCAGGTTAGCTGGAGTATGATGCCCGCCTTTCGCTTTCAGGGTTTGGATTATGGTGTGATGTTGGCCTCGCGCCGACCACCGCTTGAGGGTTGCGGCCTGTTAAAGGTAGAGCCCTGGATCCGACTTCCCAAAGCGGCGCTTTATGGCCTTTATGCCCTGAGCAACGGTGAAATATTGCTGGTGGTTAATCTCCACGGGATCAATTTTGATCCCAATTTGCAGGAGTGGGAAGATCAATTGGCGCCGCTTTTGGGCCTGGTAATGCAACATCGTGGACCTGTGATCCTGGCGGGGGATTTTAACAGCTGGGGAGAGCGCAGAAGTCAAAAACTTGAAAAACTCATCGAGCCACTCGGGCTTAAGGCCGCAATATTTGAGCCTGATGAGCGTATCAGGGTCTTTGGTACTCCACTTGATTGGGTATTTTACCGAGGTTTACATCTGAAAAAGGCGCAATCACCCACAACAAATGTGTCGGATCATGCGCCCCTTATGGTGCAGTTTGAACTTATCTCCGGGTCAACCAGTGATGATGAAACTCCAGGTGTTCATCGATAAAGCTCGCGATAAAGTAGTAGCTGTGATCGTAGCCAGGCTGCATTCGCAGATTCAGCGGAAAGTCGGCATTGTCTGCGGCATGTTGCAGACGCTGCGGCATGAGCTCTGCCTCTAAAAAGCTGTCCGCATCACCTTGATCCACCAGCATGGGGATAGGTTCGGCGCCGCGGCCAATCAATTCACAGCTGTCATACTCGCGCCAGCTTTCCCTGTCTTTGCCCAGGTAATTGCCAAAGGCCTTTTGTCCCCAGGGGCTTTGGCTTGGATTACAAATAGGGCTGAAGGCCGACACGCTGGCATAGCGACCGGGGTTTTTCAGCGCTATTGTCAGGGCGCCGTGGCCGCCCATGGAATGGCCGGCAATGCTGCGTTTGCTGCTGACCGGAAAGTTGGTTTCAATCAGCTTCGGCAGCTCTTTCACCACATAATCGTACATGCGGTAGTGTTTATTCCAGGGCGCTTCAGTGGCATTGAGATAAAAGCCCGCCCCCAGGCCAAAGTCCCAGGCGCCATCGGGATCGTCGGCCACACCTTCGCCGCGGGGGCTGGTGTCCATGGCAACAATCGCAAGCCCGAGCGTCGCGGCCAGGCGCTGAGCGCCTGCCTTCTGCATGAAGTTTTCATCGCTGCAGGTGAGCCCTGACAGCCAATAAAGCACTGGTACGCTTTGGGTTTCGGCCTGGGGCGGCAGAAAAATCGCAAAGCGCATCTTGCAATCCAGGCTGCTGGATTGATGACTGTACTGTTTGTGCCAGCCATCAAAACTGCGATTGGCACTGACTAATTCCAGCGTCATGGCGGCTCCTTATTTACGATCGTAATGGATCACGCTGCGGATACTTTTGCCTTCGTGCATCAGATCGAACGCTTCGTTAATCGCATCCAGTCCCATGGTGTGGGTGATAAAGTCACTCAGGGCAAATTCACCGCGCAGATACTGCTCAACAATACCAGGCAATTCTGAGCGTCCTTTTACGCCGCCAAAGGCACTGCCGCGCCATACCCGGCCGGTTACCAGCTGGAATGGACGGGTGGAAATCTCCTGACCGGCACCGGCCACGCCGATGATCACTGATTCGCCCCAGCCCTTGTGGCAGCACTCGAGCGCGCTGCGCATCACATTCACATTGCCGATGCACTCAAACGAGAAGTCCACGCCGCCGTCGGTCATCTCAACAATCACGTCCTGAATCGGCTTGTCGTAGTCTTTGGGGTTGATGCAGTCGGTGGCGCCGAGTTTTTTGGCCAGTTCAAACTTACTGTCGTTGATATCGATACCTATGATGCGGCTGGCACCTGCCATGGTGGCGCCAATCACCGCCGATAAACCAATGCCACCCAGCCCGAAAATGGCCACAGTATCGCCCTTTTTCACCTTGGCGGTTTTCAGCACTGCGCCCATACCTGTGGTCACGCCACAGCCCAGCAGACACACTTCCTCCAGTGGCGCTTCGGGGTTGACCTTGGCGAGGGATATTTCCGGCAGCACTGTGTATTCGCTGAAGGTGGAGCAGCCCATGTAGTGATAAATTGGCTCGCCATCCTTATAGAAGCGGGTGGTGCCGTCTGGCATCAGGCCCTTGCCCTGGGTGGCGCGCACTGCTGAGCACAGGTTGGTCTTGCCCGAGGTGCAGAACTTACATTTGCCGCACTCGGCGGTGTACAGCGGGATCACATGGTCGCCCACCGCCACGCTGGTCACGCCTTCGCCCACCATTTCGACAATGCCGCCGCCTTCGTGACCCAAAATGGCCGGGAATACGCCTTCGGGATCGTCGCCCGACAGGGTAAAGGCATCGGTGTGACACACGCCGGTGGCGACAATACGCACCAGCACTTCGCCTGCCTTGGGCAGCATCACATCCACTTCTTCAACAGATAAGGGCTGGCCCGGGCCCCAGGCAATGGCGGCGCGGGATTTAATAAAGGATGCAGACATAGGATTTCCTTCCAAGAATTTGCGGCCTTGCAGATGACCGGGTTCACTATTGATAGTACAAAGCCGATGCCGGGGTATGGCAAAGACGCTTTGTGTGTGAATGTGATTGTATTTATTTACTGTGAATTGATAATTGGCTCTATTGGTAAATAACTTTTACTGGATAGAAATAATTATGCGCTGGGAAGGGATTTGTGAATTTGTTGCCGTAGCCGAAGCGCAAAGCTTTACCGCTGCAGCTGGCCGGCTTGGGATCAGTACGGCGCAGGTGAGCCGGCAGGTGCGGGAGCTCGAAGAGCGCCTCGGCAGCAAACTTCTGTATCGCACTACACGTAAGGTGTCGCTGACCGAAGACGGTCAGCTGTTTTACCGCCATTGCCGCCAGGTGCTGGATGGCTTGGATGAAGCCGAGCGGGCAGTGTCGTCACTGAAGAGCGAACCGCGTGGGCTTATCCGTATGACGGCGCCTGTTACCTACGGTGAGCAGTACGTGATGCCGATAGTGCTCGCGTACATGCAGCAATTTCCCCAGGTGGAAGTGCAGTGTGAGCTCACTAATCAACAGCTCGATTTGGTGCAGGGCGGTTTTGATTTGGCGATTCGCCTCGGTGTGCTGCCGGATTCTTCCATGATGGCGCGAAAGCTGGCCGAGCGGGTGCAGTATCTGGTGGCATCACCGGATTATGTCAGCCGCCACGGCGCGCCCCATTCGCTTTCAGAGCTCAGTCGTCACCAGTGTTTGCTGGGGAGCCTGCCATTTTGGCGCTTTCAGGAAGAGGGCAAGCTTCGCAGCCTGAAGGTGAAGGGGAGGCTCAGTTGCAGCAGCGGCAATACCTTGCTGGCTGCGGCACTGGCGGGCATGGGGATAGCTCAATTGCCCGGCTATTATGTAGATGAAGCCATTCGTGACGGCCGCTTGCTGGTGCTGCTCAAACCATTTCAGGAGCCCAAAGAAGGCATTTGGGGCCTGTATCCCCATAATCGGCAGCTGTCACCCAAGATTGGCCATCTGATGAATATGCTGGCAGACAAGTTGCCCAAAGCCTGATTAGAGGTGGTGCGCCAATCTAGCTCGTTTCAACTTGTTGAAAATGGCCGAATAACCTACGGTGATTCTGGCAAGACGTTTTGGCGGAACACTTTGCTAATGTGCGACTTCAATAAAGGGAATTGCGATGAAGAATTTTACAGCGGGTTTGAATAATTTTTGGGTTGGGCTGGTTACCGGCTTGCTGATGCCTTTGATTGTCGTGGCGACGCTTTTATACCTGACCGTGGATAAGTTGACCGGGGTGGTGCAGGACTCGGCCATTTCGCCCTTTCTTGAGCGCAGCGAGCAGACTCTGGATAAGGTCGACAGTTTGCTGGTGACTCTGGATAGTAAAGTCGACAGTGCCGATCTCAAAGATCTTGAGCTGCTTACACCACTGAAGAACGCCAATATTTTGCCTGATCTACAGGACATTGCCAGCGCTGCGGCTGAGCTTAAAACCAAGGTGAACGATATAGACAGAGAAACAGTGATCACCGCCCTTCGCCATAAGCTGACAACCTCACTGGCAGGCAAATTCCCCGAGGAAAAGGCGCAGGAGCTGGCTATCCATTTGGAAAGTATTGCCCGGTTACTGGCACAGCAAAGCGATGAGTTTGAGCAAAACACTCCGGTAACCCAATAGCTTAATGCCAGACGGTAAGGGGCTGGCGGCTGCTTGTTCACAATGCTTCCGATAATATTTAATCAATCGATATGAGTTATGGTGTCACCTGTTTTGCTGGAGAGACAAATGCGTCAGGCGTTAAATTCGGGGTTTCAATTTGCCAAAGCGGGTGTGCGGCTGAAGAATCGTTCCGTGCTTGCTCCGCTGACTCATAATATGAGCGATTCCCATGGCAACCCGAGCCCGGCGGAACTGGATTGGCTTGAGCATTGTGCCAACGGCGGTTTTGGTCTCCTGATTGCGGCGGCAACTCAGGTGTGGCCGGGTGGTCGTTGTTGGCAGGGGCAGCCCGCTTTGATGACAGACCTGCAGCAACAAGCATATAGCCGTTTTGCCGAGGCGACCCGGGCCCATGGTGCTTTGGCTCTGGTACAACTTCACCACGGTGGCGTGCGTGCCGCGCCTGCGCTGAACGGTACTGCGCCGGTTGGACCAAGCTCCGAAGCACCGGACAGCCGTTATCCGTTGGGCGTGACAGAACTTGATGAAGATGCAATTCAACAACTTATAGGTGCCTTTGTTACCGCAGCTGAGCGGGCGTATCGGGCAGGGCTTGACGGGGTTGAGCTGCATGCCGCGCATTACTATTTGCTCTGCAACTTTTTAAATCCCGTGCTTAACCGGCGTACCGACCGTTGGGGCGGCAGTGTTGAAAACCGTACCCGGATCCTGATTGAGATTATCCGGGGTATCCGGCAGCAATTGCCCCGTCAGTTTTTGGTGGGGGTGAGGTTATCGCCCGAAAATTACGCCAATGTGGTCGGTATAGAGCTTCAAAATCAACTTGCAGTTGCAAATTTACTCGCGGCGGAAGATATCGACTATGTGCATTTTTCCATGGGGGACAGTTTTAAGCTCGCCAATGGTAAAAATACGGCGCTGCTCAGCGAAGTGATAAATGCCCTCACCGGGAAAACCACGCTGATGATGGCCGGTAACATCCGTGATGGCGAAGCGGCAGAAAGGGTGCTCAGTGCCGGAGCCGATCTGGTCGCGATTGGCACCTCAGCTCTTGGCAACCCGGATTGGATTTACAAGGTAACAAACGGGGTACCGCTGGTGACCCCTCCATTTGCAGATACCTTGTTGCAGGCTCACGGTTTTAATGAAGCGGGAATCACTTATCTTGGCGCGGTTCCAGGATTGGTGGTAATTTCCAAACCCAAAACGTGAGAACCCGATATATCAGAGGCTGTTTGTTGGTGGGTGCGATCACATAAAAAAACGCGACTGCCTTTGTGCGACAATCGCGTTTTATCCTCTGCAAAGCCGCTTACTTACCGATACAGAAAGAACTGAAAATCTTGCCCAGCAAGTCGTCTGAGGTAAATTCGCCGGTAATTTCAGACAGTGCCTGCTGTGCCATCCGCAGCTCTTCTGCCAGCAGCTCACCTGCCAGATATACTTCCAGCTGTACCTTGCCCAGTTGCAGGTGCTCAGATGCCTGCTCCAATGCTTCGAGGTGACGACGACGGGCGATAAAGCCGCCTTCGAGGTTACTTTGATAACCCATCAGGGATTTGAGGTGCTGCTTGAGAGCGTCCACACCCAGGCCGGTTTTGGCCGAAATCCGATACACGCTGTAGCCTTGCTCTTCGGTGGCTTCCAAAGGTTCACCGGTCAGATCAGCCTTGTTACGGACCACGGTAACCCCCATGGCTTTGGGCAGGCGGTCGATAAAATCGGGCCATATCTCGTGGGGGTCAACGGCGGCAGTGTCTGTGCCATCCACCATAAACAGCACCCGATCGGCGCTGGCTATTTCGCTCCAGGCGCGCTCTATACCGATACGCTCCACTTCGTCTGTGGTGTCCCGCAGACCGGCGGTATCAATAATGTGCAGCGGCATGCCGTCGAGGTGAATATGCTCTCGCAGTACGTCGCGGGTGGTGCCGGCTATGTCGGTCACAATGGCCGATTCTTTCCCTGCCAGGGCATTGAGCAGGCTGGATTTACCGGCGTTGGGGCGCCCGGCAATCACCACTTTCATGCCTTCACGGATAATGCTGCCCTGTTTTGCACTGGCCTGCACTTCATCAAGTTGGTCGATAATGGCGTAAAGGGCGGCGGCTATTTTGCCGTCACTTAAGAAATCCACTTCTTCGTCGGGAAAGTCGATGGCGGCTTCTACATACAGGCGCAGGTTAGTTATTTTGTCCACCAGGGTATGCACCTGAGTGGAGAACTCGCCTTGCAGTGAGTGCAGGGCACTCTTGGCGGCCTGTTCGCTGGTGGCATCAATCAGGTCTGCGATGGCTTCGGCCTGGGTCAAATCCAGCTTGTCGTTCATAAAGGCTTGCTCGCTGAACTCACCGGGGCGGGCAATACGCACTCCTTTGACCTTGAGCACGGCGCGGATGAGCATGTCCATCACCACCTGGCCGCCGTGGCCCTGCAGCTCCAGTACATCTTCGCCGGTAAAGGAGTTGGGGCCTTTGAAGAAAAGGGCAATACCCTGGTCAATCACGCTGCCATCGGCCGCTTTGAAGTCGCAGAAATCGGCGTAGCGGGGTTTGGGCAGGTGTCCCAGCAGGGTATGGGCAACATCGCTTGCCAGCTTACCGGATACCCGGATGATGCCTACGCCGCCCCGACCGGGCGCGGTGGCCTGTGCCACTATGGTGTCTGTCGTCACGTGTCTTTCCGCTTAATTGTGTACTTCAAATAGAAACAAAAAGGCGACCTCAGGTCGCCTTTTTAGTGTCTCGCCTGAAAAATGGGCTTATTTTAAGCCTTTTTTCTCCAGTGAGGCATAAATAATCTTCTGCTGGGTGATGGCAACCAGGTTACCCACCAGCCAGTAGAGTACCAGACCTGCTGGGAACCACAGGAAGAATACGGTGAAGATCATCGGCATCCACTGCAGCATTTTTTGTTGCATCGGGTCCATGTTGGGGGCCATTGGCTGCATCTTTTGCATCGCCCACATGGAAGCGCCCATCAGCAGCGGCAGTACGTAGTAAGGGTCCTGCACTGACAAATCCTGGATCCACAGCATAAATGGCGCGTGGCGCAGTTCAACGCTTTCCAGCAGCACCCAGTACAGGGCGATGAAGATTGGCATCTGCAGCAGGATGGGCAGACAGCCGCCCATGGGGTTAACCTTTTCCTTCTTGTACAGCTCCATCATGGCCTGACCCATCTTCTGACGGTCATCACCAAAGCGGTCTTTCAGGTCCTGCAATTTAGGCTGCAGGTTACGCATCTTGGCCATGGACACATACTGTGCCTTGGTCAGTGGATACAAGAGACCACGAACAGTCAGGGTCACCAGAATGATGGCCACACCCCAGTTGTGCACCAGGCTTTGGAAGAACATCAGGATCCAGTGGATTGGTACAGCCAGCCACCAGAGGAAACCGTAATCCACTACCAGGTTCAGGGTGTCAGACAAAGCAGACAGAGCAGCCTGATCTTTTGGACCAACGTAGAAGGTGGCGGAAATGGTTTCTGTGGCACCGGGTGCTACGTCATGAACCGAGCCCTTGAAGCCGATATTGGCCAGACCACCGGCACTGACAGAGGTGAACAGGGTGTTCTTGTCAGCTGCAGCGGGAACCCAGGCAGACACGAAGTAGTGTTGCAGCATGGCAACCCAACCACCCAGAGTCGGCTCTTCGAGGTCTTTTTTACCCATGTCATCGAAGCTGTACTTCTCATAACGCACATCGGCGGTTGAGAAGGCGGCGCCACGGTAGGTGGGCATCATCATGCTGCTTTCGCTGGCAGTGATGGTTTGCTTGATTTGGCCATACATCTGCACCTGTACAGGGGCTGCAGAGTTGTTGGCAACGCGGTAATCCACGCCCACATCAAACTGACCACGCTTGAACACGAACACCTTGGTGAAGGTTACACCGGCATCTGTGGTCAGAGTCAGTGGCACTTCCAGGGTGTCCTGGCCGTCAGCCAGGGTGTAGGCGTCGGCGGCGGCAGCGAACTTGGCGCGGCCACTGGCGGCGCTGTCGATACCATCACGACCAATCAGACCACTCTGGGCGATGTAGGAGAAGTTGTTTTTCTGCTCCAGCAGAACAAAAGGTGCTTCTTCGTTTTGTTCCAGCTTATGGGTCAGCAGGGCGGCATGCACTATGTCACCGCCCACAGGATTAATCTGGATTTCCAGTTGATCTGTGGTAACGAGGATCAGGTTTTGGGTTGCTGCCACTGTGGCAGGTACACCGGCATCGGCTGTTGGAACGTCACTGTTGATAGCCTGGTCGTGGATTTGGGCCGCCGCAGTTACTTCTGTGGCTGGCTTGGGCGCCTTGTCGGATTCCCACTGTTGCCAAAGCAAAAAGCTGACAAACAGCAGGCCGATGAGCAATAGATTGCGTTGTGATTCCATAGCCTTATTTATTACACCTGTCTTTTTTCGGAGGGACGGGATCGTTGCCGCCCGGATGTAAAGGGTGACATTTTAATATGCGTTTGGCTGCAAACCAACTGCCTTTTATAACACCGTGAAGCTGGATGGCTTCAATGGCGTAATGTGAGCAAGTTGGCTGAAAACGACACTTAGGCCCAAGGATTGGGCTGATAAATATTTGGTAGCCGCGAATAAGCTTGGTGGCTAGCCATTGAAACGGCGACTGAGTTTGCGCCATAGCTTATCTACCAGCTTGTGAAGTTCGGGATTCTCCAAATCCATAACCCCTTTGCGAACCAACACAACTATGTCCAATGAAGGCAGGTCGTGTTGATGCATTCTGAAGCTTTCCCGAATAACCCGTTTAACCCGGTTGCGGTCATGGGCGCGTTTAACCTGCTTTTTGGGCACGGTTAAACCCACTCGAGGATGTTCCTGAGTGTTGGGAGTAGCAAGCAAAGTGATTTCAGCAGAAGATGCTTTGACAGGATTGGTGAAAACAGCTTGAAATTGCGCGGGAGTTAACAAACGTAACTCCCGCGTAAAGGTGTAGCTAGTCACCTAGATGTCGACCTGATTAGGCAGACAGACGAGCGCGACCCTTGGCACGGCGACGAGCCAGTACCTTGCGGCCGTTAGCTGTAGCCATGCGAGCGCGGAAGCCGTGAGAACGCTTGCGCTTCAGGTTGCTAGGTTGAAAAGTACGTTTACTCATGGTGGCAATCCGTCTTTACTGGTTAACATTCCTTGACGCTGAAACCCAAAATCGGAAATCAGACACAAGGGCATAAAAAAGAGGCCGAATTGTAATCACCTAAACGCCTCCCGTCAAGAAGCGCGACTCTACAGCGACACATTACAGCCAGATTTTTTCTTCTTTAGTCTTGTTAAGAACCCTACAGAATGTGGATAACTCTGTGCATCTACACAATATCTGGTAGATCCGAGGGCTGATAACAAGATCAGAAGCCGCGCATTATAGATCAATATGGATCCCTTAATAAAGCAGGATTTCCGCCATTGGGCCGTGAAATAGATCCTTTTCGATCTTGACTGATCAGAGTTATTCAGATCTTGAGATCTCCCTGTTGATAATTCCATTTTAAGGATAGCGATCCCGCCAGAGTCCCGATAGAATACTCCTCCTTTGGATAGTTATTTTTTGGGGATGGAACAAGTGGCGGTTTCACTTTGGCAACAGTGTATCGGCAGGCTGCAGGATGAGCTTTCTGCACAGCAATTCAGCATGTGGATCAGACCGTTACAGGCCGAAATGGAAGGTGACACCCTGGTGCTTTATGCGCCAAACCGCTTCGTGTTGGATTGGGTACGCGACAAGTACATCAATTCCATCAACCAATTTTTTACCGAGCAGTTGGGGGATAACGCCCCAAAACTACGCTTTGATATCGGCAGTCGTCCCTCTGCCAAACCTCAAGCTCCGGCGCCTGCCGCTGTTAAAGCTGCCGCGCCTCAGCCAAAGCCAGGCAACAGCTTCGTCAGCCAGCCTGAGCCGGCCGTGAGCAATCATCGCAGTAACATCAACCCCACCTACCAGTTTGATAACTTCGTAGAAGGTAAATCGAACCAGTTGGGTAAGGCCGCGGCATTGCAAGTGGCTGAAAATCCGGGCGGCGCATATAACCCACTGTTTTTGTATGGTGGTACCGGTCTGGGTAAAACCCACCTGCTGCACGCTGTTGGCAATGGCATTATCAAGAACAATCCCAATGCCAAAGTGGTGTATATGCATTCCGAGCGCTTTGTGCAGGACATGGTCAAGGCGCTGCAAAACAATGCCATTGAAGAGTTCAAGCGTTATTACCGCAGTGTGGATGCGCTCTTTATCGATGACATTCAATTTTTTGCCAACAAAGACCGATCCCAGGAAGAATTTTTCCACACCTTCAACGCGCTGCTGGAAGGCAATCATCAGATCATCCTGACGTCAGATCGCTATCCCAAAGAAATCGATGGGGTAGAAGACAGGCTCAAGTCCCGCTTTGGTTGGGGCCTGACAGTCGCCATCGAGCCACCTGAGCTTGAGACCCGGGTGGCGATTTTGATGCGCAAGGCCCAGGAGAGCGGCATCAACCTGCCCGATGAAGTGGCTTTCTTTATTGCCAAGCGCTTGCGTTCCAACGTACGTGAGCTCGAAGGCGCTCTGAACCGGGTTATTGCCAACGCGAATTTCACCGGTCGGCCCATCACTATCGATTTTGTGCGTGAAGCACTGCGTGACCTCTTGGCTCTGCAGGAAAAATTGGTCACTATAGACAACATTCAGAAGACGGTGGCCGAATACTACAAAATCAAAATGGCTGACATGTTGTCCAAGCGTCGTTCCCGCAGTGTGGCACGTCCAAGACAAATGGCCATGGCCCTCTCCAAAGAGCTGACCAACCAAAGTTTGCCCGAGATTGGCGATGCCTTTGGTGGCCGCGACCACACGACTGTGCTGCATGCCTGTCGCAAGATCGCCCAGCTGCGCGAAGAGAGCCACGATATTAAAGAAGATTACGCCAACCTGATTCGTACCTTATCTTCCTAAAAGACAGGGATTGGACACGATGAAATTTTCTATTGATAGGGATGCGCTGTTAAAGCCGTTGCAGCTGGTAAGCGGAGCAGTGGAAAGACGGCATAATCTGCCTATTCTGGCGAATCTTTTAGTGGAAGTAAGTGGTCACTCACTTAAGATGACCGGCACCGACCTGGAAGTAGAACTCGTGGGTGAAGCCACGGTTCACGGTGATGTTCAGGAAGGCCGCACCACAGTGCCTGCCAAGAAGTTACTGGATATCGTCAAGTCCCTGCCAGAGCAGACCGAAATCAAGGTCGAGCAGCAGGAAAACAAATGGTTGCTGCGCTGTGGTCGTAGCCGTTTCTCCCTGGCGACCCTGCCAGCCGAAGAATACCCCAATGTTGAGGCGTTCCGCCCGGACATCGAATTTACCCTCAAGCAGGGCACCCTAAAGTCGCTTATCGACTCCACCCAGTTTTCCATGGCCAACCAGGATGTGCGTTACTACCTTAACGGTCTGTTGATAGAGACCGAAGGCAATGTACTGCGTGCCGTGGCCACTGATGGCCATCGTCTGGCACTCAGCCATCGCATGATTGAAGCCTCATTGCCTGAGAAGCAGGTGATTGTGCCCCGCAAGGGGGTGGTGGAACTGTCGCGCCTGCTCGACGCGGAAGATCAGGACATCACCCTGGCCATCGGTGAGAGCGCGATTCGCGCCACGACCGCCACCGCCGTGTTCACCAGTAAGCTGGTGGACGGCCGCTTCCCTGATTATCGCCGGGTGCTGCCAAAGGGCGGTGACAAGATAGTCATAGCCAGTCGTAATCAGCTTAAACAGGCATTGCTGCGGGCGTCGATTCTGTCGAACGAGAAATTCCGTGGTGTGCGTATCCTGCTGGAAGATGGCCTGCTTAAAATCACCGCCAACAATCCCGAGCAGGAAGAGGCCGAAGAAATCATCGACGTGGACTACAACTCCACCACTCTTGAAATCGGCTTTAACGTCTCCTATTTGCTGGATGTGCTCAATAGCCTGCGTTCCGATGAAGTGCGTGTCACCCTTATCGACAGCAACTCCAGCGCCCTGATTGAAAACCACGTGGAAGAAGACTCCATGTACGTGGTTATGCCTATGAGGCTCTAAGACCGTCACTGACGAGTCTTTGTTGGTATGAGCCTCAGCCGTCTTTCCATCGACGCATTTCGCAATATTGATTCAGCCCAGCTTGCCCCAGGCGCCGGGCTGAATCTCATTTATGGCCACAACGGCAGCGGAAAAACCAGTATCCTCGAAGCCATTTACTTTCTGGGTATGGGGCGGTCGTTTAGAAGCCATTTGTCTCAGCGGGTTATTCAGAACGATGCCGACTGCCTGACGCTGTTTGCCGTAGCCGAAGGGCAGGCCGGTGACAGTCGTATCGGTCTGCGGCGGCATCGCAGCGGCGACACCGAAGTCAAAATCGACGGCGAAAAGGTCAAGAGACTGTCGCAATTGGCTGAAGCCTTACCTATCCAGGTGATTACGCCAGAGAGCTTTTCGCTGCTGTTTGAGGGGCCATCGGCCAGGCGTCAGTTTATCGATTGGGGGGCCTTTCATGCCTCCAAACAGTTCCATCTGGCATGGATGAATACACGCAGAATTTTAAAACAAAGAAATCAGCTGCTTAGAGATGGTGCCAGTTACGAACACATCGCTTTCTGGGACAAGGAATTAATTCGCTATGCCCTTGAAGTCACAGCGATAAGAAACGATTATGTAGGCTCGTTAAATGGCGTGCTTAAGGGTATAATCGGGGAGTTTTTACCCGATGTGGATATCCGGGTTTCTTTCACCCGCGGCTGGGACAGCAAGACCGACTTTTCCGAGTTGCTCCAGAGCCAGTATGCGCGGGATTTGGCCATAGGCCATACGGTCAGCGGACCCCATAAGGCAGACCTCAGATTGCGGGTTGGTAATTTGCCCGCACAGGATGCGCTGTCCCGTGGACAATTGAAGTTATTGGTGTGTGCCCTGCGCATTGCCCAGGGCAAGTTGCTTAAGCAACAAATCGATAAACACAGCATCTATTTGGTGGACGATCTGCCCTCCGAGTTGGATGCCAAGCACAGGCAGCTGTTGCTGAAGGAACTGATAGATACGGGGGCGCAATTGTTTGTCACCGCCATCGAACCTTCAGCCATTGTGGATTCTTTGCCAGTGCCCCCCGACAGGATGTTTCATGTACAGGCCGGCCGGGTAACACAGACTAAATAAGGAAGGGGCAGGCCCAGGGAGAGGTTATCCCCTGAATTCTCCCAGCATGTTGACGGGAAGATGCACCCTTCCATAACCGACGAGAGAGAAATATGTCAGAGAATACTTACGATTCGTCGAGTATTAAGGTACTTAAAGGCCTTGATGCAGTACGCAAAAGACCCGGGATGTATATCGGTGACACCGACGATGGAACCGGTCTGCATCACATGGTGTTTGAGGTCGTCGACAACTCTATCGACGAAGCCCTGGCTGGGCATTGCAGCGAAATCACCATCACCATCCATGTGGATGGTTCAGTCTCGGTAAAAGATGACGGCCGTGGTATTCCGGTAGCCATTCATCCTGAAGAAGGGGTGTCTGCCGCAGAAGTGATCATGACAGTACTGCACGCCGGTGGTAAGTTCGACGACAACTCCTATAAGGTGTCCGGTGGTTTGCACGGTGTGGGTGTGTCTGTGGTGAACGCCCTGTCCAAGAAGCTGCAGCTGACCATTCGTCGTGACGGCAAGGTACACGAGCAGTTTTACACCCACGGTGTACCTGATGCGCCAATCAAGGTTGTTGGTGATGCCACCAAAACCGGTACCGAAGTACGTTTTTGGCCAAGCGAAGAAACCTTCTCCGACACCCTGTTCCATTTCGATATTCTCGCCAAGCGCGTTCGCGAGCTGTCGTTCCTGAACTCAGGTGTGGGTATTCGTCTGGTTGACGAGCGCGACAACAAAGATGAATTCTTCAAATATGAAGGTGGTATCAGTGCGTTCGTTGAGTACCTGAACCGCAACAAGACGCCGGTAAACAAGGACATCTTCCACTTCGCCCAGGAGCGCGAAGACGGTATCACCGTGGAAGTGGCCATGCAGTGGAACGATGGTTTCCAGGAAAACATCTACTGTTTTACCAATAACATTCCCCAGCGTGATGGTGGTACCCACCTGGCCGGTTTCCGCGGCGCGCTCACCCGTAACCTCAACAACTATATGGAAGCTGAGGGTTACAACAAGAAGAACAAAACCAACGCCACCGGTGACGATGCCCGTGAAGGTTTGACTGCCGTTATTTCGGTGAAGGTGCCGGATCCCAAGTTCAGCTCTCAGACCAAAGACAAGCTGGTTTCCAGTGAAGTGAAGTCTGCTGTTGAGCAGACCATGGGTGAGAAGCTCGGCGATTATCTGCTGGAAAACCCAGGTGATGCCAAGCTGATTGTCGGCAAGATCATCGACGCGGCCCGTGCCCGTGAAGCGGCCCGTAAGGCCCGTGAAATGACCCGCCGTAAAGGCGCGTTGGACCTCGGTGGTCTGCCGGGCAAACTGGCAGACTGTCAGGAAAAAGATCCCGGACTCTCCGAAATCTACATAGTGGAGGGTGATTCGGCCGGTGGCTCTGCTAAACAAGGCCGAAACCGTAAAAATCAGGCGATTCTGCCACTGAAGGGTAAAATCCTTAACGTAGAAAAAGCCCGCTTCGACAAGATGCTGTCTTCTCAGGAAGTGGCGACCCTTATCACCGCCTTGGGCTGTGGCATCGGCCGTGATGAGTACGACCCGGACAAGACCCGTTACCACTACATCATCATCATGACGGATGCTGACGTCGACGGTTCTCACATTCGTACCCTGCTGCTGACCTTCTTCTTCCGTCAGATGCCTGAGCTGATTGAGCGCGGCTACGTGTATATCGCCCAGCCACCACTGTACAAGGTGAAAAAGGGTAAGCACGAACAGTACCTGAAAGACGATCCAGCCCTGACCGAGTTCCTGACAACGGGTGCTCTCGACGGCGCTTCTATTCACCCGTCACAGGGCGCACCCGGCATGAGCGGCGAGCCACTGGAAAAGCTGGTGAATCAGTACCGCGAAGTGGAAGGCATCATCGCCCGTCTGGATCTGCGTTATCCAGAAGTGCTGACCGACCGCATGCTGTATCACCCAGTGCTGAGCAACGACATTCTGGCTGATCAGGCCAAAGTACAGGCCTGGTGTGATGCCTTTGTGGCCGATCTGGTTGAGCGTGAAAGCAGCGGCGTACTTTACAACGCCGTGGCCGAGCACGACCCTGAGCGTCAGGTATACGTACCCAAGGTGACTCTGCGTCGCCACGGTATCGACCATGAGTATCTGTTCAGCTACGACTTCTTCCAGTCAAGCGACTATCGCAAGATGGGCGCTCTGGCCAACGCACTCGATGGCCTGATTGAAGAGGGCGGTTACGTGCAGCGCGGTGAGAAAGTGAAGCCGGTGACCAGCTTTATCGAAGCCCTTGACTGGCTGGTGGGTGAGTCCAAGCGTGGCCTCTACATCCAGCGCTATAAAGGTCTGGGTGAAATGAACCCTGAGCAGCTGTGGGAAACCACCATGGATCCTGAGAGCCGCCGTATGCTGCAGGTAACCATTGAAGACGCCATTGCCGCCGATCAACTGTTTACCTGTTTGATGGGTGATCAGGTTGAGCCGCGCCGTGACTTTATCGAGGCCAACGCTCTTAACGTGGCTAACCTCGACGTGTAATCGTCCGGTTCGGAAGAAAAAAAGGAAAGCTGCGGCTTTCCTTTTTTGTTCCTTGCATTGGTGTTTTTATCACAGTGCAAGAGAGGATTGTCAGCCATAGCGATCAAAAAGCGGCACTGACTACCTTGCCGTTAAAGTCGAGGCACTCGCTAATCCTGCGTTGCTGCACTGCATGTAGGCTGTCTGGGACGAAGAAACCATATTCACTGTGCTCTGGGCTCAGGATGATATTCGGGCTTGTCAGGCGGGCGCGAAAGATAAAGGCCTGTGAATTGTAAGCCGAGTGAAAATACACACCGCTCAGGTAGTCGATTGCGACCAGCTGGCCGAGCTCCTCCAAACATTCACGTATCAGCGCCTGATGTATGGTTTCGCCCGGTTCCAAGGCTCCGCCGGGTAGGCCCCAATGCTTATTGCCATAGTCAGCTTTAAGTAGCAGCACGTTATTTTTGTCGTTGGTGATCACCGCGTGGCTGCTCAAGCGGAAGGTATCGTCGAAAGCCATCAGTGGGTGACTCCGGCGCTCTCGTGGATATCGGTGGCTGTGGTGACAGCGGTGGCCAGCATCAGTCGCAGACCGTGGATAACGGTTTCCAACGCCATAGATGGGGTCCCCGGTTGGCGTGAGGCCTGTTCCGGTGCCAGGGGGATATGCAAAAAGCCGCCACGGCATTCGGGAGTCTGGCTCAGCTGATGCAGCATGCCATAGAGCACATGGTTGCAAACAAAGGTTCCCGCGGTGTTGGAGACGGCTGCCGGGATCCCCGCTTCCTTCAGGTCGCGCACCATGGCCTTGATGGGCAGGGTGGCGAAGTAGGCCGCCGGGCCTCCGGCTATCACGGGCTCATCAATGGGTTGCTGGCCACGGTTATCGGCAATACGCGCATCATCGATATTGATGCCAATGCGCTCAAGGGTCAGTTCGCTGCGTCCGCTTGCCTGGCCAACACAGAGCACCAGGGCCGGCTGGTGATAATCGATGGCCTCGGTTAGCTGAGTGAGCGAATCGTGGAACACGCAGGGCAGCTTGATGGCTTTGATCCTGTGGCGGCAGATAAGCTCGCCATCGAGGTTTTTTACCGCCTCCCAGGATGGGTTAATTACCTCGCCGCCGAAGGGTTCAAATCCGGTGAGCAAAATCAGTGGCACGGGTTTCATAATGGGCTCGCTCAGTCAAAAACGATGAAATACATCAGCAAAATGTTGGTTGTCAGCAACGCCAGCGCCGTGGGTATTTGTACCTTAATGACCTGATACTTGTCGTCAAGGTCTAGCAGGGCCGCTGGTACTATGTTGAAGTTGGCAGCCATGGGCGTCATCAGGGTGCCACAATAACCCGAGTACATGCCAATGGCCATCAAGGGCGCCGGACTGGCTCCTTGCCCTTCAATCAAAAAAGGCAGGGCGATACCGGCGGTCATTACCGGGAAGGCAGCAAAGGCGTTGCCCATGATCATGGTAAACAGCGCCATCCCAACACAGTAAATAACCACCAGTCCAAAGCGATTACTCGGGTCAATAAAGAGGCTGACCAGTGCCTTGATGCTGTCACCGGTTTGTGCAACCACAAACACGCCGCCCAGCATAGCCAACATTTGTGGCAGAATTGCGGCCCAGCCGATGCTGTCCACCAGCCTGCGCGACTCGGCTACGGCCTTGAGTGGGCTATCGCCAGTCAGACGCCAGCCCAACAGCAGGGCAATACTGCATGCCAGTGCCAGAGCCGCCAGGGTTTGATGTTTGGGGTCGAGTAGCAGTACATCACCGAAGTTGACTCCGGCAAGCAACAGGGTGGCCGCTACTGTCAGTAAGGGGATAAGCAGTGCCGGCAGAAAGAGCTGATTGCCGAGTTGTTTGGCGCTGTGCTCCTTCTGCGCCGGGGTGGTTTCCTGATAGCTGCCAAGACTGACCCTGCCCATTCCCGCCAGCAGGGCGATACCAATCACCATGGCACCGGCAATCTGGTGTGCCAACTTGGCGCCCAGGGTATTCACCGCGAGGTCGCCAAACAGGAACAGGCTTCCGAACAGGCCCCAAAACAAGGCTGTGGTGAACCGTTTGGGGTGTTGTTTGTCCCTCAGGGTCAGTACCACCAAAATGGCCACCACCAGCCCAATCAGCAAGTAGATATCCTTGATGCTGATAAGGCTCATGCTTCGGCTCCCTGTTGATCTATGTCTTCTGTTGCCCGCCATTGGGCGATATCGCGGCGAATGCCAGCTTCCAGCCGTGAGAGCCTGAACAGATGAATAATCAGCGCCGCAACGGCGGTGGGGATGGCCCACAGGCCTATGTGCAAAGGCTCGATACCTTGAATGCCGTTTTCTTTGAGGAAGGCATCCATGAGCAGCACGGCGCCGAAGGCGATAAAGATATCTTCACCAAAAAACATGGCCACATTGTCACAGGCAGCGGCGTGGGCGGCGATTTTGTCGCGAATGGGTTTGGGCAAGGGACCGTAGGCGTTGATAGCGGCAGCCTCTGCCATTGGGGCCAACAGGGGTCTCACCGTTTGGGCGTGGCCACCAAGGCTCAACAGTCCCAACGCGGCGCTGGCTTCCCTGACAACAAAGTAGAGCGACAAAATACGCGCCGTAGTGGCGCTTTTGATAGTGGCAATCCAGCCTTTGGCACGCTCCCTGAGACCGTGGCGTTCCAGCAGGGCTATCACCGGCAGGATCAGCAGGAAAGACGCCAGCTGACGGCTGGAGAGAAACTTCTCACCAAAGGTTTCCAGCAAAGTCGCGGCATCCATGCCTACGGCCCAGCCGGTAATCAGCCCGGCGAGGGTAACAACCAGCAAGGGATTGAATTTCAGTGCGAACCCCAGCACCACCACGGGAATACCAATCAGCGGCCAGTAATTGAGGGCGAGCAGGTCAGTCAGCATGGCTCGTCTCCAGCAATGCCCGTATGCGGCGGGCAAACTGCAACGCCTCGGGATTGTCACCGTGCAGGCACAGAGTGTCGGCCCTAAGCCTGAGGCGGGCGCCATCAATACTGGTGAGGCTGCCTGACATTAACGCCTGCACCTGTGCCAGCGCTTCGGCTTGGTTGTGGATCACTGCCCCCGGTTGTTGCCTCGACACCAGGGTGGCGTCCGCTTCGTAGCGGCGGTCGGCAAAGGCCTCTGCCTGCACCCGAAGGCCTGCCTCACGGGCCCATTGCAGCAGTGGGCTTGCTGCTAAGCCCATGAGCACCAGCTTGGCGTCGACGGCCTGTATCGCCTCAATAAGGCATGAGGCCAGTTCTTTATCGAACGCTGCCTGATTGTAGAGGGCGCCGTGGGGTTTCACGTGAAACATGGTTGCGCCTTCTTCATCGCAAATTTGCTTCAGGGCTTGAATTTGGTCGATAAGGCTGGTGGTCAGCGCAATGGCTTCCATACGCATGGGCTGGCGGCCAAAGTTGGCTTTATCGGGGAATGACGGATGGGCGCCAATCAGGCAGCCGTTGGCAATCGCAAGTTTCACTGTAGCGCGCATGCTGTTTGAGTCACCCGCGTGGCCACCACAGGCGATATTGGCGGCATCTACCAGCGCGATAATGTCGGCATCGAAGGGGTAGCCTTCGCCCACATCGGCATTTAACTGAAGACTAGACATGGGCTTCTCCGTTGCCAAGAGCTCGGCCGAGGCGATAAAAATATTGATTCCAACGCTCGCAAGCGGCCCGTGCTTCGGCGCGGTCGACCAAGACAAATTGCAGCGGTTGCCCGGGGCGTGCCTGAGCAAGTTTCCACAGGTCGGCTTCAATCACTGTGGCGATAATGGGATAACCGCCGGTTGTTTGGGCGTCGTTCAGCAGTACTATGGGTTGTCCTGATGGTGGCAGTTGAATGACCCCGGGGAACACACCCTGGGATGCCATCTCCAGCGGCTTACTTAAATGCAGCGCAGGTCCCTCCAGTCTCGCACCCATGCGATTGCTGCTTGGCTGAACGCGCCACATCGCCTTTGTTAGTGTTGATGTGTCGCTGAGTAAGGGATATTGCGGTCCTGTCAGTACCCTTAGCAGGTTATCCCAGGAAGGTTGCATCGCGCCCACCGGATGCTTCAGCGGTTTCTCTGTTCCCAGCTCGAGGCGATCCCCAGACTTAAGGGAGCGGCCTTCAAGGCCGCCAACACCACTGGATAAATCGGTACTGGCCGAGCCCATAAACGGTGGCACCTGTACACCGCCATCTACTGCCAAGTAGGCTCGCATGCCCGCCTTGGGGCCGCGTAGGCTGAGGGTTTGTCCGGCTTTGATCAGGCTGCGCCATCCGCACCAAACGGGCTTGGCATCGATTCTTGCGTCGAAATCGGCACCAGTTAGGGCAATCCAGGCATCGCGATGAAATCGGAGGCTCGATTGGCCCAGAGCAAACTCCAGCACAGGCGTATTATCTGGGTTACCCAGCAGCCGGTTGGCGAGCAGCAGGGCCTGACGGTCCAGCGCGCCACTGCGTGGCAGTCCAAGATGCGCCACGCCGGTTCGGCCGAGATCCTGCACCGTGGTTTGAATGCCCGCCATTACCACTTCAAGCATCTTACCTATCCTCAACAAAAATAACCCGGTCACCTGGCGATAGCAGGCAAGGGGAATCGCTGGTGGGATCAAATAGTTCAGTATGAGTTTTACCTATAAGGTGCCAACCGCCGGGAGCCTTGCAGGGATAAATGCCTGTTTGAGTGCCACCTATTCCGACACTGCCTGCAGGTACTGCTTGTCTTGGTGTGGCGAGTCTGGGAGTGTGTAGCGCATTTGGCAGGCCACTGAGGTAGGGAAATCCGGGTAAGAATCCGATAAAGAGGACCCGGTAATCGCCTTGGGTGTGGAGACGAATGATGTCCCGGCTACCCAGCCCGTGGTGACTGGCCACCGACTGTAGGTCGGGGCCATCTTCTCCGCCGTAACTGACGGGGATGATATGCTCGCGCCCTATGGGAAAATCTATACCAGTGGTGCGTTGAAACTCGGCCTCTAACCAGCGGCACCAGTGTTCGGGGTCTTGATTGTCACTCAGTCTTAACGTCAGGTTGTTCATACCCGGCACAGTTTCCAACACGCCGTCTCGATCCCGACAATGATTAGCCAGTTGCCAGATACGGCTCTGGGTATGCAGACAGAGCTCAGGGTCTGACACAAGCGGTAAGCCGAGGAATACCTGATGCTCACCCACCACAGATATTTGGGGAGATAGGGACTTCATGGGCAATATTCCGTAAGCCAGACATCTTCTGAAGCTAAAAAAAGCCCCCACCAGTGTCAATAAATTGATGCATGAATGTTGTTTTATTTGGTGTTTGTTAAGTTGGGGTTCAGCTGCACTATCCTGGGTAGCCGTCGCGTATCTGTGACGAACAGGGCTGGCAATTTCTGACTGAAAGCCTAGTATTTAATCTTGAACTTCTGCCGTAACCGGCCCGATGAATCGGGTTTTTCATTGGAAGGAAACTGTCCTTAATGCGGCTTTTCAGCAAGCTTTTCAATATTCGTGATAACACTGTGGTGGAGCGTCCCCGTAGCCTTACCGGGGAAGGTATTGCTGCTAAGACGCAAACCAGGGTCGCCGAGAAGATATCTTCAACCCCAAACGATACCGATACGGTTGCCGCACCTACCGTCGATGTGGCGGCACTCTTTTACAGCCTGCTGTTTGCAACCAGTCATAAAGATACAGGTGGCATTGCCAATAACCTTGAAAAGCGATTGATTGGCAATGTTGAGTCTGCACTGGCTGACCCCAAGGTCATTGCTGAAAAAGTCTTCAAGTTGCCCCACGATTTGATTGAACTGGATAAACAGCTTGCCAATCCTGAGGTGGACACCGAGGAGGTGATAGCGCTTATCAAGCGAGATCCAGTGCTAAGTGCTGAGGTGATCCAGTTGTGTAATGCACCAGCATTTCATCGGGGAGCCAAGGATATTACCAGCTTGCAGCAGGCGGTGGTGATTTTGGGGCGCGAGCAGCTCAGGCGTTTTGTGAGTGCGGTTAAGGTTAGGGAAGTTGTTGAAATTAAACCAATCTATTACCGGCGATTTGGTGCTGAGGTATGGCGCCATTCGCTTCAGGTTGCCTATCTGGCCGCCGAGTTGGCCACCGAAGATCAGGATACAGCCTTTATGCTTGGGCTTATTCACGATGTAGGCAAGATAGCGATCTTTCAGATGTTGCTTGAGGCTTTTGCCAAGGCCGAGCCCGGTGAGCAGCCCAGATCATGGTTGTTTCGTCAGGTTATGACATCCAAGTCATTGATTTTAAGTGCTGTATTGGCGCGTTCATGGCTGCTGCCACCACTGTTTTCCCGTTCACTTGCTGCATTGGCCAATCCAGACAATATGCCGACAGAACCTCTGCCCAAAGCTATCTGGACAGCCAACCACATCAGTGAGTGTTCAATGCTATGGCAGGCTGCGAGACTCAAAGAACCACAGCTCAATGAATTGCTGGCACGCATTGGTATGGACAGGAAAACCTTTGATCCCCTGCACGAAAAACTCATCCTCTTTACCCGTTGATATAGATGAATAAAAAACGCGCCCTGAGGCGCGTTTTTTATGACGGGCATTTGCTACTGCTACATTATTGAAGCAGAGAAATGTCGGCTACGTGCAGGAACTGGTCGCGCAGGTTGCCAAGCAGTGCCAGACGGTTGTTGCGAAGCGCCTGGTCGTCGGCCATGACCATCACGTCTTCGAAGAACTGATCCACGCTCTCGCGCAGGGCAGCCAGTTCAGTCAGAGCCTGTTGGTAGTTACCGGCAGCGAACAGTGGGGCAATGACCGGCGTTACTTCGGCAAGCTTGGCTGCCAGTGCTTTTTCAGCGGCTTCACTCAGCAGCGCATCATTGATGCTGCTTGGCAGTTCACCTTCCACCTTGGCCAGGATGTTGGATACACGCTTGTTGGCGGCGGCAAGTGCTGCGGCCTGCTCCAGGGTGCGGAAGTGGCTTACCGCCAGAATTCGGTCATCAAAATCCGCAGGTCGGGTTGGACGACGGGCCAATACGGCAAGAATAACGTCGGTGCTGATGCCTTTGTCCTGATACCAGGCGCGGAAGCGGCCCATCAGGAACTCAAGCACTTCATCGGCAGCCAAGGCATTGCTGAGGTTGCTACCGTGCAGTTCAACGGCTTTGGCAATCAGGTCAACCAGATCCAGCGGTAGCTTGTTCTCAACTATGATACGCAGCACACCAATGGCAGCACGGCGCAGCGCGAACGGGTCAGCAGCGCCTTTCGGCGCCTGACCGATACCGAAGATGCCAGACAGGGTGTCGAGTTTCTCGGCCAGAGCCACGGCGCAGGAAACACCGGCGCTTGGCACGCTGTCGCCACTGAACTTGGGCTTGTATTGCTCTTCCAGTGCCACAGCAACGGCTTCGGCTTCACCGTCGAGGCGAGCATAGTGCATGCCCATGGTGCCCTGAGTATCGGTAAATTCCATCACCATGTTGGTCATCAGGTCGCACTTTGACAGCAAACCTGCACGGGCGGCGTCTTCGCTGCTGGCGCCAATCTGACCCGCGATAAAGCCAGCGAGGGCAGAGATGCGCTCGGCGCGGTCTTTCAGGGTGCCCAGTTGCTTCTGGAATACTACGGTTTCCAGGCTCGCCAGACGGCTTGCAAGGGTGTGTTTTTTGTCGGTGTTGAAGAAGAATTCGGCGTCGGCCAGACGTGGACGAACCACCTTCTCGTTACCGGCAATGATTTGCGCCGGATCTTTGGACTCGATGTTGGCCACAAAGATGAAGTTTGGCAGCAGCTTGCCGTCGTTTGAGAATACCGGGAAGTACTTCTGGTCACCTTTCATGGTGTACACCAGCGCCTCGGCAGGCACGGCCAGGAACTTCTCTTCAAAGTGGGCGGTGAGTACCACTGGCCATTCAACCAGTGAGGCCACTTCTTCCAGCAGGCTCTCTTCGATGTCGGCGTTGCCACCAATCACAGCAGCGGCTTTCTCGGCGTCGGCCTTGATGAGGGCTTTACGGGCCTGATAGTCGGCGATAACTTTACCGCGCTCTTTCAGGGCGGCCAGGTAGTTGTCGGCATGATCCAGGCTGAAGCTGGACTCGCCCATAAAGCGGTGGCCACGAATAGTGCGGTCAGATTGAATACCCAGCACTTCACCGGCAATCAGTTCGCTGCCAAGCAGCAGGGTAACTGTGTGCACAGGGCGGATAAACTGAGTGCTGTTGCTGCCCCAGCGCATCGGCTTGGGGATAGGCAGCTTATCCAGTGCGCGCTGGGTCATCGCAGGCACCAAAACAGATGTAGGCTCACCGGCGACATTGGCACGATAAACCAGCCATTCGCCTTTGTCAGTGGCCAGACGCTCGGCCTCTGCCACGGTAATGCCGTTACCACGGGCCCAGCCTTCGGCGGCCTTGGTTGGATTACCGTCGGCATCGAAGGCGGACTGCACCGCAGGCCCGCGTTTTTCTACTACCTTGTCTTCCTGCGCGGTTGCCAGCCCCTTAACGTACAGGGCCAGGCGACGTGGGGCGGCATACCATTCGATAGATTCAAATGGCAGTTCAGCCTTGGTCAGCTCCTCGCTGAAGTTGGCTTGAAAGGATTCGGCCAGGGTGCGCAGTGCTTTGGGTGGCAGCTCTTCGGTACCAATTTCGATGAGCAGGTTTTCAAATTTCATTTAATCTTCCTCTTATTTGCACTGCTTATTTGCACATGGGGAAGCCGAGGGCTTCACGGGCCTTGTAGTAGGCTTCGGCAACCGCCTTGGCCATGGTGCGCACACGCAGAATGTAGCGCTGACGCTCGGTCACAGAAATGGCGTGACGGGCATCCAGCAGGTTGAAAGCGTGTGAGGCCTTCATGACTTGCTCGTAAGCGGGCAGAGGCAGAGGAGTTTCCAATGACAACAAATGCTGACAGGCTTTTTCGCATTGGTCGAACATGCCGAACAGGAAGTCCACGTCGGCGTGCTCAAAGTTATAGGTAGATTGTTCAACTTCGTTCTGGTGGAACACATCGCCATAGGTGATGCGGCCCATGGGGCCATCGGTCCAGACCAGATCGTAAACGCTGTCTACGCCCTGGATGTACATGGCCAGACGCTCCAGACCATAGGTGATTTCACCGGTCACTGGGCTGCATTCGATGCCGCCAACTTGCTGGAAGTAGGTAAACTGAGTCACTTCCATGCCGTTGAGCCAGACTTCCCAACCCAGACCCCAGGCGCCCAGTGTTGGCGATTCCCAGTTGTCTTCCACGAAGCGAATGTCGTGGATTTGGGTGTCGATGCCCAAGGCTCGCAGCGAGCCTAAGTAGAGCTCCTGAATGTTGTCAGGGGATGGCTTCAATACGACCTGGAACTGGTAGTAGTGCTGTAGGCGGTTTGGGTTTTCACCGTAGCGACCATCGGTTGGGCGGCGTGAAGGCTGCACATAGGCGCTGCTCATTGGCTCAGGGCCGAGGGCGCGCAGGAAGGTCTGAGGGTGGAAGGTGCCGGCACCGACTTCCATATCCAGTGGTTGGACAATGGCACAGCCTTGCTGAGCCCAGTAATCCTGCAGGGTCAAAATAAAGCCCTGGAATGTCTTTACGTCGTATTTCGTCGTCATGTCTACTGCTGTCAGCTGAAAATAGAAAATGGGTTCGATTATACCTTGTAGATCTGTGGTTATGTAGGCTATTTTTGAGCGAATTTACGGCTAAATAGGGACTTTGAATGGCAGATAACAAAGTGAGATGCGCTTGGGTCAGTGATGATAAGCTGTACCAGCAGTATCACGATGAGGTATGGGGCATGCCGGTTTACGATGCCAAAGAGCTGTTTGCCAAGCTTTGTCTCGATGGTCAGCAGGCCGGCTTATCCTGGATTACCATCCTCAGAAAGCAGGCAAGTTACGAGGCCGCCTTCGCCGATTTTGAACCTGCTATCATAGCCACTTATGACGAGGCTAAGGTTGAAGAGCTGCTGCAAAATCCGGGCATAGTCCGTAACCGGGCCAAGGTGAATTCCATCATTCGCAATGCCCGCGCATATCTGAATTACGTTGATGCCGGCAACGACTTCTCGATGTTCTTGTGGAGCTTTGTCGGTGGTGAACCCAAGGTCAATCGATTTTCGTCCATTTCAGAGGTGCCTGCCCAGACTGCTGAATCCGAAGCCATGTCCAAGGCGCTTAAGAAACTGGGCTTCAATTTCGTTGGTCCCACTATT
Source organism: Shewanella amazonensis SB2B (assembly GCF_000015245.1). Classification (NCBI taxonomy): domain Bacteria; kingdom Pseudomonadati; phylum Pseudomonadota; class Gammaproteobacteria; order Alteromonadales; family Shewanellaceae; genus Shewanella; species Shewanella amazonensis. The sequence continues at coordinate 27,060 of NC_008700.1, forward strand.
TGCTATGCCTTTATGCAGGCGGTGGGCATGGTTAACGATCACACCACAGACTGCCATTGCTACCAAAAATATTGATGCAGTGAAATAATTGCCGGCCAATAAAAAAGGTGTTCCACGTGGAACACCTTTTATTTTTCAAAAATCCTCTCCTAAGAGGAAAGGAAGTGCTGGCGCCGGGGTTAGATTTCTTCGAAGAAGAAAGGTTGACGTTGGCGCTTGTCACCGTTGAGCTGATTCATGGATTCCGCATCGTAGAGCTTGCCGTTAACCATGGTGTGAGTGACCTTGTCTGTCACGCGGATATCGGCCAGTGGATCACCGTCGATAACAATAAGGTCAGCGAGCTTACCTGCCTTGATAGACCCTAATTGATGATCCATGGCGAAAGTCTTGGCTGGGTTGATGGTGGCTGTTTTCAGTACTTCCATATTGCTCATGCCACCTTGGGCAAACATCCACATTTCCCAGTGTGCTGCGAGGCCTTCACGCTGACCGTGAGCACCTATGTTCGGGTGCACGCCAACGTTGTTCAGCTCATTGGCGACACGTGCAACGTTGAAGTGGTTGTAGTGGCCTTCTGGTGCAGTAGGGCGGCGCATAGAGCGGGCCTTTAGCACATCGCCTGGTACGAATTTGGACAAACGTGGGTGAGCCCATACGTCAGTTTTATCGTACCAATAATTCTCACCCGAGATACCACCATAGGCGACTACCAGCGTTGGGGTATAGCCAACTTTGGTTTGCCCCCAAAACTGCTTTATATCGTTATAGATGGCTCCAGCAGGCAGTGAGTGTTCTACGGTAGTATGGCCGTCTGCAATCATGGTGAGGTTATGTTGCAGCAAGCTGCCGCCCTCAGGCACAACCATCATTTCCAGCTCGCGTGCGGCGGCAATCACCTGCTGACGCTGGTTACGACGTGGTTGGTTATAGCTCTTTACGCTAAAGGCTCCAACTTTTTTCAGTCGTTCAAGATGGAACTTGGCATCCTCCACAGAGTCGATATGGCTGGTGTAACCGGGCAGATTAGCGCCATAGAGGATGGTACCGGTAGAGAAGATCCGCGGACCAACAATCTTACCGGCTTTTTGCTGCTCGGATGCGGCAAAGATTTCAGTGGTGTCGTTGGATGGGTCGTGGATAGAAGTCACGCCCAGTGACAGTCCGGCAAACAGGTTCCAGTTTTGCTGAGGAATGATTTCATCCTCACCCTGCGCACCGTGGGCGTGGGCATCAAACAGGCCCGGCATCAGGGTCTTGCCACTGATATCGATGCGCTCTGCGCCAGAAGGAATGGCTACGTCTGTCTTACTACCTACAGCGACAATCTTATTGTCTTTGACCAGCACCACACCGTCTTCTATCACCTGATCATTTTCCATGGTGATGACCTTGCCACCAACAAATGCAATGGTTCCACGTGGAACATCGGCCTTTTGCTCGAAGCTGATATTGGTGATGGTTGGCTGAGGTTTTGACTCTGCATCTGCTTTGGGGCTATAGCTGCTATCGATTGGCATTTGATACAGCTCAGGGCCAAGGGTCCAGTACAGCTGATTGCTCTTGCTGTTCCAGCTTAAGCTCTCACCGGCACGAACACTCAGTTGAGTCACAGGTAGGTTGCTGGCCTTGGGGCCAATCTCAATGGTCTCACCATGTTTTGCAAACGGGGTTACCCAAACCTTAAAACGCTCAGCAAATGCTAGTTGCTCACCATCGGGGGAAATGCGGAACTCGGTTGCATGTTTGCTGGTGTAGTGGGTGCGCTTTTCAAAACCATCCAGATTGATAGACGAGAACTGTGGAGTCTCACCGCTTTCCATAAAGTACACCCGGTTACTATCGGCACCAAACTGGGGTTGGAAGCCCAGCGCGCTGATGCGGGTATTTTCTTTGGTCTTCAGGCTCGCCTTATAGATACCAGGGTCGTTTGACCAGGTCGTCGGAGTGATATAACCACCGCTGGCTTTACGGTAGACCAGCAGTTCGCCGGTGGGTGAGAAGACCGGTTCAACATACTTGCCAGGCACCTGAGTAATAGTGGTTGTCTTACGATTACCGAGGTTAATTACCAATACGGAACCCTGATCCTTATCGGTCCAAGTGGTAAAGGCCAATTGCTTGCCATCCCGTGACCAGGTTGGGTACAGCTCAGAAATACCGTCATCCAGCTTGGTCAGACGGGTCACTTTGCCTTCGGGTAAGGATTTAAGCCAGAGTTTGCCCAGGGCTTCATAGACTACATGTTTACCGTCGGGTGAAACCTGTGCCATGCGCAGCATTTTCACATCGAAGTTATCGTGGTCAAGGTTTTGGGTGTATCGAACCGAGGGCTGCACATCCAGTTGTGTTTTCACGTGGAAGGGCACTTCGGTAACTTTTTTGCTGGATACGTTTAGACGTTGGATCTTGCCCTTGGCCCAAAACAGAATATCGTTGCTGCTTTTATCCCAGGCCATGGTGGGGTAAACACCGTGAATGGCCCAGGTTTCCTGCATGTCACGATCCAGCTCGCCATACAGTTTTTCTTTGGCACCAGAAGCCAGGTCCAATGAATAGAGAGTGGATTGGAATCCATCGCGCTTGATAAAGGCGAGCTTTTTGCCATCCGGGCTGGGTGTAGGGCGTATTGCACCACCTGTACCCTCGATCAACACTTCAATCTCACCGGTTTGGGTGTCGTAGCGTTTGATTTTGTAGATACCAGCCACAGAATCTTTGGAGTAGTGGAAGGTTTTTCCGGGCGTTGCATCCTGACTGAAATAGATATAACGGCCGTCGGGTGAGTATGCGGGCTCACCCAGGTCCTTCTGGTCATTGGGGCGTTCAGTTAGCTGAACACCTTCGCCACCACTGATGTGGTAGAGCCACACCTCACCGGCACCCAGACTGCGACTGGCGGTAAAGTGCTTGCGACCAACCAGATACTGCGAATCAGGGCTCCAGGCTGGACTGTTAATCAGGCGGAAAGTTTCTTTGGTGACTGCGCGTGGGTTTTTACCGTCGGCATCCATGACCCAGAGGTTGTCACCGCCATCCTGATCCGAGGTAAAGGCAATGTATTTACCATCTGGGCTGTAAACTGGCTGCATCTGCCAGGCTATGCCACTGGCAAGCACTTCAGCTTCACCGCCCTTGGCTGGGATACGGTAGATATCACCCAAGAGGTCAAACACTATGTATTTACCATCAGGGCTTAGGCTCAGGTTCATCCATGTGCCTTCGTTTACATCGACACTGACTTTTTCGAGGGGAGCATTGGTAGGGGCGTTTACTTGCCAGGTTTCTGCTTCGTTGGCGGCATAGGTTGCAGGAGCAAAAGCCAATGCCACCGCAATCATGGTTGGGTGCAGACGGGTCTTGAACATCTGGGTTTCCTAATCGTTATAGTTATTGAGATAAAGACTGAATCATGCAGGCTAGTCCTTAGCGCACGTCAGGTTGTTATCTCATAAATCCCGGATCAGGAAAACCTCATTTCTGTTTCAAATAATAATCTTCAAGGACACGGCTAGAGGCCCTTTTTAATCAGGTATCGATAGGGTGTCACTGACGTATCACTGGCGAGTAGTGTATGGTCCATAAACTCGCAAAAGCTTGGAATGTCTCTGGTGGTAGCAGGATCATCAGCGATAATCAGCAGGGTTTCGCCATCAGCCATGTGTCGCACTGTTTTGCGTACCATCATTACGGGTTCCGGGCAGCGTAGTCCCAGAGCGTCGAGTTGTTTATCGGCTTCGGCAAAAATATTGTTCATAAGAGATCTAGAAAAGAGAGCAATGGTCATTGGGGCAAATTTTACTCCAGTCATAGCAGCAACGCCAAGCTAACACTGGATTATGCGGTATCACGCAAAGTCGATGTTCCACGTGGAACAGCTGACGAGAGTGTAAAAAGTCATTTCAACTTTTTGGACAGTGTTCATAATCTCAGCAATATTCCACCTAAAGTGTTCAATCTCACCCCGTACGCAATTCCATGAATAAGCAAATAACCATTTGATAGTTGCGGACATCAGTTTGATTGCTAGTGTTGCTCGCCATACAAGCAATACACATTCAGCAGACTATGGAGTGGTGATAAGGCAATGTCATTTAAAAAGGGGATTTGGTATGGGCTGCTGTGCATCGGCTTGTTGCCGCTGGTCATTGCGGGGGTTGTATCGGAACAGCTTGCCGAGCGGGCATTGAAAGCCCAGGTATATAACAAGTTGGAAGCTGTCAGGCAGCTGAAGGAAAACCAGCTGACAGAGTACTTTGCCGATAACAGAGCCGATCTTAAGATGCTGGCTGCCGCCATGGTGGATATGGTGAGCTTCAGTGATGGCTCGTCTTTGAAAACTATTACCCATGCACACGAGGACTACTTCACCCAGCTGGTGAAAGAGTATGGTTACTATGATGTGTTTGTCATAGACCCGGATGGTGACCTGGCATACAGCTACGCAAAGGAAGCCGACTATGGTTCAAATCTTATCTCCGGGCCATTTAAAGAGACAAACCTCGCGGATCTATTCAGAAGTGTATTATCAAGCCAACAGATTGAAATGGTTGATTTTATGCCTTACACGCCCAGCGGGGGCAAACCGGCAGCTTTCATCGGGATGCCGGTTGTTTATCATGGCCAACTATTAGCCGTGGTAGCGCTTCAGCTGTCGATTGATCGTATAAATCAGCTAATGAGTCAAAGAGCGGGAATGGGGGAAACGGGAGAAAGTTATCTGGTCGGTAACGACTATCGCATGCGTTCTAACTCGTTTCTGGACCCCATAAGACGCTCAGTGATTGCCAGCTTTAGCGGTTCTGTGGATGAAAACGGCATCAACACAGTCGCATCCAGAAAGGCGCTCAACGGTGAAAGTGGCATGGAAGTCATAACCGACTACCAGGATAATTTAGTCCTGTCAGCGTTCAGGCCAATCAGTCCCGATTTTGCAGGTAAAATTCGCTGGGCTCTGATTGTGGAAATCGATGAGGCAGAAGCGCTGGAATCTGTTGTGGCTATTAAAAATAGCCTGTGGATAGTATTGGGGATTTCTGTGTTGGTGGTGGTTGGTTTTGCACGACTGATCCTGCGTTCGGTATTACGTCCTTTAGGGGGCGAGCCGGCTGTTATGCAGCACATTTCAGAGCGAGTGGCAGGCGGTGATTTGGCCATTGATTTTTGCCAGTCCGAAAAGACAGGTGTTTATCTTGCCATGGAAACCATGTCCCACAATCTGAGAGAATTGGTCTCACGGATTGTAGGTATCACCGAGCAGCTTTCTGCCGCATCGGAGCAAACCCGCGTTGCAAGTGAAGAAACCAATCAAAGCTTGTTCCAACAACAAGCTAATATTGAACGGGTTTCGGCGTCTATAAATGAGATGACGGCGACTATCGCTGACGTGGCCCACAATGCGCGTCAGGTCGCTGACTCGACTCAGGCGGCCTACGGTTTGTCGCAAATCGCCGATAAACAGGTGCGCAGCAACATAGGCACAATCAACGGCCTGGCATCGGCGATTACCGAGGCAACCAATGTCATTCGCAGTGTTGAATTGCAAAGTCAGGGGATAAGCAAGGTGCTGGAGGTGATCCGTGGCATTGCAGACCAAACCAATTTGCTCGCCCTTAACGCTGCAATTGAGGCTGCCCGCGCAGGAGAACAGGGGCGTGGTTTTGCCGTTGTTGCAGATGAGGTACGGCAGCTGGCTCAAAAGACAGCACAATCGACCCGTGACATTGAAGAGATGATTGCTTTGTTGCAGCAGGGCACACAAAACGCCGTTGGGGTAATGGGGGAAAGTACAGTGCATCTTCAGCAAACTGTCGACAGCGCCGAATGTACCGCCGAAGCCATTCGTAACACGCACATAGAGATAGAATCTATCGCAGCCAATGCTGAACAAATTGCCACGGCGGCCTCTCAGCAAACCCTGGCCGCAGAGGAAATCAGTCAAAGTCTGGCCGTAATAAGCGATGCCGCATCTGTGAATGCGGCCAGCTCTGAGCAGACAGCCGTGGCCTCAACGCAACTCAGCGAGCTTGCCTTGGATTTAAAGAGCATTACTGGCCGCTTTAACATCTGATGCTGTTTCACGTGAAACAAAAAGCCGACCCAAAGGTCGGCTTTTTTATTTGGTTTTGGTGGTGTTAAACACGTTCAAACACAGTGGCTATGCCTTGACCCAAACCGATACACATAGTTGCCAGGCCCAGAGTGGCGTCCTTGTGTTCCATCAGGTTGATCAGGGTGGTGGAGATACGGGCTCCGGAGCAGCCCAGAGGGTGACCCAATGCAATTGCACCACCATTGAGGTTCACCTTGTCTTCCACCACATCCATTAGCCCCAAGTCTTTCACGCATGGCAGAGATTGGGCGGCAAAGGCTTCGTTCAGCTCAATCACATCCATGTCCTGAATGCTGAGACCGGCACGAGCCAGTGCTTTCTGGGTTGCGGGCACTGGGCCATAACCCATGATAGCGGCGTCACAACCGGCTACGGCCATGGAGCGAACCCGGGCTCGAATCGTCAGACCCAAGGCGCGGGCTTTTTCTTCTTCCATCACCAACATGGCTGCGGCGCCGTCCGACAGGGCTGAAGACGTACCTGCGGTCACGGTTCCATTGGCAGGATCGAATACAGGGCGCAGACCAGCCAGAGATTCAAGCGTAGTTTCCGGACGGATAACTTCGTCGTAATCCACCTTGATAAGGGCGCCGTTGGCATCGTGGCCTTCAATGGCATATATCTCGTTAGCGAAGCGGCCTTCAATGGATGCAGCATGGGCGCGCTGATGTGAGCGCACAGCAAACTGGTCCTGCATTTCACGGCTGATACCGTGCAGCTTACCCAGCATTTCGGCAGTCAGGCCCATCATACCTGAGGCCTTGGCTACATTGGCAGCGAGGCCAGGGTGGAAGTCCACACCGTGGTTCATAGGTACATGACCCATGTGCTCGACACCACCGATGATAAAGGTGTCACCCATACCTGTCATGATGGCACGGGAAGCCTGATGCAGGGCTTCCATGGAAGAACCACAGAGGCGGTTAACTGTCACAGCACCGGCAGTTTTAGGCACTCCAGCCAGCAGTGAAGCGTTGCGGGCTATGTTAAAGCCTTGCTCCAGCGTTTGCTGAACACAGCCCCAAATCACATCTTCAATGGTGTTTGGGTCAACGCCGGGGTTACGCAGCAACAGGGCTTTCATCAACTCGGCAGACAGTGTCTCGGCGCGAACATTACGGAATACACCACCCTTGGAACGGCCCATGGGAGTGCGGATGCAATCTACGATAACGGCTTGTTTCATTTTGATAATCCTTCCCTAATCAGGCCTTTGGATAGTAGCTGCCATTGTTACTGGCAAGTTCGCGCATGGCGTCGGTCACCTGATACAGGCCGCCCAGATGGGCGTATTTGTCGGCCAGAGCCACAAAGTTGGCCACGCCCATGGTATCCAGATAGCGGAATACGCCACCGCGGAATGGCGGGAAGCCAAGGCCATACACCAGCCCCATATCGGCTTCGGCCGGGCTGGCAACAATGCCTTCTTCAAGGCAGCGTACCGTTTCAATGATCATGGGGATCATGGTGCGGGCAATAATTTCATCGGCCTCGAAGGCTTTCTGAGCACCAAAGGCTTCGGCAAGCATGGTGTAAGAGGCTGGGTCTACGTCTTTCTTCGGCTTGCCACGTTTATCGATACTGTACTGGTAGAAGCCCTTACCGTTCTTCTGACCGAGGCGACCGGCTTCGTACATCACATCAATGGCATCTTTATCTGACTTGCCCATGCGGTCAGGGAAACCATCCGCCATTACGGCCTGGGCGTGGTGGCCGGTGTCCAGACCAACAACGTCCAGCAGGTAGGCAGGACCCATTGGCCAGCCAAACTGCTTTTCCATTACCTTGTCGATGGCTGCGAAGTCGCCGCCATCGGCCAACAGACCATTGAAGCCAGCAAAGTAAGGGAAGAGTACACGGTTAACGAAGAAGCCCGGGCAGTCGTTTACCACTATGGGGGTTTTGCCCATCTTGCTGGCATAAGCCACCACTGAGGCAACGGTTTCTTCGCTGGTATCTTTACCACGGATTACCTCAACCAGCGGCATCTTGTGTACCGGGTTAAAGAAGTGCATACCGCAGAAACGGGCAGGGTTTTTAAGGCTCTTCGCCAGTAAGTCGATGGAGATGGTGGAAGTGTTGGAAGCGATAATGGCATCGTCGGCCACCACATTTTCCACATCGGCAAGCACCATGGCTTTAACCTTGGGATTTTCCACCACAGCTTCTACAACAACGTTCACGTCTTTTAGTGGCGCATAGTCCAGAGCCGGGGTGATGTTATTGAGTACCTTCGCCATTTTGTCTGGCGTTGAGCGGCCTCGGGCAACCTGGGCGCTGAGCAGCTTGGCGGCTTCGTTCACACCCAAATCCAGTGCGGCCTGATTGATGTCTTTCATGACGATAGGTGTGCCCTTGCTGGCGCTTTGGTAGGCAATACCACCACCCATGATACCGGCGCCCAATACGGCGGCGTGCTTGATATCCTTGGCCAGTTTGGAGGCCTTTTTCGCCTTGCCTTTTACCAACTGGTCGTTGAGGAAAATACCGATAAGCGCAGTGGCTACATCGGTTTTAGCCAGCTTGATAAAGGCATTGTGCTCAACCACCAGAGCTTCGGCGCGGCTCATACCGGCAGCTTGCTCAACCACTGACACAGCCGCCATGGGCGCAGGGTAGTGCTTGCCGGCAACGGCATACACCATGCCTTTGGCGGTGGTGAAAGACATCATGGCTTCGAGTTTTGGCAGCGTCAGCGGTGCCTGTTTGCGGGCGCGGCGGGCTTGCCAGTCGAGCTTGCCGGCGAGGGCATCGTTGAGCATCTGAATTGCTGCTGCTTCCAGATTTTCGGGGGCGACTACCGCATCAATTGCCCCCACTTTAAGGGCATCTTCGGGGCGCTGATCTTTACCTGTGGTGATCCACTCCAGTGCGTTATCGGCACCAATCAGGCGCGGCAGGCGCACGGTGCCACCAAAACCGGGGATGAGGCCGAGCTTGGTTTCTGGCAGGCCTATCTTGGCGCTGGTATCGGCAACACGGAAATCGGTGGCCAGAATTGCTTCACAGCCGCCGCCCAGTGCGAATCCTTTGATGGCGGATACCGTTGGGAAAGGCAAGTCTTCGAGTTTGTTAAATACTACGTTGGCCTGGGCAATCCACTCCATCAGCTTGGCGTCTTCTTCGGCGAAGAGGGCCAAAAACTCGGTGATGTCGGCGCCAACGATAAAGGTGTCTTTACCAGAGGTCAGAACAGCGGCCTTGGCATCTGAGTCTTTGAGAACATCGAGTGCGGCATTGAGAGAGGCGAGGGTTTCACGATCGAACTTGTTGACCGAGCCGGGAGCGTTGAAACAGAGCCGGGCAATCTTGTCAGCGGTCAATTCGACCTGGATTGTAGGACTTTGGTAGATCATGTGCTTGCTTTCCTTTTGGTCAGGAATCCATCTGGCGACGGACTCTCCTTATCACAGCAAATGCGGCCATCATTTGACCATTTGCTGCCCAGTGTGCGTCCAAAAAACAAAAATTACAACACCCAATTAAAACGATCGTTTAATTGTTTGGCGGCTAGGGCGCTTTTTGGCCTTTGTGATACACTGCACAGCACACAGAATAGTTCGCCAAGACGGTGTTTGGGATGTGGTTTTTCAAAAATTCCGTCAGGTGTCGTACATCGCAGACAGGATAATTCACATGGAAAATTTGGCCCCGCTGTACGTCAATCACATCAATGAACAAAACCGCCGGGTGGCCGATGTGTTGGCCCGGGAACAACTTGAAGGCCTGGCCATTCATTCAGGCCAATATCACCGTCAGTTTTTGGATGACATCAACTATCCCTTTAAGGCAAATCCGCATTTCAAGGCCTGGCTGCCGGTGCTGGATATTCCCAACTGCTGGATACTAACCAATGGGCGTGATAAGCCTGTGTTGGTGTTCTATCGCCCTGTGGATTTCTGGCATAAGGTCAGCGATGTGCCCGAGAGTTTCTGGACCGAGCATTTTGAAATTAAGCTGCTGACTAAGGCAGAGAAGGTGGCGGATTTGCTGCCAAAGAACCTCGATACCTGGGCTTATATTGGTGAACATCTGGATGTGGCCGACGTGCTGGGCTTCAAGAATCGCAATCCCGATGGAGTGATGAACTACTTCCATTGGCACAGAAGCTTCAAGACAGACTATGAGCTTGCCTGTATGCGTGAGGCAAACCGAGTCGCGGTGGCAGGCCATAATGCTGCGAGAGAAGCCTTCTACAAGGGCGCCAGTGAGTTTGAAATACAGCAGCAATATTTGTCGGCCATAGGTCAGGGCGAGAATGACGTGCCTTACGGCAACATCATTGCTCTGAACCAAAATGCGGCCATCCTGCACTACACCGCGCTGGAGCACGCGGCGCCTGCCAACCGGCATTCGTTTTTAATCGATGCAGGCGCTTCTTTTAATGGCTACGCCGCAGACATAACCCGCACCTATGCATTTGAAAAAAATGTGTTTGATGAGCTTATCAAGGCAATGGACAAGATGCAGCGGGAGCTGGTGGACATGATGCGTCCCGGTGTGCGCTTTACCGATCTGCATCTGGCTACACATCACAAATTGGCTCAGCTGCTGCTGGAGTTTGGTATCGCCAGGGGCGAGGCCAGCGACTTGGTGGAGCAGGGGGTGACCAGTGTGTTCTTCCCTCATGGGCTTGGGCATATGTTGGGCTTACAGGTGCACGATGTGGCTGGGTTTGCCCATGATGAGCGTGGCACCCATTTGGCTGCGCCAGAGCGTCATCCCTTCCTGCGCTGTACCCGAGTTCTTGCGCCACGCCATGTGCTGACCATAGAGCCTGGTTTTTACATCATCGACAGTCTGTTGACCGAACTGAAGGCCGATGGCCGGGCTGAAGCAGTGAACTGGGACATGGTAAATACACTGCGTCCCTTTGGCGGCATACGTATTGAGGATAACGTGATTGTGCATCAGGAGCGCAACGAGAATATGACCCGGGATCTGGGGCTTAACTGACAGTGGCTGAGAAGTACCCTATTCCAGCAGGTGAGCTGGTATTTGAAGAAGAAATCAAAGCCAGCCGATTTATTACCCTGCTGGATCACTGTGACTCAGAATTAAGATTGAAGTCAGTACTCACTGACGTGAAAGTGCGTTATCCAGGGGCCAGTCACTATTGTTGGGCCTATATTGCCGCTGCGCCGGACAACAGTATTGCCATAGGTTCCAGCGATGATGGTGAACCCGCAGGCAGTGCAGGCCGGCCCATGTTGGCAACCCTCCAAGGCTCAGGGCTGGGCGAAGTGCTGGCCATTGTTGTGCGTTATTACGGCGGTACCAAGTTGGGTGTGGGTGGTTTGGTGCGGGCCTATACCTCGGGCATCAAAAAAGCGTTGCCCACTCTGGAAACCCGATTAAGGGAGCTTAAGTACCCGTCGTCACTCAGTTGTGATTATGCCCAGCTTGCGGATATCGAATACCTGCTGGGCAAGCACGGCGCTGATATCTGCAGTCGTGACTTTTCCGGTGCTGTTAGCCTCAGTTTTGTGCTGGCAAAAGACAAGCTGACGTCCTTGAATCAGGATCTGGCGACCCTAAGCGCCGGACAAATTCAGGTGGCATTTACCCAACTCGCATAAAATGCCTGCAACAAACACGGCTATATTTTGATGACCGTGAATGAGTGCCAGTGAAGGGGAATTGTGCGACAATCCCTCAATTACTCAAAAAGCGCCCGGCATCAAGGGAATACCAGACCGCTCCATGCAATACAGAACAATAATAAGGATCACCGGCCTGTTGATGGGGTTGTTTTCCATCACCATGTTGCCACCGGCGCTGGTCGCTATCTATTACAAAGATGGCGGCGGTACTGCATTTATTCAGGCCTTTGTGGTGAGTCTGATCCTGGGCTTTATTTTTTGGTATCCCAATCGCAAGCATAAGTCGGAGCTGCGCACCCGCGAAGGCTTCCTGATTGTGGTGCTGTTCTGGACGGTTCTGGGGTCTATCGGTGCTTTGCCATTTATTTTCTCATCCACACCGGATTTAAGCTGGACCGATTCCTTCTTTGAGTCTTTTTCGGCGCTCACCACCACGGGAGCGACCGTGATTGTGGGGCTCGACAGCCTGCCCAAGGCAATTCTGTTCTACAGGCACTTGCTGCAGTGGTTGGGGGGGATGGGGATCATCGTGCTCGCGGTAGCCATCTTACCCGTGCTTGGTATCGGTGGCATGCAGTTGTACCGCGCCGAAATTCCCGGTCCGGTCAAAGACAGCAAAATGACTCCGCGCATCGCCGAGACCGCCAAGGCGCTTTGGTACATTTACCTGCTACTTACCATTGCCTGTGCCACAGCCTACTGGGCCGCGGGCATGTCAGTATTTGATGCGATTTGCCACTCGTTCTCCACCATTGCCATCGGTGGTTTCTCTACCCACGATGCCAGTATGGGGTATTTCGATAGTCCGACCATCAATATGATTTGTGTCGTATTTTTGATTATTGCCGCAGTGAATTTCAGTGTGCACTTTGCCGCCATGAGCCGCAGGGGCATCAACCTCAGGGTGTATTTCCGTGACACCGAATTCAAGATTCTGGTCGCGATTCAGCTGCTATTAACCGCCATCTGTTTTGCGACGCTCTACCATTCAGGAATTTACGACTCGCCGGAAGAAACCTTCGATTACGCGCTGTTTCAGGCGGTGTCTATTTCCACGACTGCAGGTTTCGGCACCGAGAGTTTCCACCTATGGCCGCTGTTTTTGCCCATGTTGCTGATTTTTTCAAGCTTTATTGGTGGCTGTGGTGGCTCTACCGCAGGGGGGATCAAGGTTATTCGGGTCGTACTTCTGCTGCTGCAGGGAAGTCGGGAACTGAAACGCCTTATCCACCCCAGAGCCATGTTTTCTATCCGCATCGGCAAAACCGCGCTGCCGGATCGGGTCGTGGACGCTGTGTGGGGTTTTTTCTCGGCGTACGCCCTGGTATTCGTTATCTGTATGCTGATATTGATGGCCATGGGGCTGGATGACATTACCGCCTTCAGTGCCACGGCTGCCTGTCTGAATAACCTTGGCCCGGGTCTGGGTGAAGTGGCCAGCAACTATGCCAGTATAGGTGATGGCGCCAAGTGGGTACTGGTCGTGGCCATGTTGTTTGGGCGGCTCGAAATCTTTACCCTGTTGGTGCTTTTTACCCCCACTTTCTGGAGAACCTGATGACCCATACCTTGATCCTCTATTCCACCGTGGACGGCCAGACCCGCAAAATATGTGAGCGCATCAAGGCACGCTGTGAGGCGGCAGGCGAGCAGGTCACAATGGCGGATATCGCTGAGGCAGATGCCCTGCTTGAGACGGCGGATAAGGTATTGGTGGGGGCCAGCATACGTTACGGTAAACACAGGCCTGCATTGTTTGAGTTTGCCACCAGGTATGGCGCTGTGCTGGGCACAAAAATAAACGGTTTTTTTACCGTGAACGTGGTTGCGCGAAAGCCTGAGAAGAACACCCCTGCAACTAACCCCTATATGCAGAAGTTTTTGCAGCTATCCCAATGGCAGCCACAGCAGTTAGGCGTATTTGCCGGTAAGATTGATTATCCCCGTTACGGCTTATTTGACCGTACCATGATCCGCTTTATCATGTGGATCACCAAGGGCCCCACAGATATAAAGGGCACCTTCGAGTTTACCGACTGGGACAAGGTTGACGGCTTTGCCGACACTTTTGCTGCCCGCAAAGCACCTTAAAACCAAAGCCGCTTAAACGCTGCAATAGCGTTGGTGCAGGATTGAGATAATTTCAGTGACCTGTTCGTTTTTGAGCTTGTAGTAGACCAGCTGCGAGCTCTTGCGGGTATCAACCAGATCTTCAGCCCTGAGTACGGCCAGATGCTGAGACAGCGCCGATTGGCTCAAGGGCACTATTTCATTGAGCTCGGTAACGCTCATCTCATTGTCCAGCAGCAGACACAGGATCATCAGCCGATAAGGATTGGCAATGGCTTTGAGCCACTTGGCTGCGGATTCTGCGTTACCTACCATGGCATTTACATCAATATTCGGTTGCATTTACGGCTCTCAGCGACACTTTTGATTAGATGATTCTAATTGAGTGTCGCTGCCAAGGCAATTTCCAGCACCATAAGTGTGACCCCTTTGGCAATTGCGTATTTATGATGCCCGTTTGTGAGCCAGGAAGGCGACAGCCAGTGACTGGCTTGCCACAATGATGCCATTGCCCAACCTGGAGCCAGAGAAATGCCACAGACTCAGCAGCGTCAACATTTGCTTATTTATTTCTCCCGCGGTGGTCACACCCGAAAGATTTCTGAGGCAATTGCGGCCCGATTAAAGGCATGTGGGCATGGTTGTACTTTAATGTCGGTAAGCGATGCACTGCAAAATCCGCCGGATTGGGAAGCGTTTGACGTGGTCGCGCTGGGTGCCTGTGTCCTCTATGGCTCGTATGACAAGTCAGTATTTGAGTTGGTCGACCGGTATGGCGGGGTGCTCTCCAGCAAGGTATCCAGTTTTTACTGTGTCAACGTTGTCGCCAGGAATCCGGAAAAACGTATTCCTGAAAACAACAAGTATCTGCAGAAGTTTCTGGCCCTGTCGCCCTGGCAGCCCGGGGATTTGAAAATTATTGCGGGGAAGGTGGATTATCCGGCCTGGCCCTGGTACGACGCTTTGATGATCCGTCTTATCATGAAGATGACCAATGGCCCGACCGACCCCAAGGCGGTCATAGACTACACAGACTGGCAGGATGTCGACGCCTATGCCGACCATCTGGCAATGCTGAAATAAGCGGGTCAGTAGTGCCAGAACTTGGGGTGGAAGAGCACGGCAACCGTGAGGATCTCCAGCCGCCCCAATAACATACCCAACGAGAGGGCCCACTTGGCACTGTCGGGCAGGCTGGCAAAGTTACCCGCCGGGCCTATCACGGGTCCAAGCCCCGGGCCGACATTGGTGACCGCCGTGATGGCACCGGTGAGACTCGACATGGGGTCGACACCCACGGCCACCAAAAACACTGCCAACGCGACCGTCACCCCCATAAACAGCAGGATAAAGGTCACCAGGGAACGAATAATATCTTCGCTGATGGGGCGGTTGTTGTAACGCTCGCGGAAAATCCCCGCAGGATGTATTTGCTGCTTTAATTGCTCGCGCATGATGGCGCCGGCGATTTGAAAGCGGAAGATTTTAATCCCGCCAGAGGTAGAACCAGAGCAGGCGCCCACAAACATCAAAAACAAAAATGCCACATTGGCCAGTGGCCCCCAGCTTCCATAATCGGTAAGGCCATAGCCGGTGGTAGTAACCACAGAGACTACGTTAAAGCTGGTCAGACGCAGGGCATCCATAAAGGCGAGATCTTTCACATCGGCCAGCCAGAAACTGAGCGCAACACTGACCAGAGCCACAAACAGCAAAAAGCCTTTCACCTGGGCATCATTCCATACCGTCAGGCTGCGGCCACGCAGCATCTGCACAAAGATAAGTAAAGGCAAACCGCCTGCCAGCATAAAGCTGGTGCCTACCCAGTGTGCAGCCGGGCTGAAATGTGCCATGGACTCGTCTGATGTTGAATAGCCGCCTGTGGAGAGGGTGGTCATGGCGTGGTTAATGGCCTCAAACCAATCCATGCCCGCCAGGTGATAGCCGAGGCCGCAAAGTATGGTCAGCAGGATGTAAACCAGAAACAAATTCTTGGCCATGTCCTGGGTGCGAGGTGTGGACTTGTCGCTCCAGTCCGATGACTCAGTGCGAAACAGCCGCATGCCACCTACGTTCAAAAAAGGCAGTACGGCCACCGCCATCACGATAAAGCCAATTCCCCCCAGCCATTGCAGCAAAGAGCGCCAAATCAGGATGCTGCGGTCCATGCTATCCAAGCCCGACAGCACGGTCGAACCCGTGGTGGTGATACCCGACATGGTTTCGAAGAAGGCATCGGTATAGTTAATACCGTGATACAGGGTAAAAGGCATGGCCGCGAACAGGCTGACCACCAACCAGGTGATACTGGTCAGTAAAAACATGTCGCGAATATTGAGTTTGATATTTTTCTGCTGGCCGCTGCTGATACAGAAACTGGCGGCTGCCCCTGTGGCCAGAGAAGAAATCATAAAGGCGCCGGAAGTCTCATCCCCATGCAACAAGGCAAACAGCAGAGGGATAAGCATAAAGCCCGCCAACATCGACAAAAAAGTGCCGAGTATAAAGAGCAGCGGTCTTAGGTTCAGCATGGTTAGAAGAAGAAAGCGCTGGGTTGGAACAACCGTTCGACCTCGCCGATAAATTTCTTGTTTACCAGGAAGAGGATCACATGGTCGCCCTGTTCGATCACGGTTTTATCGTGGGCCATCAGCACTTCATCATTGCGAACAATGGCGCCAATGGTGGTGCCCGGCGGCAAGCGGATTTCCCCGATTTGTTTGCCTACTACCTTAGACGTGCTGGGATCTCCGTGGGCGATTGCCTCGATAGCCTCGGCGGCGCCGCGGCGCAGGGAGTATACGTTACAGATATCGCCCTGACGGATATGGGTCAGCAGTGCAGAAATGGTGGCTTGCTGCGGCGAAATCGCGATATCGATATTGGCTTCCTGAACGATATCCACATAGGCTTCACGCTGAATAAGCACCATCACTTTTTTAGCGCCCATGCGTTTTGCCAGTAGCGCCGACATGATGTTGGCTTCATCGTCGTTGGTGACGGCAATGAAGACGTCGGTCTGATCGATATGCTCTTCGAGCAACAGCTCCTGATCCGAGGCATCACCGCAAAAAACAGTGGTATTTTGTAGCTTCTCTGACAGGGCCTCGGCACGCTCTGCCTTGTGCTCAATCAGTTTTACCGAGTGATTGCGCTCGAGCTTTTTCGCCAGCCCAAGACCAATATTGCCACCACCGGCAATCATGATGTTGCGATAGCTGTTATCGAGCTTTTGCATTTCACTCATTACCGCGCGGATATGGCGACTGTCGGCCACAAAGAAGACTTCATCGTCCGCCTCTATAATGGTGGTACCCCGGGGCATGATGGGTCGTCCCTGGCGGAAAATAGCGGCAACACGGGTATCAATATTGGGCATGTGTTCCCGCAATGCGGCCAGGGCATTACCCACCAAGGGCCCGCCGTAGTAAGCCCTTACTGCCACCAGACTCAGCTTGCCTTCGGCAAACTCCAACACCTGCAGGGCTCCCGGATATTCCACCAGTCGCTGAATATAGGACGTCACCAATTGCTCGGGGGCAATCAGTTCGTCAATGACGAAGCCGCCGCGGGTGCGGTTATCGGAGTTTTTGGTTTCACTGTCGATAAACAGCCGCTCCTGCATGTGCAGATACTGCTCAGAGCGGATACGGGCAATCTTGGTGGGGGTACCAAACAGGGTGTAGGCAATCTGGCAGGCCGACATATTGCACTCGTCGCTGTTGGTCACGGCAATCAGCATGTCAGCATCTTCGGCGCCGGCTTCGCGCAGCACGTCCGGGTGAGCACCATGACCGACGACTACCCGCAGATCGTACTTGTCCTGCAGGCTGCGCAGTTTGTTTTTATCGCTGTCGACTATGGTGATGTCGTTGTTTTCACCCACCAGGTTTTCTGCGAGGGTGCCCCCGACTTGACCTGCGCCCAAGATGATAATTTTCATGGCGTTTGCCTAAATCCCTAAACCAGCGCTTTTTTCAGGCGGGCGTAATAAAACCCGTCCATGTCGTCCTGTCCCGGCAGGATTTGCCAGCCAATATCGTTATTGTTTGCCTGATTGGGCAGGGTTTCCAGGGTCGCATCTGGGGTGCGTTCGAGGAAAGCCTTGATCTGCTCACGGTTTTCTTCAGGCAAAATAGAACAGGTTGCGTACAGCAGTGTGCCACCAGGCTTAAGCCACTGCCAGCAGTTGTCGAGAATTTGCTGCTGAAGTTTGGCAAGCTCGGCAATGTCGTTGTTTTGTCTGAGCCATTTGATGTCCGGATGGCGGCGGATGACGCCAGTCGCAGAGCAGGGCGCATCCAGCAGGATGCGGTCAAACTTGCCGCCCTGCCACCAACTGCCGATATCCCCGGCATCGCCGTGAATGACCCTGGCATCAAGTTTGAGTCGCTCGAGGTTTTGTGACACCCGCTCGAGGCGTTTCTGGTCGAAATCTACGGCGACCAGCTCGATGTCGGCAAGCTCCAGCAGATGACAGCTTTTACCGCCGGGCGCCGCACAGGCATCCAGTACCAGTTCTCCATCTCGGGGGGCCAGCAGGCTTGCGGCCCACTGGGCTGCGCCGTCCTGCACCGAACTGGCGCCATCGGCAAAATGCGGCAGGCGGGCAACGTCGGTGGCAAATTCGAGGCAAATGGCATCTTCACCCGGACCCGCAACGGCACTTACCTCAGCATCGCTAAGCGCCTGCAAATACGCATCACGGCTCTGGTGGCGGCGGTTGTTTCTAAGCCACATGGGTGGACGTTGGTGTGACGCCTCTATGATGTTTTCCCAGGTTTCCGGGTAGGCGTCTTTCAGGCGACGGATTATCCAGGCCGGAAAGTTATACTTCAAGGTGTCGTTGGACTCATCCAAAGGCGGCACCTGACGCTGAATATTGCGCAGCACCCCGTTGACCACCTTTACCAGACTCTCGAAGCCGAGGGCGCGACAGCCTTCGGCGGTTTCGGAAATGGCGGCGTGGGCCGGCACCCGGGTGAAATACAGCTGATAGGCACCCACCAATAGCAGCTGGTGGACAACACGCTGTTTGCCCTTGAGGGGCTTTTGCATATAACCACTGACCAGCTTGTCGAGCTGAGGCAGGCTGCGCATGACGCCATAACAGATTTCAGCAAGCAGAGCCTTGTCTTTTCCGTCACGAAGCCAAAGTTGCTGGGTAGGCAAAGCCACCGACAGAGACACGCCACGCTCCAGCACATCGAAAATCGCCTTGGCGGCGAGGGCTCGGATATTCATTACTCACTTGCCTCTGGGCTTGCCAGCAGGGTGCCGGGAGTGAACCAGTCACCACGGCTATTGAGGATGTCGGCCACGTCCATCGGCTTTTTACCGGGCAGCTGCATTTTATGAATGCGCAGCATGCCATCGGCAGTAGCGATGTCTATGCCTTGTTTACCTGCGGCAACTATGGTGCCGGACGCCTTGGTGCTGGGTTCAGCCAGCACACTTGTCTGCCATACCTTGATGGTCTGTCCCTGATGCTCAAAATAGCTCACCGGCCAGGGGTTAAAGGCACGTACTTCCTGCCACAGATTTTTGGCGGGCTTGGCAAAATCGAGACGTGCCTCTTCTTTGCTGAGCTTCTCAGCATAGTTGGCCAGTGCTTCGTCCTGCTTTTCGGCGCTCAAGGTGCCTTCACTGAGGGCGGCGAGGGCGTCCAACAGTGCCGCCGGGCCTTGACCGGCCAGTTTTTCATACAGGCTGGCGGAGGTGTCGTCATCTTCGATGGGTAGATGGGTTTTCAGCAGCATATCGCCGGTATCCAGACCCACATCCATTTGCATGATGGTGACTCCGGTCTCGGTGTCACCGGCCCACAGGGCGCGTTGAATTGGTGCCGCGCCGCGCCAGCGCGGCAGAATGGAGCCGTGAACATTGATGCAGCCGAGGCGTGGAGTATCCAGCACCACCTTGGGCAGGATCAGGCCATAGGCCACCACCACCATGATGTCGGCACCGAGGGCCGCCAGTTCCTGCTGCGCTTCTTCTTTGCGAAGAGATTTAGGCTGATAAACAGGGATCTGGTGTTCAAGCGCCAGTGACTTCACCGGGCTGGGTGTGAGTTTTTGCCCCCGTCCGGCGGGACGGTCGGGTTGGGTGTAGACGGCTATGACTTCATGCTCAGATGTCAGCAGGGCCTGCAGGTGGCGGGCAGCAAAATCCGGCGTGCCAGCAAAGATGATTTTCAGTGGCTTCAAAACGATTCCTGAATCTTATTTGTCGTTACGGGCGGCTTTTTCCAGCTTTTGGCGAATACGCTGACGCTTCAGGGGAGAAAGATAGTCAACAAAGAGCTTGCCGACGAGATGGTCCATCTCATGTTGCAGGCAAATGGCGAACAGGCCGTCGGCCTCTACCGTAAATTCATTGCCATTACGGTCAAGCGCCTTAACTGTAATTAACTCGGCGCGATCAACCTTAGCGTAGACGCCAGGCACCGACAGGCAGCCTTCCTCGTTACAGAAGTCACCGCTCTTGGCCACAATCTCAGGGTTAATGAACACCTTGGGTCGCTCAACTTCATCTTGCAGATCCATCACAATCAGGCGTTGATGGAAATCGACCTGAGTTGCGGCCAGGCCAATGCCATTTTCTTCGTACATGGTTTCAAACATGTCGTCGATTTGAGATTGCAGAGCGGGTGTAAATTCCGTCACCGGCTTGGCAACTGTCCTTAATCTTTCGTCTGGAAAACGTAAAACTTTTAATAGAGGCATACTTAAACTCTTAACAAGTCTGTCAAATCCGTGCCAGTTGGTTATACTGACTTTGCTATTGGGTCAATTTTAATCCGTAGCGACAATCAATAACAGTAAAAGCTCGCTTAACGAGCCAAACAACATGGATGCTCCCATGAAAAGGTTAATTCTAGTCGCGTTAATCTCTCTAACCAGTTCGTTTGCCATGGCCGATACCCTGACGCTTAAGCCAGGCCATCCGGACACCTACGTCGTCGTGAAAGGGGATACCCTCTGGGATATTTCTGCGAAGTTTTTAAACGACCCCTGGCGTTGGCCAAAGCTTTGGAATGCCAACCCACAAATTGCCAATCCCCATTTGATTTACCCCGGGGATCGTCTGACATTGGTCTTTATCGATGGTCAGCCGCGTTTGGTGGTCAAGCCTCAGGTTCGTAAGAGCCCTGAAGGGCGGGTCATGCCAAAAGGTGGAGCCATTCCAGCGGTGAATCTGGAACTTATCCAGCCTTATTTGAGCCAAAATCGAGTGGTTGACGATGACTGGTTTGCACAGCAGCCCATGATTCTTGGTGGCGAGAGTCCATCACGTTTCCATATCGAGAGTGATGTGATTTATGTGCAGGCAGAGCTGCCCGTTGGTATGAAGGTGGCTGCTTATGATGTTGGCCGGATCTTTACCGATAAAACCACCGAAGAGACACTGGGCCGTGAAGTTATCCTGACGGCGAGTGGCCGTGTGGTTGAGTCTGGCCCCATTTCCAAAATCCAAATCAGCACCAACCTGCGTGAAACCCGTCCAGGTAATCGCGTGCTGCCCATCGAAGATGAAGCCTTGATGTCAGCATACTTTATGCCCAAGCCTGCCGATGTCACCGATGCCTATGTGATTGGTACCGAAAAAGACATTCGCGAAGTGGGTAAACTGGATGTGGTGTACATCAGCAAGGGCGAGAGCGACGGGGTTGAGCCCGGCGATGTGTTTGCCATTCATCGCGACGGTGAAACCGTGGTCATTAATAAAGAGGGTACACCTGTCCCAAGTATAGATCGCAGTGCCTACGGTGATCTGATGGCCACCTTTGGCAGCGACAGCGCCATCAAGTTGCCCGATGTGTATCATGGCAATCTCATGGTGTTCAAAGTATTCGATAAAGTGAGCATGGGTCTTATCATGATCAATAACCGTCCGGTGCGTGCCGATGACAAGCTATCAGTGCCTGCAGAAACCGGGATAACGGGGGAATAAATCACAGCCAGTCTGGTCGACTGGTTAATTGTCGGTGCTGTTTCCGGGTTGGGACCGACCCGGATCCGCCAATTGCTCCAACACATGGATGTGGACGAGTTAAGACAAAGGCTGGAAACGGAGAAAGACTCCCTGCCTTTGTCCCCCTCTCTGCGGTCCGGCTTGGTTGTGGATTACCGCTTGGTGGATGCGGCGTTGCAATGGCAAGACGCATCCACTGCCCACCACCTTATCTGTTTTGATGACCCTCGTTATCCTCCATTACTCAAAACCATCACAGACCCACCCATCTTTCTTTTTGTGAGAGGTCAGGCTGAGGCTTTGTTGCGACCTTCTGTTGCCATGGTGGGCAGCCGGGCTGCGAGTTACAGCGGGCTGCAAACGGCCAGAATGCTGGCGTCCGGACTCGCAGGTTATGGCTTTGCCGTTGTCAGCGGCTTGGCGGCGGGGATTGATGGCGCCAGTCATCAGGGAGCATTGGCCGCCAGCGGCGTGACCCATGCGGTGCTTGGCACGGGGATTGATGAAATCTACCCCAAAAAGCATGCCCATCTGGCCAATGACATTTTACTGAGAGGTTGCATCGTCAGTGAGTTCTGGCCGGGCACGCCCGTGTTTGCCGGTAACTTTCCGAAGCGAAACCGTATTGTCACGGGAATGGCCCTGGGTACTCTGGTGGTTGAGGCAGCCAGAAAGAGCGGCTCGTTAATTTCCGCCAGACTGGCGATGGAGCAAGGCAGGGAGGTTTTCGCCGTGCCCGGCTGCGTATTGGATGAACGACATCAGGGATGTCATGATTTGTTGCGACAGGGGGTAAAACTTGTTTGCGACGCTGCCGATATAGTGGAGGAACTAGGCAGTATGTTGAGTTGTCAGCTTGATATGTTGCCCCAAAGCCCCCATATGCAAGCTGAAAGTGGTCAGGAGTTGCCTTACCCGGAGCTCTTGGCTAGTGTAGAGTATGAGACCACACCCATAGACAGGTTGGTGGAACATAGTGGTAAACCGATAGATCTTGTGCTGGAACAAATACTTGAGTTGGAGTTACAAGGTTGGGTTGCTGCAGTACCCGGTGGTTACGTCAGAGTGAAGAGGAATTAGCCATGTTTGACATCCTCATGTACCTATTCGAGAACTATGTTCAGAATGACCTGGAAGTTGACATGCTGGTGGACGAAGACCAGCTGAAAAAAGAACTGGCTTTGGCCGGGTTTCGCCAAACAGAAATTATTAAAGCGTTGAATTGGCTGGAGCATCTGGCTGATCTTCGCGACAGTGAACAACCTTATCTGTGCCACCACGAGCAGCACTCATTTCGGGTGTATACACCAGAAGAAATGGAGCGCCTGGACGTGGAGTGCCGTGGCTTTCTTATGTTCCTTGAACAGATAAAGGTTCTCAATGTCGAGGCCAGGGAGATGGTGATCGACAGAGTGATGGATTTGGACGAGTCCAGCCTCACATTGGACGATCTGAAATGGGTGATCATGATGGTGCTCTTTAATGCACCAGGCCAGGAAATGGCATACAACCAGATGGAAAATATGATGTTTGACGAGCAACCGGGGCGGTTGCATTCCTGAACCGTCAACCATCGCAATAAAAAAGGACACCAAGAGGTCTCCTTTTTTATTGAGAATATGTCCAGCACCGCAGTAAGTGGTTCAGGTGGCCCGGCTTGATGAGAAATGGAAATATACGCCCGCTTTGCCCTCAGGCTGCGTCAGGTGCATTGGCATTAAGTAGTCACGATAAGCATAGCGGTTGAGTGTGTGAGGCAGCGTTTGCGTGTTCTCCTCCTTTGCATCGGCATGTGAAATTTGCTGATCCAGCCAAGTCTCAAAACGGCTTTGCTCTTCGCTGGCAATTTGGCTCAGCAGGGCATCATACCCTTCAAAATAATCGGTCTTTAATAAGCGCGACAAATTCACCAGTGCAGCTGGGCGCTACTAACGCCAAAATCACGGCAAGGCGTTAGGCTTGTTTTGCATCCATGGCATCCATATCACCAAAGTAGCTGTAAGCGCGAAGATAGATCAGCAGCTTTTCATGGCCAGCTTCGGGCCTTTCGAGCAGCGCCAGTGCCAGATTGAAGTTGGCCTAGCTGTAAAGTTCGGGGTCTGCTGCCAGCTTCTGTTCAATGTTGGCAAGACCGGGGGTGAGTGTGTCGATCACTATGGTGGATTGCGGGGATTGGACGCAGCCGGTGATAGTCAACATCAAGGGATTTAATGTTCACATTCAGTCTCTATTGTTATTTTGGATATGATATAACATCGCGGTTGTGAGTTTTCACCCCTCGCCATCCTGCCTTAGCTGATGCAAACCTTAGCTTGATCCTAACCATGACTTAGCCTTCACCCGGACTTATTTTAGCTGTGGCTTGGTGATAACAGAGGCTTGTCGCCAAGAGGCTGGGTTATTCAGACTCGTTGGCTTTCAGCCAGGCTTACCAATTGCTAAAATAGCGGCAGTTTGCAGTAGAGGTCGCCATGTCCAAGATAGATCACAGCCTGTTCAGTGCCCACGAGCACGCCCTGGAGCGAGAGTTTGAGCTCTGCCCCGAGTGTGGCAGCGAGCTGTCGGTGCGTCACAGCAAACATGGCAGTTTTGTTGGCTGCAACAACTACCCCAATTGCCAATACACCCGTCCGTTGGTACAGCATGAATCCATTGAAACTCAGGTGATTGAAGGTTCCGTTTGTCCTGAATGTGGTCACGAACTTGCGGTTAAATCCGGCCGGTTCGGTATTTTTATCGGTTGTACTCAATACCCAGAGTGTCATCACATCGAGAAGCCTGATCAGGCGGCGCCGGAAGAAGCGGTTGCCTGCCCGGTGTGCCAAACCGGTGTGATGGATCACAGAACCAATCGCTATGGTAAAGGTTTTTACGCGTGTTCCTGTTATCCCAAATGCAAGTTTTTGGTGAACTATCCGCCGGTGGCTGAGGCCTGCCCTGATTGTGGATTTGGTCTCTTGGTGCAGCGTAAAGGTGCTGGCGGTACGCGGCTCGAATGCCCTAATAAACCGTGCAAATACAAACGGCCTCTTTGAGCCAGGCCGCATTTCTTTAAGCTTGCCAGCCGTGTCGTTATACTGAACATCCTGCCGGGTAGTCAGGGCCATTGGCGCGAATTTTCATGTCTTCGAGATGACTTTAATGTTGCAGGTAACTCCCTCTCAAATCAGTGGCATCATCGAAAGTGGCGGCGTTGTGGCCTATCCCACAGAGGCCGTATATGGTTTGGGATGCGATCCGGACAACGATACCGCTATACAAAAGCTCTTGGCAGTAAAGCAGCGCCCTTGGGAAAAAGGTTTAATTCTGATTGCCAGCAGCTTTGACCAGCTGAAACCCTATATTGACTTAAGTCGGGTGACCGAGGCCCAGTTACAGGCTGCATTTGATAAATGGCCAGGCCCTTTTACCTTTGTCATTCCCGCGAAAGCCGATGTATCGCCTATGCTCAGGGGCTGCTTTGATACCATTGCCGTTAGGGTGTCGGCCCATCAGGACGTACGTGCCATGTGTTATGCCTGCCAAAAACCGCTGGTATCCACCAGTGCCAACTTGGCAGGGGAACAGCCAGCCCTGACATTGGCTGAAGTTCAAACTCAGCTGGGTGATAAAATCGACGCCGTGGTGTTGGGAGCGCTGGGGCAATCTTGTCAGCCATCCACCATTATCGATATTCAAACCGGACATATTTTCAGACAAGGATAAGAAGGAAAACAGCATGGGACTTCCCAACGCCGAAGAGGTAAAAGCGTTTTTAATGCAGCTGCAGGCTAACATCTGCGCTGGCCTGGAAAGGCTGGATGGTCAGGCGAGCTTTGCCACCGACAGCTGGCAGCGTGCCGAAGGCGGCGGTGGTATCAGTCGTGTGCTGACCGATGGCGCTGTATTTGAACAGGCCGGGGTGAACTTCTCCCATGTGATGGGCGCCTCCATGCCCGCATCTGCCACGGCACACAGACCCGAACTGGCGGGCCGCAGCTTTGAGGCGATGGGGGTTTCTTTGGTAATCCACCCCAAAAACCCTTATATCCCAACCACCCACGCCAACGTCCGCTTCTTTATTGCCCGTAAAGAAGGTGCCGACCCTGTGTGGTGGTTCGGCGGTGGCTTCGATTTAACCCCTTACTATCCGTTCGAGTCAGACGTTAAAGAGTGGCACCAGAGTGCCAAGGATCTCTGTGCGCCTTTCGGTAATGAGGTTTACCCCAAGTACAAAGAATGGTGCGACAAATACTTCTTCCTGCCGCATCGCGGTGAAACCCGAGGTGTGGGTGGTCTGTTCTTCGATGATCTCAATCATTGGGAATTTGATAAGTGCTTTGACTATATGCAAGCGGTGGGGAATGGCTTCCTCACGGCCTATGCACCTATCGTTGAGCGTCGTAAAGACACGGCGTATGGCGAGCGTGAGCGTGATTTCCAGCTTTATCGCCGCGGCCGCTATGTGGAATTTAACCTGGTGTATGACCGTGGCACCTTGTTCGGCCTGCAAACCGGTGGTCGCACTGAATCAATTCTGATGTCGATGCCACCGCTGGTGCGTTGGCAGTATGCCTATAGTCCTGAAGCCGGGACGCCTGAGGCTGAGCTGTACGAGCGTTTCCTCAAGCCCCAGGACTGGCTGGCTGATTAATGATCAAGGGCCATTTAATAATGGCCTATTGATTACGCATGTGGTCTGCCAGGGTGGCAATAGCCTGGTAGATCACCTCGCGGTGCTGTTCATTTGCTACTTCCTGTTCCAGCGCATACTGCATACACGTCAGCCACTGATCCCGCATTTGTTCATCAATGGCGAAGGGCAGGTGTCTGGCACGCAGTGCCGGATGGCCATACTTTTGCTGAAACAGCTGAGGTCCGCCGAGCCAGCCGCTCAAAAATTCATAAAGCTTTTGTTCTGATTGCTCGATTGGCCCCGGGTGCATCGCCAGCAGCTTTTGGGTGTCTTCGCCTTGCTGCATACGGGCGTAAAACTGCTTTGCGATGGCACGTATGGTTTCGTCACCGCCTATCATTTCATAAGCGTTAGACTGACTCGGATCTCGGTCATCCTGAGGCTGTTGGCGAAATATCTTCTTTATCCAGTTCATCTTGTTACTCAGTGAATGCGGTATTTATCTGTCGATAATTGCCTGGCAGTATACATCAGCGCTGCTTTTTATTGTGCGCCTGAAAATTCCTGCGCATGGCGCCATTGCCGTAACCAAAAGGGCGAGGGTAGACTGAAGCCAACCCTCTTAGATGATTTGTTTATCCATGACAGACAGATTCGCCGTATTTGGTAATCCCATAAGCCACAGTAAGTCGCCACAAATTCATGCCATGTTTGCCAAAGAAACAGGGCAGACCCTCACTTATGAGGCAATTCTGGCGCCACTGGATGGCTTTGCCGAAGCCGTGACTGCGTTTATGGCAGCAGGCGGATGTGGGGCGAATGTGACCGTGCCTTTTAAAGAGCAGGCCTTTACTCTGTGCGATGAGCTCAGTGATGACGCCCGCATTGCAGGTGCGGTCAATACCTTGATAAAGCTGCCGGATGGACGCCTTCGGGGTGACAACACCGACGGCATGGGGCTGGTGGCGGATTTAATCCGGCATGGTGTTGAGTTAAATAATAAGCGAGTGCTTTTGGTGGGTGCCGGTGGTGCTGCCCGCGGTGCGTTATTGCCGCTCGTTCGTGCGGGTGCCAAGCTGACCATCAGCAACCGCACCTTGAGCAAAGCTGAGGCCCTGGCAGCATTGTGTCCTAAGGTTAATGTCGAGGTTATTTCAGGCAGTCATATCCGTAGCCCCTTTGATGTGATTATTAATTCAACATCTGCGAGCCTCAGCGGTGACCTGCCAGTAATAGCTGCTAACGCCATCGACAATCAGACCGTGTGCTATGACATGATGTATGGTGCCAAACCGACAGTCTTTAATGAGTGGGCCCGGTCTTTAGGTGCCAAAATCTGTATCGATGGCTTGGGTATGTTGGTTGGCCAGGCTGCAGAAAGCTTTTATTTGTGGCGCAGGGTAAGACCCAATGCAGCGCCCGTGCTGCAAACCCTGCGGCAGAGTCTTATTTCAGGAGTGTGACTATGAACCAAAGCGTTATCTTTGCCGATGCGATTTCCATCGATGGCAAGAAGCAGCAGCTGATGCTGGTGGCCCATCAGCAGGGGATGCGTATCGAATGCATA
>NC_008700.1:60000-222500 GCF_000015245.1 Shewanella amazonensis SB2B
GACGGAAAGACCCCGTGAACCTTTACTATAGCTTGGCACTGAACATTGACCCTACATGTGTAGGATAGGTGGGAGACTTTGAAGCGGGAACGCCAGTTCTCGTGGAGTCAACCTTGAAATACCACCCTTGTAGTGTTGATGTTCTAACCTCGGTCCATGAATCTGGACTAGGGACAGTGCCTGGTGGGTAGTTTGACTGGGGCGGTCTCCTCCCAAAGAGTAACGGAGGAGCACGAAGGTTGGCTAAACACGGTCGGACATCGTGTGGTTAGTGTAATGGCACAAGCCAGCTTAACTGCGAGACAGACACGTCGAGCAGGTACGAAAGTAGGTCATAGTGATCCGGTGGTTCTGCATGGAAGGGCCATCGCTCAACGGATAAAAGGTACTCCGGGGATAACAGGCTGATACCGCCCAAGAGTTCATATCGACGGCGGTGTTTGGCACCTCGATGTCGGCTCATCACATCCTGGGGCTGAAGTCGGTCCCAAGGGTATGGCTGTTCGCCATTTAAAGTGGTACGCGAGCTGGGTTCAGAACGTCGTGAGACAGTTCGGTCCCTATCTGCCGTGGGCGTTGGAAGATTGAGGGGGGTTGCTCCTAGTACGAGAGGACCGGAGTGAACGAACCGCTGGTGTTCGGGTTGTCATGCCAATGGCATTGCCCGGTAGCTACGTTCGGAATCGATAACCGCTGAAAGCATCTAAGCGGGAAGCGAGCCCCAAGATGAGTCTTCCCTTGGACCTTGAGTCCACTGAAGAGCCGTCCGAGACCAGGACGTTGATAGGCAGGGTGTGTAAGCGTTGTGAGGCGTTGAGCTAACCTGTACTAATGACTCGTGCGGCTTAACCATACAACCCAGATGGGTTTCAGATGGTAGTAGATAGTCTTGAAGAGACCAGACTTGATTGAAGTGATAACTCAAGCTCGATAGAGCATCAGCTTTCTAAATTACCTGGTTCAGAATTGTATCAAGTACATCCATGTACTTGACCCTAACGGGCGCACTGAAGTGCGTGAAATTTTGTTCCGGACAAAATTTTGCTTGGTGACAATAGCGCTCTGGTCCCACCTGATCCCATTCCGAACTCAGTAGTGAAACGGAGCAGCGCCGATGGTAGTGTGGGGTCTCCCCATGTGAGAGTAGGTCATTGCCAAGCGCCTAATAAGACGAAGAGGCCACCCTAACGGGTGGCCTTTTTGCATTTGCTTTACCGCTCGATTATTTCAATTGCGTGCGGCAGTTGGCACTATTGCGGTTCAGAACTGAGTGAATTTGCTTTCATCGGTATAATCGGAGAAACGGAAGTGGAATGTCGTTTGGGTTGTGGTGCCTGCTGTATCGCCCCCTCTATCAGTAGCCCCATTCCGGGGATGCCTGATGGTAAGCCCGCTGGTGTGCGTTGTGTTCAGCTAAGCGATGACAACCTGTGCCTTATCTTCGGCCACGCCGACAGGCCTGACGTCTGTTGTGACTTTAAAGCCACGAGAGATGTATGTGGCAGCAACAATGCCGAAGCACTTTGGATTATTACTTCCCTCGAGACACAAACCAGCTGATTGTAGGTGAGCTAAATGCAACTGACCCGCTATACGGATTTTGGGATTCGCACCCTGATGTATATGGCTGTTCAACCTGAGCGGACAGCCCTGTTCCGGATTGCCGAGATCACTGAAGTATTTGATTTGTCGCCCAACCATGTATCCAAAATTATTCATCATCTGGGTAAAGCCGGTTATTTGCAGACCGTCAGGGGCAAGGCTGGCGGGTTTAGGCTTGCCAAGCCTGCAGCAGAGATAAACCTTGGTGCATTGGTGCGCGAGCTGGAGCATTCCTTAGCGCCGATCAATTGCAGCAAACCCGTTTGCAGATTGCTCCCAGCCTGCCAGTTAAAGGGAGTATTGGCGAATGCGGTGCAGGCATATCTGGCGGTGCTGGATCAGTACCAGTTGGCGGATATAGTGACAAACAGGGATGAACTGTTGGCGTTGTTGCCGGACTCGACTATTTCAATCTTACAGCTGGGCTAGTCCCTTGCTTCTGGGCGAGGCGATATGGCAGCAGCTCAGACGTAGGTACCAGATTTATCCCTTCATCCCGGAGCCGGTGTAGGTTGGCATTGAGGAATTTTACCGTTGCGGGATGAGGGTGAGCGATAGCCACTACAAATCCCTGCTGGTGAGCCTGCTCCATCATAAGTTTGAATTGCTTTTCCAGGCCGCGTTTACTGGTGTCATTATCGAGAAACACGTGGCGTTTAAGTAAAGGCACTCCCACCTGTTCGGCTTTAGCCCCGGCCTTGCTGTACCTGGTCGTTAAGCTGTCGACAAAATACAAATTGTTGTGTTTCAGCCGCTCCATCACCCACAGCATATGGCTGTCGAGCTGTGTCAACATGCTACCCATGTGGTTATTTGCCCCCTTGGCAAAGGGAATTCTCACCATGGCATCATCCACTTTGCGCTTGATTTCCTGTTCATCCATATCACTGGTAAGCCCGCCCTGACCCAAAGGTCTGGCGTTCAATGATTGCATGGGGAGGTGGAGCATGATCTCGTGGCCCCTTTGATGTCCTTTACTGGCAAGTTTGACGCCGAGGGGGCTCGATGGGATTACGGAAAGGGTAATATCTTTTGGAAGTGACAGGACATCCTCATCGGTATGACGATAACCGATATCGTCGATGATGATAGCCAGTTGTGCCCCATGGGCTGTAAACATACCTGCTGCAAGCAGCAAACCAATCAAATAGCGCACTAAGTTATCGTTATTATGTAGTTATTTTTGGTTTTCAATCCAGGCGATGGCCGATGCCAAGGTCTGATCTTCAAGTTGTGTTTTACGTTGTTCTGAGCCGATTATAGGCATATCACCCGCATCTTTAACAGTATTCTGAGCGGCAATTTTAATATCAGGCTCTATCCCTTTGGCATGAATATCATGGCCTTTTGGGGTGTTGTAATGGGCTATGGTCAACTTTATTGCACTGTCCATGTTAAGGGTGGGGATAAGACTTTGTACTGTGCCTTTGCCAAAGCTGGTCTCACCGATAAGCAGAGCCCTGCCATTTTCCTGCAGCGCCGCAGCAAGCACTTCCGAAGCCGAGGCAGACCCCTTATTGATAAGCACCATCATGGGCACATTGGTCATCAGGGTTTGGGGCGAGGCGAAGTAGTCAGAATTCGCATCGAAGTAGCGTCCTGAGGTTGAGACTATGCGCCCCTTTGCCAGAAACAGGTCCGCAATTCTGATGGCTTGGTCCAGCAGGCCACCCGGGTTATTGCGTAAATCCAGGATAAGTCCCTTGGGCGAATTCCATTGGCTGAGCTGCTTTACCAGATCTTCTGTGGTGTTGTCCTGGAAGCTGGTGAGCCGCACGTAGGCAATTTCACCCTCTAACCAACGTCCCTGAACTGACGCAACTGAAATGGTCGCAGGCCTCAGGGTGACCTGATAGCTGATTTTGTCACTGTGTTCCAGAGTCAGGGTTAGCGGCAGGTTATTCAGACTGTGGTAGCGGATTTCAGCGAGCACGGCATTGAGGTCCATGTCAGCCACTTGGTGCGAGTTGACGGCGATAATGGTATCGCCAGCGATAATGCCGGCTTTGTCAGCGGGAGAGTCGGAAAAAGGTGACACAATACGGATGAGGTTATCGTCAGACGCGATTTCGAAGCCGTAGCCGAAATATTCCCCCCGGTTTGTATCGCGGATATTGATCAGATCCTGATGAGACAGGTAGCCCGAGTAGGGGTCGAGCTTTTTGAACATGCCCTCGATGGCACCTTCGATAAGTTCATCCCTGCTTATCTGATTCACATAGTAGGTCTCAATGGTATCCATAATGTCTACCAGCAGAGGGTAGTCATATTGGCTGAGCACCGAGCGGGCGTTTTCCTGCCCGGAGAGGCTTACGGAAATGCCCAGCGCCAAACCGAACACCGTCGCGCCGAGATAACGGATGAACTGCTTCATAAAGGCCCCCTGTTCAGTGGGAGCCTGATATCAACGCCTGCAGTAGTTTGCCGGGTCGACAGCCTGCCCCTTGTGCCTTATTTCAAAGTATAGGCCAGGCTGAGTTTGACCACCGGAACGTCCTACCAGTGCGATGGTTTCGCCGCTGTTGACCGTGTCCCCAGGGCTTTTAAGCAGCGCCTGAGCATGGCCATAAAGGCTCATGTAGCCCTGGCCGTGATCAAGTACCAATACCATACCAAAACCTTTTAGCCAGTCGGCGTATATGACTTTTCCATCTGCAATTGCGTTTATGCTCTGTCCTTCCGGCGCAGAGAGCAGCACGCCTTTCCATTTGATTTGTCCCGAACGGGTATTGCCAAAGGCTTCACTTAAACGTCCCTTGGTTGGCCAGTTCAGTTTGCCACGCTGGTTACCCAGGCCTATCAGCTTAGGGCTCGCCTTAACTGCTTTTACAGCCTGTTCCAATACCCGTTTAAGGCTGGCCTCTTCTATTTGCAATTGCTCCAGTTCAGCGCCCCGAGAGCTTAAGGTTTTTTGCAGCTCTTTCAGTGTTGCCTGGCGCTGAGCCTGCTCTGACTCGAGCTTTTTCACCTGAGCTTGCTGCTCAATGGCCAGCTGACTGAGCTTTTCTTGCTCATCAAGCTGCTGTGCATGGTTTTGTCTCAGCTCATCCATGGTCTGTTTCAGCTCATTGATGGCCTTGATGCGGGCGTTATTGAGGTACTGGTAATAGGCCAGCATGCGCTCTATGGTGGCGGGGTTTTGCTGGCTCAGCAGCATCTTGGTGTAGTCGTGGTTCCCGGCAAGGTAGGCACTCGCCAGTTGTTTGGAGAGAGTCTCCTGCTGGGTGGCTTTCTGAGCGTTGAGGGTTTTACTGCGGCTCTTGAGGCCATCAAGCTTACCGTCGACGGCTTTGAGATTAGCTTGGGTGATTGCCATTGCCTTGGCGACGTTGGCGATGGCCTGCTCATCCTCTTTAAGCAGTCCCAGCAACTTTTCCCGCTGTTTACTGGTGTCTTTGAGTGCACTTTGTTGTTTGGCTATCTGACTTTGCAGTGATTTAAGCTCGGCCTGACGCCGCGCCAGATCATCGGCCTGGAGCGGCGGTGATAGCAAAAGAAAGCCAGCGATTACGCCGGCTTTCCACAGTAAGTGCTGTGACAAATGGCTTACTCTTTGATGGTGATGAGCACACGACCGGTCATTTCTGCCGGAATGTCCTGTCCCATAAGGTTCAGCATGGTGGGTGCGATGTCGCTCAGACGACCACCTTCGGCGATGCTGGCATCCCGTCCAACATAAATGAAGGGTACCAGTTCGCTGGTGTGGGCGGTATGTGCCTGGCCTGTCGATGGGTCACGCATCTGCTCGGCGTTACCGTGGTCGGCAGTAATAAGACACTCACCGCCTACTTTGGCCAGCGCGTCCACCACACGGCCTATACAGGTATCTACGGCTTCACAGGCTTTAACGGCGGCATCAAAATTACCTGTGTGTCCGACCATGTCCCCATTGGGATAGTTACAGATGATGACATCATACTTAGCAGATTCAATCGCTTCCACCAATTTATCCGTCAGCTCTGTTGAACTCATCTCGGGTTGCAAGTCATAGGTTGCTACCTTGGGAGAGTTAATGAGGATACGGTCTTCGCCGTCGAATGGCTGTTCTTTGCCGCCATTGAAAAAGAAGGTGACGTGGGCATATTTCTCTGTTTCGGAGATGCGCAGCTGCGTCTTGCCGCTGTTTTGCAGTACTTCACCCAGCGTGTTCACCAGGTCTTCCGATGGGAAGGCTATGTCGCCCTGAATGTCGCCGGCGTATTCGGTCAGCATCACAAAGTGCGTTTTTGGCGTTACGGCACGCTCGAATCCGGCAAAGGCAGGATCGGTAAAGCTGCGGCTGATTTGACGGGCACGGTCAGCACGGAAGTTCATGAAAATCAGCGCATCATTGTCGTTAAGGGATACGCTGTCACCATTGGCATCCACAATGGCTGTGGGCGCGACAAACTCATCGTTCTCGTCACGGGCGTAGGCCGCTTCCAGTGCATCGACGGCATTGGTGGCCGAGTGCTTGCCCTTACCCTGAGTGATGAGGTCATAGGCCTGCACGACGCGATCCCAACGGTTGTCTCTGTCCATAGCAAAGTAACGGCCAACGATAGAGGCAATACGGCCCGCGTTCAATGAGGCAAACAGTTCAGTGAAGTGCGCCAGGCTGCCTTTTGCACTGCGTGGTGGTGTGTCCCGGCCATCGAGGAAGGCATGCAGGTACACCTTGGTGGCGCCACGCTTGGCCGCCATGCGGATCATGGCTTCTATGTGTTCTTCGTGGCTGTGTACGCCACCGGGTGACAGTAGCCCCATGATGTGCACGGCGCCATTGGCGGCGATGGCAGCATCCACGGCTTTGCACAGGGCCGGATTGTCATCAAACTCACCATCTTCGATGGCTTTGCTGATGCGGGTCAGCTCCTGATACACGATTCGACCGGAGCCCAGATTGATGTGGCCTACTTCAGAATTACCCATCTGGCCGTCGGGCAGACCCACATCGTGGCCAGAGCCGGAGATCAAGCCGTTGGGGTAGTTGGCTTTCAGGTTATCCAGCACCGGAGTGTTGGCGTGGAAAATGGCATTGCTTTCCTGATCTTCACGATAGCCCCAGCCATCGAGGATCAGTAATGCCAGAGGACGTTTGGCTGTCATCTTGGAGTTAACCTCAAAATTGATAATTGGAAGAAGTGTTGGAATCGGAAAATTGTTCAAATATTACTACGACAGCTCCCGGGGGACAAAGGCATTTGCCCCGATTGCGACCATCGGCGGATTTTGTGAAAGAGTCGGGCTTATTGACTGACTGCCGGGGCGATTTGCTGCATTCTGGTGTCTTGATGGTATACTCACTGCCCACATTGTTTCAGGTATCCTTACAGACGGAATATCATGCAAGAATACATCGAGTTTTTCAGGGCAAACCCCATGCTCAGCCTGGCTTGGCTGGGTCTGTTTTTGGCTGTGGTGATTACAACCGTTAAGTCTATGACTTCCAAGGTGAAGCACATCAGCACCCAGGAGCTGGTTCAGCTGGTTAACAAACAAAATGCCAAGGTGGTAGACGTTCGCGGTAAAGAAGAATTCCGCAAAGGTCATATCGTCGATGCGATGAACATCAGCATGTCAGAAATCAAAAATAATCAGATTTCTGCCCTTGAAAGCGCCAAGAAGAGCCCCATTATATTGGTATGCAACGCTGGCATGACGTCTGCTCAGGCGGCGCAGTTGCTGGTTGCTCAAGGTTTTGAGCAGGTATACAGCCTCAAAGGCGGTATGGGTGACTGGCAAGCGGCCAACCTGCCGGTAAAGAAGCGCTAAGCACTGCACCACAGGTTGTTTGGGGAGCGACACTGACGTCGCTCTCGCGGGTACATCCGTTACCCTTTTAGTCGGCGAAGGCTTTTGAAGTTTTTTTAGCTGGCAAGATCTGAACCGGGACGGTACTGAGATCCTTTGCGGCCTCAAAAGCCCAGCCCATAACTATATGGCTTTCAATGAAAAAGCCGACTTAACAGATTGATTGATAGGTAGGAAATTATGGCTGAAGTAGCAAATAACGAACAACAAGCCCCACAGTTCAACATTCAACGTATTTACACCAAGGATGTGTCTTTTGAGACTCCAAACAGCCCGGCTGTATTCCAGAAAGAATGGAATCCAGAAGTGAAGCTGGATCTGGATACCCGCAGCACCAAGCTGGCTGATGACATCTTTGAAGTGGTTCTGTCTGTGACAGTGACTGCCAAAAACGGCGACGAAACCGCCTTCCTGTGTGAAGTACAACAAGCCGGTATTTTCCACATCGGTGGTTTGACCGAGCCGCAACTGGCGCATTCTCTGGGTGCATACTGCCCCAACATCCTGTTCCCATATGCCCGTGAATCTGTGGCCAGCATGGTTTCCCGCGGTACCTTCCCTCAGCTGAACCTGGCACCGGTAAACTTTGATGCTCTGTTTGCCCAGTACGTGCAACAGCGCGCCGCTGCTGCGCAGCCGACTGAAGAAGCCAACGCGTAACAAGCGATGAAAGACACTGCCGATATTACGGTACTGGGGGCGGGCTCTTATGGCACCGCCCTTGCCATTTCTTTGGCCAGTAACGGACACAAGACTTTGCTGTGGGGTCATGACCCCGAGCATATCGCCACTCTCAGCCGCGAGCGCTGCAACGCCGCCTTTTTGCCCGGAATAAGCTTCCCAGATTGTTTGGTGATGGAGGCCGATTTAGGCAAGGCGCTGGCCGCATCGCGCAACGTGTTGGTGGTGGTTCCGAGCCATGTGTTTGGTGATGTATTGCGTCAGGCCAAGTCTTTGCTCCGTGCCGATGCCCGTATCGTATGGGCCACGAAAGGCCTGGAGCCTGAAACTGGCCGCTTGCTGCAGGATGTCGCCCGCGATGCATTGGGTGATGCTTTCCCGCTGGCGGTTTTGTCTGGCCCCACCTTTGCCAAAGAGTTGGCCGCTGGCTTGCCAACAGCAATATCGGTTGCAGGCACAGATGCCGGCTTTACCGCAGATTTAGTGGAGTTACTCCATAGCCCCAAACGCCTTCGGGTGTATGCCAATGACGACTTTATCGGCTTGCAACTGGGAGGCGCAGTCAAAAACGTGATTGCCATCGGCGCCGGTATGAGTGACGGCATAGGCTTTGGTGCCAACGCCCGTACAGCGCTCATCACCCGTGGTTTGGTTGAACTCAGCCGCCTCGGCGAGGCTCTGGGTGCCCAGCAGGCGACCTTTATGGGGATGGCCGGTCTTGGGGATCTGGTGCTGACCTGTACCGACAACCAGTCGCGCAACCGTCGCTTTGGTTTGGCTCTGGGCAAGGGCTGTGATGTGAATACCGCCCAGAGCGAAATCGGTCAGGTGGTTGAAGGTTATCGCAACACCAAGGAAGTCTTCACTCTGGCGAAACGTCTTGGGGTTGAAATGCCCATCACAGAGCAAATCTACGCAGTACTTTACCAGGGCAAATCCCCGCTGGATGCCGCCAAAGAATTATTGGCCCGCGAGAAAAAATCCGAGACAGCTGCGGCCGATTAAAAGCCGTACTGAGGCCGAAAAAGGATGCTAGAATTGGCGTCCTTTTTTTATGTCCGGGAGTAGCAGGCGGATGTCGGAGTGCAAGCATCATCAGGTCATCATTATCGGCGCTGGAGCTGCGGGGCTTATGTGTGCCCTGACGGCAGGTTACCGTGGCCGGGATGTGCTGCTGCTGGACAACGCCAAGCAGCTTGGGCGTAAAATTCTTATCAGTGGCGGTGGGCGCTGTAACTTCACCAATCTGCAAACCCAGCCTTCGGCATATCTCTGTGCCAACCCACACTTTGTAAAATCGGCTCTGGCGCGCTTCACCCAGTGGGATTTTATTGCCATGGTGGAGCGCCACGGTATCGCCTATCACGAAAAGACCCTTGGGCAGCTGTTTTGCGATGAGTCGGCCAAAGAGATAGTGGAGATGCTGACCACGGAATGTGACTGGGCTGGCGTAAAGATTCAACTGCGCACCGAGGTGCTTACCGTGAGCAAAACGGAAACCGGCTTTGAACTGCACACCAGCGAAGGCCACTTCAGCTGCGAGTCTCTGGTGATTGCAACCGGCGGCTTGTCGATGCCAAAGCTTGGTGCGACCCCCTTCGGTTTCAAGCTGGCGCAGCAGTTTGGTTTGCGGGTGCTGCCTACGACCGCTGGCTTGGTGCCCTTTACCCTGCAGCCGGAAGACAAGAGCCACTTTGAGTGTCTGGCCGGGGTGAGTTTGCCGGTGACTGTTACCTCGGCTTCTGGCCAGTCCTTCTCAGAGGCGCTGCTATTTACTCACAGAGGGATTTCCGGGCCTGCCATATTGCAAATCTCTTCATACTGGAAACCGGGAGAAGCTGTGAGCATAGATCTGTTGCCCGGATTGAACTTTGTCGATTGGTACAAAACAATCAGTATTGAATCACCAAAATTGTCAATCAAGAATGCGCTATCTCGATTGCTGCCGAAACGGTTTGTGGAGCGGTTACAGGAAATAGGTGCCATTCCAGATAAGGCACTGAATCAGTTTTCCAAGGCGGAAGTGGAGGCCTTGGCGGACTATTTTGCCAACTGGTCCATCGCTCCAGGTGGCACTGAGGGTTATCGCACAGCCGAAGTGACTCTGGGGGGCGTCTGTACCGATGAACTCTCTTCCAAAACGCTGGAAGCCAAGGCCTGCAAGGGGCTCTATTTCATTGGGGAAGTGGTTGATGTTACCGGCTGGCTCGGCGGCTACAATTTTCAATGGGCGTGGAGCTCAGGTCATGCTGCAGGGGAGGCTGTTTAACAGTCTTCCGTTTTACGTTTTTACCTTTCCGGCCACTGGCAAGCTGCGAGGCCTCTCATAGGGTTGTGATGGCTTTGCGTTGTCTGTGTGTTGCCCACTGAGGCTTGAAGGTGCCCCTGCTGAATGGGGCCAAGCCCAACATGCTCACCTTAATCACCTCTGCCACAAGTGATTCAGCAAACTGATGAAAACAGGTAAGCGGTGTCGCGGGGCTTTGCTTTTTTCAATTCTTACCACCTGATTTACAACATTAAATTCTTTAGTTACTCCGCGCTGGCGGATTCAGTGAGGGCTGAATTCCTTGAAAGCTTAGG
Organism: Shewanella amazonensis SB2B; assembly: GCF_000015245.1. NCBI lineage: Bacteria > Pseudomonadati > Pseudomonadota > Gammaproteobacteria > Alteromonadales > Shewanellaceae > Shewanella > Shewanella amazonensis. Next base: position 70,660 of record NC_008700.1, read on the forward strand.
TGTGATTCCTCGTCTTCTGAAACTTACTCCCTATTGCTTCTGACTCTGCTCGGGCTGCTTTCCTTTTTACTGTTCTTCTGAGCGCTGGCGTTATATGACTATGCATTTAGCCATGCCTTCGCTGTGGTAATACGTCGGGAGTTGGCATTTTCCCAATAAAATAAAGGCGTTTACCCATAGGGTTCTGTATCTGCTGCTACACTTTTTCAGACAGGGAGTAACAGGGATGCAGCTCAGGAGCAGACAGTTGAGATGATGGAGCCTTACACAGTACTCGTCGTTGACGATGTTAAAACCAACCTGATGATAATGGGCCAAAGTCTCAAGGGACTTTACCAAATTCTCGAGGCAAGTAGCGGCGCCCAATGCCTGAAGCTCGCCCGCAGCGAGCCTCAGCCCGATCTGATTTTGTTGGACGTGGTAATGCCTGACCTCGATGGTTATGAGGTTTGCAGAGCGCTAAAGAGCGACCCCGCAACCGCTGAGATCCCCATCATTTTCGTGACCGGCAAAGACTCTGATGAAGATGAGCAGTATGGGCTGGAGCTCGGTGCCGTCGATTACATCACCAAGCCAATCAGACCGGCCATAGTGCGCGCCCGGGTCTGCGCCCACATACAGCTCAAGCAGCAGCGAGACAGGTTGCAGTCAATGGCGATGCACGACCAACTCACCGGGCTATATAACCGTCACTTTTTGATTGAATGCGCATCACAACGTTTGGCCAGGGTGGCACGCCATCGTAATCCCATGACGCTGGTGTTAATGGATGTGGACCATTTCAAGCGGGTAAACGATAACTATGGCCACCATGTTGGCGACAAGGTACTGATTGAGGTTGCCCGCTTGCTCAGCACCAACATGCGCCGGGAGGATGTCGTCGCCCGTTTAGGAGGGGAAGAGTTTGTGATGCTGATGGACTGTAGCCTCGATAATGCTGCTGCCAAGGTTGAGCATCTGAGACACCTGCTGGAGGCTTTAGAGCCAGACGGCATTAAAGTTACCGGCAGCTTTGGGTTGGTAGAGGCAAGCCCCTATAACGCTGACTTCTCCCATTTGTTGGTGTTGGCCGATGATGGGGTGTATCGCGCCAAAACACAGGGACGAAACTGTGTTGTGTGTCACCGGGCTGAGGCGCCGGCCCTGCGGGGCAAGGTCTCGACTGATTAACGGGGTGCCAAGGCATGGGAAGAATTTGTCTGTTGCTGATGATCGCTCTGCTGTTTTGTGGTTGCAGTGAGCCCAAGGAAAAAATCATCATCGCCATCAATCCCTGGCCGGGATACGAGGTGCTTTACCTGGCTCAGCAACAAGGCTTTTATGAGGCTGCGGGGCTCAATGTGGGATTTGTCCAGGTGGCGACTCTGTCTGATGCCCAGCGCGCCTATCTGTCCGGTAGGGTTGCTGGTTTTACCAGCACCATGATTGAGGCAGTCCAGGTTGAGGCGTTTGGAGGTAAACGGGTCAAAGTAGTATTGGCTGCAGACTACTCTGATGGTGGCGATGTGATACTCGCCAAAACAGAGTATGGCGATATTCCTTCTTTAAAAGGCAAAACCATAGGCTGTGAGGTGAGCTCGCTGGGAATTTTTATCCTCGCTAGGGCCCTGGCGGCCAATGGCCTGACATTGGATGACGTCACTGTGATGAATGTTGAGCAGGGTGATGGTCCCCGCCACTTGCAGCTTGGCCTTATCGACGCCATGGTTACCTATCCGCCTTATTCTCTGGCCGCCATGAAGCAAGAGGGGGTGCATCAGGTGTTTTCTACCAAGGAGATCCCCGGCGAGATACTCGATACTTTGTCGATTTCCGCCGAAACGCTTGCCCGTCACCCAGACTTTGTTCCCAAGCTCAGAGTGGTATGGCAGCAGGCACTGGACTACGTTCAAGAGCATCCCACTGAAGCGATAGCCATTATGGCACGGCGAGAAGGCATCCCCCCCGAAGAGTTCAGGCAAGTACTCAATGATATCCATTTGTTGAATACCAAAGAAAATCAGGTGATGTTCGATGACATTGCCGGATTGGAAAACATGGCAAGATCCGTGTGCACTACGTTAAGGAGGATTGATGTGCTGGAGAGTGATTGTAGCCACGTTATTGGAATGTTTGATATTGCCGGGAGCCGTTGATGAAGTGGCTTGGCGGCGGCAAGAGTTTGGGTTACAAGCTGAATATGGCTACGGCGTTACTTGCCATAGGCGTGTGTTTGCTGGTGGGACTCTATTATCAAAACGATGTCAGTGAACGAATTCGGGACGTTGCGCGACACGAGATGGCCGACTTGGTCAATAGTCTTAATCTGGCGCTTGAAACCAAAGCCAATCGCAGCGATGTGCAGCGTGTAATGGGAGCGTTATCAACCAAGGAGTCCATTCGCCGTATCAGTCTCATCGAAGGCGAAAAAATTACCGCCGATAATCACGCTCAACATATTGGCCGCACAGTGGCCGAAAGTTTTGGCAGCCAGGTTCAACAACTCATCCGTAACACTCGCACCAAAAACAGCGACGATCCCTTTTTGGAAAAAGACGGTGTAATCCACCAAACAGCACTCCTGTACCTTATCTCCCCCGAGCGTCAGCGACTGAGACCGTTTGTGCTTTATGTTGCTTATGATCCCGCCGCCCTTGAACAGGCCGCGCAAAAGGGATTTATGGAGTTCATCCTGATCCAGTCGTTGGGCTTTATGTTGTTGCTGTTCATCAACACCCTGGTGCAACAGAAGGTAGTACTCGGGCCCATTAATGCCATTCGGCGTCAGATAGAGGCCGATCCCCAATCGGAACTTGCGCTCAAAGCCGACGATGAGTTGGGCCTGCTGGTTGAAAGCTACAATGCCTCAATTCGTCAGCGCATAATGCAGGCCAAAGAGCTGGAGGATTCGCGCCGTTACATAGACACAGTCATTAATGTTATTCCGGTCCAACTGGCGTATGTGGATGCCTCACGCTGCTACCGTTTTATCAATCGTCGTTATTTGGTTTGGCTGGGCAAAAGTGAAGCTGAGGTTTTGGGCCGCTCAGTGACAGACGTGTTGCCCCCACCGGTCGAAGAGTTGATAGTGCCTTATCAATTGAGAGCGCTGCAGGGGAATCAGCAAGTATTCGATGCCGAGTTTGACGACAAATACTTTCAGGCAACCTATGTTCCGGATGTGACCAATGATGGCGAAGTGGTGGGATTTTTTGCCTGTGTGGAAGACCTGACGCCCATCAAAGCCAACGAGCGTAAAATTGAATCTTATGCGTTGGAGTTGGAGCATAAAAACGCCGATTTAGTCGAGGCACGGGAAAAAGCCGAGGCGGCATCCAGGATCAAAGCGGATTTTCTCGCGTGCATGAGCCATGAAATACGCACACCCATGAATGGCGTGCTTGGTATCCTCTCTTTGCTGGAGAAAACCGAGCTGTCGATTCAGCAAAAACATTATTTGGATGTGGCTTCTACCAGCGCCGAATCGTTACTGACCCTGCTCAACGATATTCTCGACTTTTCCAAGATCGAATCAGGTAAGTTTGAAATTGATGAGGTGCCATTCGATCTTATTCAGTTACTGGATGACTTTATCCAGCCCTTTGCGATTCGGGCCGAAGCCAAAGGGTTGAAGCTGTTGCTGGACATTTCCGGTATCCATCTGCGTTGGGTGCGAGGTGACCCCGGCAGGATCAGACAGGTGTTGGTCAATTTGGTGAGTAATGCCATTAAGTTTACTGAGGTCGGCTGGATAGCCGTGCGGGTGCAGGCGTCTGAAGATACTGCAAACGGCGTGTCACTGATGGTGAGTATTGAAGACACGGGGATTGGGATATCCAAGGACAAGCAGGAAGTACTGTTCTCGCCCTTTACCCAAGCCGACTCTACGACTACCCGCCATTTCGGTGGTACCGGACTTGGGCTTTCAATTGCCAAACGTTTGTGTGAACTCATGGATGGCGATATTCGGGTCATCAGTGCTGAAGATGCCGGCAGTACCTTCAAGTTCCATTTACGGCTTAAGTCCGAGGCGGCTTCAGGTGCCGAGTGGCCGCCTGCGCTGAATTGCCGCGCACCTTTGCTCGCGGGCGAGCTTGGTGCTTCTGAGCGAATGTTGTTCGAATTACTCGATTCATGGCAGTTAAGGCCAGCACTTCTGGAATCCAATACGGAGTTGGCACAAACGCCGGCGCTGGCGGCTGCGGATTGGCTCATTTATTCGGTACCAGAGCACCTGGTGTCTATCACACAAGAGCTGCAAAAGATGGCGGCATTCGCCACCGAAAAAGGGCTTAAGTTTTTAGCCATCATTTCCCACAGACAACAGATTGGATTGGCCCCCACAATCTTAAGCAGTTGCCACTATCTGTGTCGGCCTATGCAGGCACTTAAGCTGGTGGACATATTAAGCGATAGTGATGGCAACGACGTGGTGTTGCCGGATGACACACAAAGCCAGCTCAACGATTCAGCCCAGATACTGCTGGTGGAAGATAATAAGGTGAATCAGATGGTCGCTCTGGGCATGCTCAGAAACCTTGGGCTTAAGCATGTGGAAGTGGTCACCAACGGTTTGCAGGCACTTGCGGCACTGCAACATCGGCAATACGACCTTATTTTGATGGATTGCCTGATGCCGGAAATGGATGGCTATCAGGCCACCCAAGCAATTAGAAAAGGTGAGGCTGGACAGAAACATAAAGATATCAAAATCGTCGCTATGACAGCCAATGCCATGAAAGGCGACCGGGAAACCTGCCTTGAGGCAGGTATGAATGATTATATCGCCAAGCCACTACACCAAGCGGAGGTTGCCAGGGTGCTCGAGCGCTATATTCCCCTCGACAGCACATCCTGTGCACCGTCAAACCCTTTGTCGGCAGACACCTTATTGTTTGACCGTCACTGTGCCCTTGAGCTGATGTCTGGTGATAGCGAGCTGCTGGGTGATATCCTCAAGGTGTTTGCCGAAGAAATGGCCGTGTATCTCGAGGCGTTTGAGAGCGCCATGGGCCGCAGGGACTTCGCAGCGGTGCGCACTGCCGTACACGCCATCAAGGGGGCTGCGGGCAATCTGTGTATGTCGCCGTTGGCCGGGGTCGCCAAAGAAATGGAAATGGCCGCCCGCCGCCTGGATTGGGTGTACCTGGAGGCGCATCAGGCGGAATTTATCGACGTATTACGACGTACACTGGAACAAAGCCAATTGCCGACAGCATAATTTGACCATGGTCGTCTTATTTGGCGAAGAAACTTGGGTGTGCCGGTGAATATGTTATTTTAGGCAACTGTTAAGTTGCCGTACCGGCAGCCATTTCTCGCCAGAAGGAAGCTCTCATGGCCAAAGCCAAAATCGGGATTGTTACCGTCAGTGACCGCGCAAGCGCCGGCATTTACGAAGACCTGTCGGGTCACGCCATTATTGAAACCCTCAATGCCTATCTGACCAGCGAATGGGAAAGCCTGTATCGTGTGATACCGGACGAGCAGGCCGACATAGAGGCGACTCTGATTGACCTGGCAGACAATGAGGGTTGCTGCCTGATTGTCACCACCGGTGGAACCGGCCCCGCAAAACGGGATGTGACACCGGAGGCCACCGAGGCCGTGTGTCATCGCATGATGCCGGGTTTTGGTGAGCTGATGCGGGCCGAATCGCTGAAATTTGTACCCACAGCTATTTTGTCACGGCAAACGGCAGGTCTGCGGGATGACACGCTGATAGTGAATCTGCCCGGCAAGCCCAAGTCCATTCGTGAATGCCTGGATGCGGTGTTTCCGGCCATTCCTTACTGTATTGACTTGATGGACGGTCCTTTCCTGGAATGCGATGAGTCAGTTATCAAGCCATTCCGCCCTAAAAAGTAGGCGATTAGGGCAAATGAATACTGCCATGGTCAGGAGAGTCGCATGCATGCTGCTGGCCATGGTGGTGATTGGCTGCAGCTCCCGCCCCGAGCGAGCGCCGCCTGAGGCGATACAGGTAAGTCAGCCGCTGTCTCAAGCGCGGCTCCTCGCGTTCTACAGTGAATGGCAGGGCGTGCCTTATCGCCTTGGCGGCATGAATAAGCGCGGTATCGATTGCTCCGCTTTCAGCTTTTTGGTTTATCGTGACCTTGCCGGATTGAGTCTGCCCCGCACGGTCGAGGATCAACTGGCCCTGGGGCGCAGGGTATCAGAGGATGAGATACAAAGTGGCGACCTGGTGTTTTTTAAAACCGGCTGGACACTGTGGCACGTTGGGGTTTCTCTTGGGGACAGGCGCTTTGTGCATGCATCGACCAGCCAGGGCGTGATAATTTCCACCCTCGATAACGGCTACTGGCAGCAAAAATTCCGCCAGATACGTCGATATCATTGAGAAGAACCAACACAAGACCAATTCCTTGGTCCCGGGAGAGATATCAGGGCTGCGGAAAGCGGCAGCCAATGGCGAACGCCACCAAATCGCTTGGTGCCTCGGCGAGTAGATTCAGCGGCGTAGAGGAAATTATCAGCGGATGGTCGCTGCTCAGCTGGATGTCACCGATACTGACCTGGCCACTGCGCAGGAACACCCCGTAAACACTCGCGCCCGCTTCGGCAGCCTGATGCCAGCGCTGATGTTCAGCCAGTTGTTGCCGGCTTGCCAATTTCAGTCTTCCCTTGGGCACAAACAGGTTAAAGTCTTCCACCACAGCCGTTGTCAGTTCGGCATGCACACTCAAACCACCATCGAAGGCCCAGGGACTGCTATCGGCGTGCTGAACCCGGGCTTCGGACAGAGCGTTGCCACTCAACTTCATGGCACCTTCCAATACAAGTAGCAGGCGATCGTAACCACTGAAATCACTGAATTGACCGGATTGTTCAACCCGGGCACAGCTTAGACGGAATTCAAAGTCACGGGCAGCCAAACTGCTGCCTTTGGGGTGGATAAGCAGCTGAGTTGTGCTGCCACCGGCCCAATCATTGGTCACGAAATCTTTGGCTGCCACCAGATGTATCGGCATTGGGTTTCCTTCAACCGCATGTCTTAGAGGAATTTTTGAACGTACCAACAGCTGGCGTGAATGTCGAGCCCCTGCTTCCTGGCCCATTCCAGCCCGTAGCGGACCAGTTTTTCGGCCAGACCTTGCCCCCTGAGCTCAGGAGGAACGAAGGTGCGATTGAAGTCGATACAGTCACCCTGGCGGTGGTACTCCAGCCTGGCTTCCACGCCGTTGGCCGCTAATAAAAATACCTGATTGGTTTTATCGTGGATCACAGCATCCATGTTATGCCTTGTTATTACGCTCACGCTTGCGTTGTTCTTTATAAGTTTTGGCGGAGTCAGGCAGTGGGCTGACTTTACCGGTTTCGAGCCATTTTTTCAGGCGTCCGGCATCGCCGAGGTGGGTTTGTTTACCGAAAGAGTCGAGCACCACAAAGGCCACATCCCGTTTGGCCATCTTGGTCAACATCACCAGGCAGTGTCCGGCGGCATCGGTGAAACCGGTTTTGGTTAAGCGAATGTCCCAATTGTCTTTGTTGACCAGTCGGTTGGTGTTGTAAAACGCCAAACTGTATCTGGGTTTGCCAAAGGTTACCGACTTACTTGGTGTCGAAGAGAGCTGGCCCAGTAGAGGGTAATCCTGCGCGGCCTTGAGCAGCTTCACCAAATCGGCGGCGGTAGACACGTTGTGTACCGACAATCCTGTGGGCTCAACAAAGCGGGTGTTGGTCATACCCAATGCCTTGGCCTTGGCATTCATCGCCTTCACAAAGGCCTGATATCCTCCGGGGTAATGATGGGCAAGGGTGGTGGCGGCGCGGTTTTCCGACGACATCAGGGTGAGCAACATGGCTTCTTTACGGCTCAGGGTGCTGCCAAGCCGGATGCGGGAAACGACGTTTTTCATCTCGGGGTTGTCTTTGACTTCAACCGCGATTTTTTCCCCGAGCGGGAGCTTGGCATCCAGGGTCACCATGGCAGTCATCAGCTTGGAGATCGAGGCAATAGGAACAACCTGATGGGGGTTACTGGCATAGAGCACTTCGTTGGTTTTGGTATCGACCAGGAGTGCACTGTATGAAGCCAGTTCCTGAGTGGGTTTGGCGTCTGATTTTACCGCGCCCTGAGCACTGGTCGCCGAGAGCAGGCCGAGCATCAGCAGAGGGCTGATGTACTTGAACAATTTGGATTTCATGCGCAATGCCAATGATAAAGTGATTGTTTGCTTGCCGTCTGCGCGGCAATACCTCAAGTGTAATCAAGGGTGAGACAATCACAAGCCGTCAAGGTTCGCTTTTTGAAAGATTTTTCAGCGTTGCCAACATTTCTGACGGCATATCGGCTTTGCGTCCCAACTTGAAATCAAACATCACCGCAATGGAGCTGCCGGTGGTGGTGATGGCCTGTTGAGCCTCGCTGAATACCTCGTAGTGCAAGGTAAAGCGATCCGGGTGTATATCGCTCACCCGCACACCCACATGCAACACGTCCGGATAGGTCACGGGTCGCTTGTATCTGGCCTGGTTTTCGCTGATCACGGGGCCAAGACCATGGCGATACATGCTTTCCAGCGGGAAGTGCTGTTCAAAAAAGCCGATGCGGGCGGTTTCGAAGTAGCGGAAATAGGCTACGTTATTCACGTGCTGCAGGGCATCCATTTCGCCCCAGGCAACGGTGATTTTGCTGATGTGGGTACAGAGGTCTGAGACAGATTTCATAATTCAAACGATTGTTTAACAAAATTCGAGCTTAACAGGGGTCTGCCCGGTGCTCAAGAACAACAAAAACGCCCCGCTGTGCGGGGCGTTTTCAGAACCATGAACTTATTCGAAATTAAGTTCGCTGAAGCTCTGAATAATCCGGTACTTACCGGTGCGCTGAGAGGGTTCGCGCACCATTTGGCACGTGATCATGCCAGCGGCTTCGGCGGCTTTCAGCTCTTCAACCACATCGGAAACAAAGAGGATCTGCCTTGGTGTCAGGCTGATGGTGTTAACAATGTTGGCATAGGCCTGTTTGTCGAGCTTGTTGCCGGTGCGGGTATCGAAGTGGCCATTGAACAACTCGGTCAGATCGCCGCTGTCGCTGTGGCTGAACAGCAGCTTTTGGGCATCCACTGAGCCTGAAGAAAAGCTGTAGACCCGTAAACCCTGGGCACGATAGGTTTTTATGGCATCGATAAAGTCAGGGTAAATGTGTCCCTTGAACTCATCGTTGGCATAACCCTGCTTCCAAATCAGGCCCTGGAGGGTTTTCAGCGGCGTCACCTTACGGTCTTCGGCAATCCACTGCACCAAAATCTCGGCCACTCGATCGATGTCGGCATCGGTTTCGAGGGCGATATCACGCACATCGCCGATGCAATAGTCCACCAATGGATTGTGCTGATGTTCGCGCAGAAAATCGGCCATGACTTTGGCGGAGTAAGGGAACAGGGTTTGCTGAATAAAGTTGAGATCCGTGGTGGTGCCGGCGGTGTCTACGACTATGGCTCTGATACCCATGATATTGATACTCCACTAACTGCTGCCAAAAGACAGTGCCCAAGATGCAGGCAGATCCTAAAGTGAATTGCGCCCCTTTGCCAGAGAATTCGGTCAGTTGAACGGCTGAAATCCCTGTGGCGCTGGCCCCGATGCAGACTTTTCAGTTGCGATGCCCTGGCTGCTACTTTAGCTTGAACGCGGATAAGGATAAAAAAACGCCAATACAGGACATTCAATGAGAATAATCATCACTTTATTGCTTGGCAGCTTGCTGAGTGTTTGTGCTCTTTCGCCACAGGTTCAGGCGGCAGCACGCCTTTCGTCAGACTCGATTGAGATTCGCTCGCCGCTGCTGGGGGATGAGCCCGCCACCTTTACTATCACCTTGCCTGCAAACTATGGCGAAGATAACACCCAGAAATACGTGCTGATGCTCGACTGGCACCCCCGCGCACAGCCGCTGCTGGCAGGAATGCAGGACTGGATGAGTCACAATGGAGGCTGGCCGTGGGTGGAAACCATAGTGATCACTCCGCCCAATGGCCATCAAGGCTTGGGCAAGCTTAAATCGGCAGCCATTGAAACCGGTGATGAAGCTCTGCTGGATTTCGTTGAACGAGCACTGCTTCCCGCCATTGAGGCCAAATACCCAACCAATGGCTTTAAGATAGTCAGCGGCTTTACCGGCAATGGCGGCCTGGTGTTGCACGCATTGCTCAGGCGGCCTGCGCTGTTCAACGCTTATATCGCCATCAGCCCGGTGCTGAGTGAAGACTTTGCCAAGGTGTTGTCGCAGGCGAAAAACCGGCTTAAAGGCCTGGATAAATCCCTTGCCGGCAAGACCCGCTTTTTGCAACTCTCCACCAGTGACAGCGATTTTGAGCGTGGCGAGCTGGACGCCTTCGCCGAGCTGGAAGCTGTGCTCAAGGCCAATGCGCCAGCCAGCCTTAAGTGGCAAAGCCTCAGGTTCGATGGCAGCTATTACATGACTCAGCCGGTGCTGGGCGTGGCCCGTGGCATAGAGTTTGTGTTTGACGAGGTGCATAAGCCTCTGGCTGCCGACAGCGCCATCAGTCGGCAGGGTGTAGCCGCAATCCTTGCGCATTACCTGCGTCTGTCCAGGGAGGTTTATGGCTTTGATGTCTCAGCTGAGGGGGCCTTGATAGCGCTGGCCAAGGCCTCGTTGCCGGACGCACCGCAACGGGCGATGGCGGTGCTGACCGAGTCTGTTACAGCATTGCCGGGCAATCACAGCCTTAAGTTTGAGCTTGCCACCATCCAGGCATCCTTGGGGAAAAACAAGGATGCAGCCGGGCAGCTTGAGCAGGCGCTGACGCTGACCAATCATCCCTTCTGGCAGCGTCATTACCAGCGAATGCTGATTCAGCTCCGGGCAAGCAGGGAGGGCGAATCGGTTCGGCTGAGCTTGCGAGACTAATATAAAGCCCCGCAGAGCCGGGGCTTTCATCCTACCACCCTAAATCAGCCTTGCTGTGTGCCCTGTGTGGAATGGCGTGTTGAATGGGGCACGCTTGGGTTTGGATACAAACTCAGCAATATGGGTCAGGCAGGGGTGATTGAGATTTGGCACACTGGGGCCGTCGAAATGCAACCCCTTTTGGGGACGGGGGAATACAAGGGTGCCTGGAGAAGTGAGAAGCGAGCGCAGAAAGTGAAGTCACTACAGAAGTCATCAAGTTCAACTGTAACGCTTGAAAGTGCCCTGGCAGACACTGTGCCGACTGGACTGGACCCAAGACTTGCAAGGGTGTGTGACTACATCAGCCGCCATCTGGATGAAGAACTCAGCCTCGAGCGTTTGAGCCGGGTGGGACACTTGTCGCGATTTCACTTTCATCGGCTGTTTGCAGCCGGGCTTGGCATTCCGCTGGGGCGCTTTGTGCAGCTGCAACGGCTGAAACGGGCGTCGTTCCGCCTTGGGTTCGAGCATTCATTGCGGGTGCTCGATATCGCGTTGGAGGCCGGGTTCGATAGCGCCGAGGCCTTCAGCCGCGCTTTTAAGCGTGAGCTTGGTCTCAGCCCTTCGGCATTTCGACAAACACCTGACTGGGTGCTGTTGCACTCGGTGATGGAGCTTATCAAGGTGCCCCAGCGAGGGTTAACAGGAGCCAACATGGACATAAAATTGATTGAGATGCCGAGCCTGTCAGTGGCCTGGCTGGAACATCAGGGTAATCCGGCGCGGGTGCTGGATACCAGTGCCCGTTTTATCGAATGGCGCAAGCAAACCGGGCTGTCACCTATAGCCAGCTCGCGCACCTTTGGCATTCCCAATGGCGACCCGGCCACCATGCCGGCCCAGGATTTTCGCTTTAAGGTAGCGGGCAGTATTAATGTGCCCGTACCGGCAAATCCACAGGGCGTGGAAAATGGTGAAATCGCTGGTGGCCGCTACGCCGTTATCCGTCATCTTGGCAGCCAGGCGAATATGGATACCAGCATCTACAGCTTTTTCCGCGACTGGCTGCCCCACAGCGGTGAAAACGTACGGGAAGCGCCACTGTTTTTCGAATACCTGAACTTTGTGCACCAGGTAGACGAGTGCGACCTTATCACAGACATTTATGTGCCACTGAACTAAGACCAAGGCCGCTCTGCGTCGCGAGCGTTTCAGCATTGCTATGCAGAGCGAATTTCAGAATAGGCAAAAACCCCGCTACAGTGAGAAACCCTGAGCGGAGGGAATTTGCCGATAATCGGAGGAATGGGCGGTTAAAAGGTTAACCCCGTTTTTGCAGCACGAAGAACTGATAGCCAAACTGGCCGAGGAAGCGGCTGAAAATACCAAGCTCCCGCTGCACATTGGCTAACGCCTGCGAGCCTGCCAGCTGCTCTGAAACCTCATCCACCCGCGCTGCCAGTGGGCCGGTAAAGCTCTTCCAGGCCTCATTACTGAGGCTGAAGCTGTCAATAACCTCAAAACCCGCCGCCTGCATTTGCGCCATTCTCGCCTCGACTGAGGTCATGGCGGGGTAGTCCTGCTGCCAGAAGGCCACGGCCTCAGGTGCTTTGTCGTCTGTCAGCCACACCAGATCGCTGAGGACCAGCACGCCGTTATCGACCAGCAACTTACGCCATGACTTGAGCGCCTGCTCGACCCCCATGATATAAGCGCTGCCTTCGGCCCAAATAAGATCGGCGCTCGCCGCCGGTAGTGGTATGTCCGTCATGCTGGCGCACAGGGTGCTGACCCGGCTGGCCAGATTGCGGTGCTGAAGGTGCTGTTGCAGCTCAGTGAGGGCGTCTTCCTCGTTATCGATGGCGGTGATGCTGGCTTTCGTGTGCTTCGCCAGCATTCGGGTCGCAAGGCCTTTGCCGCAGCCTATGTCGAGAATCCGTGTTGGCGTCAGCGGCACGGATGCCAGCGCTTTTAAGGTGTCGGCCTCGCTGCCCGGCGCCCAGCGTGTCAGCGGGGAGAAAATCTGCATAAAGTCGGCCATAAATTTGTCGTGTTCGTTCATATCTTTAGATAGCCATGTCAGGTGCAGCGCTTCTTTTTCGCTGAAGCCCTGGGTTTGTAACCAATCCAGATGCGCCTCGGGCGCTTCCTTTGTGAGGGACTCGTGCCACGCCTTCAAATCGCCTTCGCCCAGAAGGGCTGCCAGCAAAGTCCGCGAAGCCTGCTTTTGGGCAATGTCGGCGTCCAGCTCGGCAAGCCGGGTTTGCAGCAGCGCTTTGTCAATGCGTGCATCGAGGCAGGCCAGGCACTCTTTTAAGGTGAGACCGCCCGCCTGCAGCTTTTGGATCAAGATCAGTCGCTGCAGGTCATTTTCGCTGTATACCCGATAGCCGTTATCCAATCGTCTGCCGCGGATAAGCCCCTGTTTCTCGTAATACAGCAGGGTCGATCGCGATAATCCGAACTTTTGTGCCAGTTGTGAAATACGCAGTGTCATCGGCTGCTTCCGTTTTTGTTGTTTGGGAACCGGCTATTGGAGGCTATGGTTCTCGTCGAGATACGAAAACTTAAACTATGAAGCTATAGACAGGTCAACAGCATGTGCGGCTTTTTTGATAATGAGCGGCGCGCTCGCCCCGGTGCGAAAATGCAACAGGTGTGTCGATAATCTATCCATCCTGTCTACCGCAGGCATTGCGGCAAAAGCGGAGGTGGATAATCATTAAGCGCATGATATTGATGAAAAAATGTGAGGCGTGAGTGTTTTTTTGAAGTCACTGGCTGTACCCTGCTTGCTGCTGTGTACTAGCGGTATGGCGTTCGCCTTACCTTTTTCAGGATATCTGGCTGCTCTTCCACGAAAATCTGCGTGCCGCGCCGCGCATCCAACTCTCGATGGACGCCTGCACCGCAAGCGTGATTTGATAGCAGGTCGCCTGACTTAGCCTGGTATTTGTTGGCACCTGAGTTACGCCTTTTCTAGCAGTACTCTGTCATTGGTTGGTGTTTTGTTTAATTTGTGTAAAATCATGGGCTCACTCAGTGGTAGCAGTGATTTATATATATGGTTCTGCTTAAGGACAAGCCGTTGATGTTGTTCGAGGTATAACCCTGACAGACGCTGGTTAAGGATGATGCTAGATGAAAGTGATGATGACCATAGTGCTATCGCTTATATGGATGTGGGTGAGCCCCACCGCCCACGCCTATACGCAATTAACAAAAGACGACTTTATCAGTGACCCTCTCATCTACGACGCCGAATTTTCACCGGATGGTCGTTATCTGGCGTTTATTCGCCAGGCAGGTAAGAGCCGCGATGTTGTCATCCGGGACTTTTCTCAGGAAGGGGCGCCTATCACCGGGATATTGCAGGATGAATTTATTCGCGCCGACTCTATTAGTTGGGCAAATAACACTCGGGTGATTGTGAATCTGATGGTGCCCTACGAGCGTATCTCCAAATTAAAAAAGAAGGCGGAGAAAGACCCGGAGTTCGACCTCGATGAGTACGATTACTTCAGGCGTTCCATTTCCATGGATGTGCACTGTCAGGATAGGGTGGTGCTGCTCAACCATAAAAAATACAGCCGCAAAAACTTAAACCTGTCCAGAGTCAGTAACCTGCTGGTGGATGACGAGCAGCATATTCTTATGCCCGCCTGGGGCCATAAAGGCCTCGAAATCATGAAAGTGAATGTGTACACGGGGAAGGGTGAAGTGGTGCTGGAGGGCGGAAGGCGCACCTACAACATTTTAACCGACAAACAGGGCCAGCCTACGTTCAGGCTGGACTATTACTATTACAGCCGCAGTGTGCAAGTGTACGAATACACTCAGGAAGGCGAATGGGTTCCCATCGACCGTATCTATTTCGAGCAAAATGAAGATGGCGAATTCGACTTTGAAGGCTTGGTAGGTATTGGTAAGGAAGGCGAGCTGATATACCGCAAGCGCAATGAAACGAGCGGCTATTATGAAATCGTCAAATATAAAAAAGGCAGCAAAGAGAAGCAGGTTGTCGCCTCGCTGCCTGAAGAAGATATTTACTCTCCCATGTTTGACGCCTTCACCGGCGAATATCTGGGTTACCAGGTGCAGCGGGACCTCATCCGTAATGTGTATTTGGATAAGAGTTATCAGGCCCACTACGACAAGGTGGCTGAAGACATAGGGCACAGCAACTTCTCTTTCTGGGCTTCGAGCACCAGTAAAAACCGTGTGGTGGTAAAAAGCAGCGGTGCAGACCATCTGGGCAAATTCTATGTTTACGACTACAAGACCCAGGCCCTGACATGGCTGGGGGATGTACATAATCAACTGGTGCCCGAGAATCTCGGGTTGCCCGCCAAGGTGAATTACAGTACCAGAGACGGGCAAAAGCTGCGTATGTACCTGCTATTCCCACCCAATTATGACGACACCAAAGCCTACCCTATGGTGGTGTTACCCCACGGCGGCCCACAATCCCGTGACAGTGCCAGCTTTGATTTCTTCGCCCAGTTCATTGCTACCCGGGGTTATATCGTCATACAGCCAAACTTCCGCGGTTCTACCGGTTATGGACTGGAATTTGAGAAAGCTGGCTACAAACAGTGGGGACAGCGGATGCAGGACGATGTGTCAGACGCCGTCACCTACATGACCCAAAATGGCTACGCGGATAAGTCCAGGGTGTGCATTGTGGGGGCCTCCTATGGTGGTTATGCCGCGCTGATGGGCGCCATTAAAACCCCTGAGCTGTACCGTTGCAGCATCAGTATTAACGGGGTGACCCACCTTAAAGATCAAATCGCGTTTGACGTGGATTCCGCAGAAATAAACGAAGACAGAATTGAAGAGATACTCTACGAACGCATTGGTCATCCCATCCGGGACGCCAAAATGTTGGATGACAATTCACCGGCGTTACTTGCATCAAAAGTGAGCTTACCACTGCTGATTATCGCCGGAGACAGCGATCAAATCGTGCCCTACACCCAGGCTGAAGTCATGGTTGAGGCACTGGCGAAGTCGAAGAAAGACTTTAAGTTTGTCGAACTGACAGACACAGGCCATAACCCCTTTATCCTGAAAGACAGCGCCGCCAAGGTGTATCAGGAAGTTGAGCAGTTCCTGAAAACTCACCTTGGGGAATAGGAGCTGCGGGCTGGGTTTTGTTTGAGTGGTGTGGATTAGCGTTTGTTTGAGGCTTGCCCACACCACTCAGATCAGGGCTTATTACCTGTGGATGCAGGCAACAGATACTTGAGTCCATGGGTAAAGCCGCGCGGTGCCACGCTCAGGTGATCTTCGTCGTTCAGCACATCCAACCTTAGCTGCAGCGACGGGTACCGGCGAGACATGAGCGTTTTCTCGAAATAGCGCGCATCCGTGACCATGTTGTAACGGGTGGCATATCGTGTATCGCCGGGCTTCATATCTTCATATTCCCCGACATACAGATACACCTTCGCGGATAAATCCTTGTTGGCTTTGGCGTAGCGCTGTTCGAAAGACCACATGACTTTGTTGTCATACCAAAATGACGGACTGCCAAGCACATACCCGGCAAACATCCTGGGATCAGTCAACAGCGCCTGTGCCCCCAAGAGTCCGCCGTAGGAGTGGCCGAGGAACAGCCGTTGTGCCTCATCGGTGCGGTATTTATCCGCTACGAAGGGAATTGCAACGTGCTTGAGGTACTCAAGATAGGTTTGTCCCTCTCCATGGACGCCCTTTGTGGCATCCGCCCCCGGGCCGTTGGGTGTGGGGGTGTAGTCGCGTCGGCGGCTTGGTACGCCATGGTCACCGACCGAATAAGACAGTCCTACCAAAATAAAGTCTTCAATGGCCGGACCGTGACCATTCAGACGCCTTGCTATCTGTTTCACCAAGGGAAAAGCATAATCCGCATCGGTGACGTAGAGCACTGGATAGCGCCGTGAAGGCTCCTTTTCATAGGATGCCGGCAGCGCCACAAATACCTGATAGTGTCGTCCGCTGCCGGGGTCCGGTACATCCCAAACCTGGGTATCCACTATTTCATAGAGCAGTCCATTGCCACGTTGCCCGCCAAGCTGGGAGGCAACATGCCTATCGACAGTTGTGTGTAGCTCATGCGAGTCAGCTGTGGCATCTGAGGCCGTTGTAGCATTTGCAAACTGAGCGCAGCAGGCGAGTAAGAGAGCACATATCCTTGTCATGCAAATCATCCTTTTATGGTGGGAGGTCGGCGTGGCGCTGTGTGGAATGTAATGCAGGCGTTTTTCAAGTTTCAACCATCCGCCTGTTGGAGGTGATGAGGTTATAAATGATTGAAATGGTTGTGGTGACAGTACCAACTAAGTTGAAGTTAATAGGGGAGCGCAAGATTAAAACGTGCCTTGGCTCCCGAAACAATTCCGGGCCCTTATTGATGAATTAGCCTGCCACCTTTCACCACATCCACCAGTGGATTTACGCCATAGGAGTATGCCAGCTCCGCCGGGGTGGAGATACGCCACAGGCAGAAGTCGGCCTCCATACCTTCACGTAACACGCCCACGCGCTGGTCACGGCCAAGGGCGCGGGCGGCGTTACGGGTTACGCCGGCAAGGGCCTCTTCCGGCGTCAGACGGAACAGGGTGCAGCCCATGTTCAGCATCAGCAGGGTCGAGCAGATAGGTGATGAACCGGGGTTAAAATCGCTGGCAAGCACCATGGGCACCTGATACTGACGCAAAAGGTCGATGGGAGGCAGCTTGGTTTCCCGCAGGAAGTAGAAGGCGCCCGGCAACAGCACGGCGCAGGTGCCGCTTTGGGCAATGGCCTTTACGCCGGCTTCGTCGAGGTATTCGATATGGTCAACCGACTTGGCGCCAAGACGCGCGGCCAGTTCACTGCCTCCGAGGTTGCTGAGCTGCTCGGCGTGCAGCTTGATATCCAGCCCCAAAGTTTTGGCGGCGCTCAGAACCCGCTCGGTTTGCTCTAGGTTAAAGGCGATGTTTTCGCAGAATACGTCGGCGGCATCGGCAAGGTTCTCGGCCACCACGGCGGGCAGCATTTCGTTGACCACCAGATCCACATAGGCATCGGTTCCGGCTTCGCCCAGGGTTTTGAACTCAGGGGGCACGGCATGGGCACCGAGGAAGGTGGTGACTACATCCACGTGGTGGTGCTGGCCAAGCTCGCGGGCAACCCGCAGTAGCTTAAGCTCGGTATCCAAATCCAGGCCGTAGCCTGATTTGATTTCCACCGTGGTAACCCCTTCCTTTGCCAACGCATTCAGGCGGCGACGGGCGAGGTCAAACAGCTCGGCTTCGTCGGCGTCGCGGCAGGCTTTTACTGTGCTGACAATGCCGCCGCCGGCGCGGGCGATTTCTTCGTAGCTTGCGCCCTGCAGACGCAGCTCAAATTCGTTGGCGCGATTACCGGCAAATACCAGGTGAGTGTGGGCATCAATCAGGCCGGGGGTCAGCCAGCCGCCATGGCCGCGGTGTACAGGGGTGGCCAGCACATCGAATTCGGGCAGGTCGCTGCGCTTGCCAAGCCAGGCTATTTTGCCGTCTTTTACCGCCAGCGCCGCATCGGTAATGGCGCCATAAGCCTCGTTCATGGATGGGTCCATGGTGGCAATATTGATATCAATCCAAACCTGATCCCAAGACATGCTGACTCCTGCTGTGGCTGTTATGTAGGCTTTTTGTGTACCGTCGTTATAAAAATAGGTCGCGGCAACTGACTAATCTATTGTTTCTATTGTTACGGCTTGATCTTCTGCCAATCAGCCAGTATCTACTTGTATATACAAGTTTGGATTATAGCCGACACTCAGGCGGGAAAGACAGCCGCAAACCGTTACCGGCGGAAATTAAGGGACCCAAATGGCCACAGCCAAGTTTGCCGAAATCAAAGAATACATACGGCGCCACATTGAAGCGGGCGAATGGGAAGAAAATACCCGGGTGCCCTCGGAGAACCAGCTCGCCGAGCAGTTTGGCTGCAGCCGTATGACCGCCCGCCGCGCGCTGACTGAATTGGTTGAGGCAGGGGTGTTGGAGCGCTCTCAGGGGCTAGGTACCTTTGTGGCGTCACTCAAGTCCCAGTCAAGCATGTTGTCTATTCGCAATATCGCTGATGAAATCAAGGGGCGCGGTCATGGCCACAGTGTGCAGGTGGTGGAATTGGCCGCTATCAATGCCATCCCCCCGATCGCTATTGCCCTTGGGCTGGAGGAGGGCACTGAAGTGTTTTACTCATTGCTGGTGCATTGCGAACAGGGAATACCCCTGCAACTGGAGGAGCGTTTTGTTAATCCCAGTCTGGCGCCCGGGTATCTTAGGCAGGATTTCAGCCAACTGACACCCCATGAGTATCTGTCGCACGTCGCCCCGCTGACGGAGGCGCGTCATACCATAGAGGCGATTATGCCTAAAGAGCAGATCCGGAACAGCCTGAATATACCCGAAGGCGAACCCTGCCTGCAGATCATCCGTCGTACCTGGTCCCGTCAGGGGGTAGTGAGTTTTGCCCGCTTGGTTCATCCCGGCAGTCGTTTTCGTCTTGGTGGCCACCTTACCTTTAAATAGAAGCTTTTTTGGCAATACTCTGGCATAGCAAAAGAGTCTCAGTGTGCGGTTTTGCGAAAAACACCGTTTCAGTCGAAGGTTGAACAAGCTTAAATCTTTTTGTATTTCATATTGTTAATTTGGCTATTTTTCCTCTGTCGATGAATGGTCTTTTGCCAAGATCCCGGATTGTGGATAGCATAGGGGTTCATTGGTTTTTGTTTGCTGGATAACGCTTTGCCAAGACTGCCGCGCCTGTCACTGGCCTTAATGGCACCTCTGTGTCTGATACTGCTCTACCTGAGTCTGGTAGGGGCAGAGTTTTACTATGAAAAATCTCTCAAGCAGGAGCAGGTGGCAGAAGCCCAGTTGGCGCAGGTCAGACAGCAAATGTTCCGCTTGCAGCACATCGTCTCAGAGGCCATGGCGTTACAGGATACCGACCGTATCGCTCAGGAGGTGTCACTGGCAGCGACTGACCTGGAGTTGATGGTGCTGGTACTGGTGGACCCGGGCAGCAACATTCGTTATGCCAACCATCTGGTGTGGCAGGGCAGTCGCGCCAGTCAGGTCATCGACGGTTATGAAACGGCGCGTCATCAGCAGACGGTGGCCGCCAAAAAGCCATGGGTACAGGTTAACTCCGACCGCCTATCGATTCAGGCTTACTACCCTGTTAACCACAGTGGTGTTCCCCGCTATAGCGAAATCAACCTAATCTATCTGGAATACGACCTCTCGGGTGCCTACAGCCGTGCCATAAGCGAATTGCAGCAACGCTTTTTGCAGATATGGGGTGGCGGCGCCTTACTGATCCTGATGTTTTTAACCGTGTTTCATTATGTGGGCGTCAGACCGCTTCGCAGTTTGCTGCGTTTGGCCCGCCTGAAGCAGGCGGAGCCTTTGGCGCAGACTGTGCCCATGGCCTCCAGCGAAGTCGCCAAATTGCAGCAGTACATGTACCAGACTGAACTCAAGCTCAAGCGCACCCTCAAGCAGCTGCGAGACTCGGAGCAGCGCTGGTTGTTTGCGGTGGAAGGTTCGCAAACCGGTATTTGGGATTGGCAGATAAGCAGTGGCGAACTGTTTTTGTCTGACCGCTGGAAAGAAATGCTGGGTTATGGCCCCACTGAGCTGAAAAACGAGTACAGCTCTTGGGAAGGCCGCTTGCACCCGGATGATAAAGCACGGGTGCTGGAGCGACTGCAAAGCTATCTCAAGGGCGAAGCCGATGTTTACGAGAGCCGCCATCGCCTGAAACACAGGCAGGGGCACTATATTTGGGTGCTCGATCGCGGCATGGTGGTGGAATGGCAAGAGGATGGTCGACCGGCACGGGTGATAGGCAGCCAGCGTGATGTATCGGAAGATATGCGTAATCAGCAGGCCATCGCCCATCAGGCCAACCACGACTCCCTGACCAACCTGGCCAACCGCCGGGCAGTGATGGACGCCCTGTTTGAGTTTCAGCAAGCGGGTCCCGGCAGCATGTTACGCTTGGGCGCCCTGCTACTGATTGATTTGGACAACTTTAAACTCGTCAACGATGCTCTGGGTCATCACCATGGCGACCGCCTGCTGATTCAGGCCGCAGCCAGACTGTCGGGCTTTTTCAGCGGTAATGCCCTTGTGGCACGGTTGGGCGGCGATGAGTTCGCGATTATGGTTCTCGACCTGGCGACCGACACTGAGCAGGCAGCTCATCAGGCGATGCAGCTGGGAGCCGAGCTGAAACAGCAGATTGCCCGCAGTTTTCAGCTCTCGGATCAGCAAATCAATGTCACCGCCTCCGTGGGCGTGTGCCTGTTTGATAATCATCATCCGGTTGAGCCGGCGCAGCTGCTTAAGCATGCAGATATGGCCATGTACGCGGCCAAAGACGGTGGCCGCAACGGTTGTGCCCTTTACAGTGACGAACTGGAAGATAAGGCAACAGAAAACCTGTGGCTGCAAAACGAGTTGCGGCATGCCATCGAGCGTGAACAATTGTCTTTGGTGTTTCAGCCCATCTTTAATCACGATGGTGAGCTGGTATGCTGTGAAGCCCTGTGCCGCTGGCATCATCCTGAACGCGGTCCTATTTCACCGGCACAATTTATTCCGGTGGCCGAAGATTCGGGTCTTATCATCGGCATTGGCCAATGGGTATTGCTGGAAGTATGTCGCACGCTAAAGGCCATGTCAGAAAAGGGCACCCCCATGCCGGCGGTGGCCGTGAACATCAGTGCGAGGCACTTCAACCAGATTGATTTTGTCGAACGCCTGCTGGCCCTGCTCAAAGCGCATCAGGTGTCGCCAGCACAGATTGAACTTGAGCTGACTGAATACGCGCTGTTGTCCAACCTCAATGCCATCAGCGAGCGGATGCAGCGACTGCGCAGCGCCGGGTTTTCCATCGCCATCGATGACTTTGGTACCGGCTATTCGTCACTGAGTTATCTGCAGAGTCTGCCGCTCTCCAGGCTGAAGCTGGACGCCGCCTTTGTCGGCCGTATCGGTACCGAAGCGGGTAATGCCATAGTGCGGGCCATTGTGGACATGGCCCACAGCCTCATGTTGAAGGTGGTGGCAGAAGGGGTAGAGACCGAGGCTCAGCAGGCCTATCTCTCAAGCCTGGAGTGTGACTTCTTCCAGGGGTATTTGCTTGGCAAACCTATGCCAGCCTCAGAGTTGGTTGCACGGCGTATCGCCCCCAGCGCCCAAAGCGCCAGTCGCCGTAGCTGACGCACCAAATCAAGGTTTGGCAAGACGCGGCCTGAAGATATCAGGCCTGCATATCAGCGCTGCTTGGCATGGCTGGCAAAAAAGCCCAGCATCGCCTCTATCGCCTTGGTGCGTGGGCCGTCGCATTCCATCAAAATCTCATGGCGGGCGTCGTTAATCTGCAAGCATTCGCACAGTCCACCCATGGCCCTGTTCTGGGCTTTGTTGTCAACTATGGTGTCTTCACTCGCCTGCAACACCAGCAAAGGGATTTTGCTCTCCCGCGCCGCCAATACCGCTTCGTCACAGGCATCCAATGCTTCCAGCAGCCAGCGGTTGGTGGGCGAGCCCAGTTGCAATTGCGGGTTTTGCTCATAGAGCTCGCGGTAGGCCTGATAACGGGCCTCGCTTTTGGTGAGGTCGTTTTTGGCAAAGGGGGCCGGATGATAGTCCTTGCCCCCGAGAATGTAGTTGGGTAGCCCTTTAGCGCTGGCATCCAGCTTTTGCGCCAGCCAGCGCACAAACACCTTGTTCATGGGCAGGCAGATGCCGTACATGGGGGCCGAGAAACAGGCGGCACTGAAGAGGCCCGAATGCGCCTGCAAATACAGGGTGCCTATGGCGCCGCCCATGGAGTGGCCAGCCAGAAACAGCGGCGCTTTGGCTCGGGGGCGCACAACCTGGTCTATAAAATGATTGAAGTCAGTGACATAGTCACTGAAGTGCGCCACATGGCCCATATGGCGGTTGGGCGTAAGACGGCTCGATAGACCCTGACCGCGATGGTCCAGTGCGTAGACACTGTAGCCAGCGTCATAAAAATCCTGGTACAGCTCCAGATACTTGAGAAAGGCCTCAACCCGGCCATTGGAAAAAACAATGCTGCCCTTAGGACTGGGGTGTTCCAGTGCCAGCCAGGCGATGTCGACGCCGGGGCTGGTGGCGAGGCTGCCCAGCTCACAGCGCTGATACAGCGCCTTAAGGGCAGGTGGAATTGTCAAAGATGTATTCAAAGCTGGTGTATGCATGCGATCTGATAAAAATGCCGGGGCCAGCGGCCCCGGACTGGGTTCAGGCCGCTTTGGCGGCGGCGATAAAGTCGTTGATTTGCTGCTCCAGCACCGACAGGGGCACGCTGCCATGGGCCAGCACGGCATCGTGGAAAGCGCGGATGTCGAATTTTTCACCCAACTCGGCTTCGGCCTTGGCCCGCAGACGCTTGATGGTGAGCTCGCCAATCTTGTACGACACCGCCTGGCCCGGCCAGGAGATGTAACGGTCGATTTCGGTATTCACGTTGTGCAGCGACAGCGCCGTGTTACCCGCCATAAAGTCGATGGCCTGCTGACGGCTCCATCCCTTGGCGTGCATCCCTGTGTCCACCACCAAACGGGCGGCGCGCCACATTTCATAGGTCAGGCGGCCAAAGTTGCTGTAGGGGTCAGTGTAGAATCCGCCTTCCAGTCCAAGGTATTCGCTGTACAGACCCCAACCTTCGCCGAAGGCTGAGATATAGCTGTAGCGGCGGAAGTTGGGCAGCTGGTCCAGTTCCTGATTGAGGGCAATTTGCAGGTGATGCCCAGGAACGGCCTCGTGCAGGGTCAGGGCTTCCATTTCATACAGTGGACGCTTGTCCAGCGCATAGGTGTTGACCCAGTAGTAACCGGCTTTGTCCGGTGCGGAGGAACCGGAATAGCGCCCCGTGGTGTACTTGGGGGCGATTTCGGCCGGTACCGGCTCTATGCCATAGGGCTGACGTGGCAGCTTGCCAAAGAACTTCGGCAGCATGGCGTCGGCCTTCTTGGCGATATAGGCGGCTTCTTTCAGCAGTTGCTCCGGCGTGGTTGCATAGAAGCGCGGATCGGTGCGCAGGAAGTGCAGGAACTCATCGAAGCTGCCCTTAAAGCCGGTGCTCTTGATGACGGCTTCCATTTCGGCGCGGATGCGGGCGACTTCTTTCAGACCAAGCTGATGTACTTCGTCTGAGGTCATGTCGAGGGTCGTGTAATAACGCACCCGGTTCTCGTAGAAGTCCTGGCCGTTTGGCATGTCGTAGGCGGCAATGGTTTCTCGGGCGTTTGGCATGTACTCGCCGGTCATAAAGTCATAGAAGGCCTGATACTGGGGCAGTACTTTCTCCGCCACGGCCTTGCGACCAGCTTGAGTCAGCTCTGCTTTTTCGGCGGCGCTGAAATGGGCCGGAAATTCCTTAAAGGGGGCGAAATAGGTGCTGTCTTCCACTGGCACCATAAAAGCGCTGATGCTGTCTTCAAAGCCCTTGAGGGTGACCTTGGGTGGGGTGATACCACTCGTCAACCCCTGACGCAGCCAGAACGTTTGCTGGGCAAAGTACTGAGGCAGGGCATTCAGCTTGGCGAGGTAATTGTCGTAGTCTTCGCGGGTCTTGAAGCTGCCCTTGGCCATGGAGGCAATGTAGGCGTGGAAGCCGCCTTCGGAGGAAATGGGCATGTAGTGGTCTTTAAACTGATACATGTCGACATCGTTCTGAATTTGCCCCTGAAGAATATCGGCATTGATGCGGTCTTCCTTGGACAGCTTGCTGCGATCCAGCGCCTTCAGCGAGGCCAGAAGGCTTTGGCGTTTCAGCTGAGTCTCGGCCAGACGTTCTGGTGACAGGTCAGCCAGCTTACCCGCCGCAGACTTATCGCCCTGGTCGTAGGCCAGTGAGGGGCTGATTTCCAAATCCAGCTGCCAGGCTTTATCGATAATGCTTTGCAGGTTTTTATCAAGAATGACCGGAGCGGCTTTGACCTCTGCAGCTTTGGGCTCTTCGGCAGCGGGGCGCTGCTGCGCACGATTGGCATCGTAAGAATACCTGTAGGCATCGCTGGCGGTGGTGTTGACGTTGCAACCGGCGAGGGTGCCGGCAAGAGCCAGAGCGAGCAGTGACGGTTTGAAGAGCTTGTGCATGCCGTTGTCCTTTTGATTTTGTGTTATCCAACGAGGGATTATGCCTGACTGTTGCCGCCTTGCCAGCCCGAAGCCTTAACTTTAGCCACTAAGTTTGTCAGAAATTGTTGATTTTGAGAGCAGATTGAACATTACTCAGATTTAAGCCTGCAATTGCGTGTTAAACTTCATCGCAGCCCAAGACCAGGAATAAAAACACAATTGGCGGGGCTTTCAAACAGGGGTTAACTATGATTGATAACAAGATTCCACTGGTGGACCTCCACCGGCATCTTGACGGCAATGTCAGGGTGCAAACCATTTGGGAGCTGGGTCATCAGCACGGTATCGCCTTACCGGCGGACTCGCTGGAGACGTTGGCGCCTTTCGTTCAAATTCAGGGTAAGGAAACCAGCCTGGTCGCGTTTTTGAAAAAGCTCGACTGGATGGTGGCCGTGCTCGCAGATCTGGATGCAGTGCAGCGGGTGGCCCGTGAAAACGTGGCCGATGCAGCGCTGTCAGGCCTCGATTATGCCGAGCTGCGTTTCAGCCCTTACTACATGGCGATGAACCACAAGCTGCCGATTGAAGGTGTGGTGGAGGCCGTGATTGACGGTGTGAATCAGGGATTGAAAGCGCATCCCCAGGTGAAGATTAACCTGATTGGCATCATGTCCCGCTCTTTTGGCGTGGATGCCTGCACCGCTGAGCTGAATGGCCTTTTGGCCCACCGCGACAAGCTGGTGGCCATCGACCTGGCCGGTGACGAACTGGGTTTCCCCGGCAGCCTGTTTAACGATCACTTCAAGCGGGTGCGTGACTCGGGGCTGAATATTACAGTACACGCAGGTGAAGCCGCTGGCGCCGAGAGCATGTGGCAGGCGATTCAGGAACTGGGTGCCACCCGTATCGGTCATGGCGTGAAGGCGGTACAGGATCCCAAGCTGATGGAGTATCTCGCCAAGCACCGCATTGGAATCGAGTCATGCCCCACTTCTAATCTGCAAACCTCCACCGTGAAGTCGCTGGCTGAGCATCCGCTGCGCACCTTCGTGGATGCCGGTGTGTTGGTGTGTCTGAATACCGACGACCCGGGCGTGAGCAATATCGACATCAAGCACGAGTACAGACTTGCCCATAACGAGATGGGTTTCAGTGCTGCCGAGCTTGCCAAACTGCAGGCCAATGGTGTGGAGATGGCATTTATCTCTGATTCAGACCGAAAAGCGCTTTACGCCGCCAAAGCCTGACTCAGCGAACATTGTAGATAAAAAAACCGGCCCAGTGGCCGGTTTTTTTGTTGGCTGAATCGGACTGGAACGCCCTTTTCCAAGCCTTAAATTACCCGTGAGAACTGCTGCTGACGGGCCTTCTCGCGGAAGTACACGTCAAAGCACATACAGATATTACGGATAAGCAGACGGCCGGTATCAGACACATGAATACGACGGTTCTCAATGGTCACCAGCTTGTCGTCGATAAAGGTCTGCAGCAGTTTCAAATCCTGAGCGAAGTAGTCTTCGAAGGTGAAGCCAAACTTCTCATCGATAACAGCCATATCCAGGTCGAAATGACAGATCAGCTGCTTGATGACCACCCGGCGGATTTCGTCGTCGTGGTTCAGTTTGCAACCCTTCCACAGCGCATGGCCATGGTCGTCTATGGCTTCGTAGTATGGGCGGATATCTTTCTGGTTTTGGGCGTAGCAATCGCCAATCTGGCTGATGGACGATACACCCAGACCCAGCAGGTCACATTCTTCCTGGGTAGTATAGCCTTGGAAGTTGCGGTGCAGCTTGCCTTCGCGTTGCAGGCGCGCCAGCTCGTCATCGGGCTTGGCGAAGTGATCCATGCCGATGTACTGATATCCGGCGTCCACCAGGGTCTCGATGGTCTGGTGCAGGATTTCCAGCTTCTGCTGCGGTGATGGCAGATCTTCGTCCTTGATCTTGCGCTGGGCGGCAAAGCGCGCAGGCAGGTGGGCGTAGTTGAACACCGACAGACGGTCAGGCGACAGGTCCAGAATGCGCTGGATGGTTTCAGCGAAGGTTTCCGGTGTCTGATGGGGCAGGCCGTAAATCAAATCCACGTTGGTGGACTCAAAGCCCATGGCCTTGGCCTTGCCAATCAGGTCGAAAATAAACTGCTCGTCCTGTGGACGGTTTACCGCTTCCTGAACCTGCTTGTTGAAGTCCTGCACCCCAATAGAAATACGGTTGAAACCGGCTTCCTTGAGGGTGTCGAGCATGGTCAGCTCAATTTCGCGCGGGTCAACTTCAATGGAGAATTCACCTTCATCGGCGAAGTTGAAGTTGTCCTTTAAAAGCTTGGTCAGCCGCAGAATTTGCTCAGGGCTCAGGAAAGTAGGGGTACCACCGCCCCAGTGCATCTGAGTAACCGTGTAGCCCTTGAACAGTGGGGCACGGTTTAAGATTTCACTCGCCAGATACTCAATGTACTGATCGGCCTTATGGGCGTGGCGGGTGATGACCTTGTTGCAGCCGCAGTAATAACAAAGCTTGGCACAGAAGGGGATGTGAATATAAAGTGACAACTTATCGCTCTTGCTGTGCTCAATGGCACTCAGCAAATCCTGCTCTGTAAAGCCGTCGTTGAACTCCAGCGCCGTCGGATAAGAGGTATAACGGGGACCGCTGTAGTTGTATTTCTCGATCATCGACTGATCCCAGCTGATTTGAGTTGGCTGCTTCAAGTCGTGTCCTCCGGTAATTTAGCAATGGGCGAAGTATGAAGGCTTTAAGATCAAATAACCTTGATCCAGGTTGTAAATTTCGTCACAGGAGAAGGAATATCCATGAAAAAGACGCTCTTGTCTGTCACTTTATGGGCTTTATGTGTGAATGCTCACGCGCTGACCCTCATCCATGCGGGAAGTATCATCGATGGTGAGGCTGCCAAACCGGTGCGGGAGGCAACACTGGTACTGGACGGAAATCGCATTCAGGGCATCGAAAAAGGCTACCGAGCCCCGGCAGAAGGCGACACAGTGATAGATTGGCGCGATGGCACCCTGATGCCGGGCTTTATCGATATGCATACCCACCTGACGTTTCAGGGCAGTAAAGACTCTTACCTTGAGCCCTATACTCTGAATCCTGCCGATGTTGCCCTGCGTGGTGTGATGTATGGCAAACGCACCCTGAATGCCGGTTTTACCACGGTGCGCGATCTGGGGGATGCCGGGCTCGGCTCTATTGCCCTTCGAAATGCAATCAACAAAGGCTGGGTACAGGGCCCCCGGATATTTACCGCCGGTACCAGCATTGGCACCACGGGCGGACATGCCGACAAGACAAACGGTCGCAACCAGGAGCTGGTGGGCGACCCCGGGCCAAAGGAAGGGGTAATCAACGGTCCTGCCGATGCCTACAAGGCGGTGCGCCAGCGCTATAAAGACGGATCCGACCTGATAAAGATTACCGCGACTGGTGGTGTGCTCTCCGTGGCCAAGAGCGGCGAAAATCCGCAATTTACTGATGAAGAGCTTAAGGCCATAGTGGCTGCAGCCAAGGATTACGGCTTTAAAGTGGCAGTGCATGCCCATGGCAAAGAGGGTATGAAAAGGGCAATTCTGGCCGGGGTGAACACCATAGAGCACGGCACCTACATGGATGAGGAATTGTTCCCCCTGATGAAAAAACACAATGTGGCGCTGGTGCCCACCCTGCTGGCGGGAGAGTTTGTGGCCGACAAAGCAAAAATTGACGGCTATTTCCCGGAAGTTGTCAGGCCCAAGGCGGCGGCAATCGGCCCCAAGATCCAGGGGACCTTTGCCAAGGCATACAAGGCCGGAGTGACCATCGCCTTCGGTACAGATGCCGGCGTGTATGAGCATGGACGTAACGGACGCGAGTTTACCCTGATGGTGGATGCCGGTATGCCACCCATGGCCGCCATCCAGTCGGCCACCTCCGTTGCCGCCAGAGTGCTTGGTCAGTCAGACCTGGGTACATTAAAAGCGGGCATGTTAGCCGATGTGACCGGAGTAAAAGGAAATCCACTGGAGAATATCGCCTTGTTGGAGGCCGTAGACCTGGTGATTAAAGACGGTACGCGGGTGAAGTAATCAGCAAGCAAAAAGGGCGCAAAGGCGCCCTTTTTGTTTGTGGAATCAGCCGAGTCTCAGTGACTGTTCGCCAGTTTGAAGTCCTTTAAACGCTTGGCATCTTCGAGAATATCCTCGGTCAGTTCGGCCTCAGACTTCATACGTTCAAAGTCCAGCTTCATGCGTTCTGGCTTGGGCAGGGCTTTACGCTGCTCCATAATCGGATGGTGGCGGATGCGCTCGAAATGGCGAAAGAGCGCTGGGTAGTCGCCACTGACGCGTTCAGACAGTGACAGCACTTCAAACAGTTTGGCAATACGCACAACGCCTTCAGAAATTTCGCATCTGTCTTCCAGCATCGCCAGAGCGATATAGCGGATGTCAGTGAATATTTCTTCACGGCGTTTATCGGCAGCAGCCTTTCGTTCTGCAATGGCCGCTTCTCGGGCCTGAGTTTGCTTTTTAAGCTTCCACAGCAGGCTTGCCGCATAGGCGGCGAGGACCAGTACAATCAGCGTACCCAAAACGATAAGCAAGGTTGGCATGGTCGCTCCTTTATTCTCAGTCTTTGTCCTGGTATTGCTTTAACACATCGGCGCCGGATTCGAATCGGGCCAACAGGGCATCATCGTCATCGCTGTCTTCGCCCTGAGCTTCGTCAATATCAGTGATACCCAGTTTTTCCATCAGGGCTTCAATTTTGGATAACTGCTCGTCGAGCCAGCGCTGATCCTCGGCGCCCAGGACCCGGCCTTCTTCCAGGCGATCGAGCAGCTCGTTAAGACGTGGGTCTTCTTCGAGTTTGAGCAGCAGTTGCTCATCGCTTAGTTTTGGCTGTTTTGGCTTGGGAGCCTTCACCTGAGGCTGAGTTTGCGGCGCCAGTTCCAATGCCACGGGCTTTTTACTGCCAAGACGTGGGTCCTGTTTGCCCTTGCCACTGCGGTTACCTTGCTTTTCGGTGCCTGGGTTCTGGCGGCTACCGGACTTATTACCGGTGTCGCGTTTTTTTGAAGTTGGCACTCGCTCGGACTTGGGGGTGCGAGGTGCCTGCTTGGGGGCTGTTCCGCCAGCTTTACGTGTCTTCTTGATACGGGTCATGGGTCTCTAACTCCGAAGTGCCTTGAACAGCCCGGCTCACAGGGCAGGGCATGAATTTGGGTCGCGTTTTATATCAGATCCCGATGGTTTTTGCATCAGGATGAAGTCATTTTCGGCAAATATTAGCCGAAAGCCACTGTCAGCAGCCAAATATTCGAAGGTTTCCCGACAGGGAAAGCTGACATGGGCAGGGTTATTTTTATGGTGCCATTTATCAAAGCGTGATGGGTTGGTCAGCATCCTGGTGCTGATGGCCAAAAAACCACCGGCTTTGAGTAAGCGGTTAAAGAGCTGCCATTCCCGGTGGGGGGCAGCAAAATGTTCGAACACCCTGAAACAGCATATAAAGTCGTATTGGCTTTGCAGGGCTTCGGGATCAGGCGCGGTAAAAGGGTCGTACTGGCTGAGCTCATGGCCAGCGGAATTAAGTTGCCAGTGACTCTCTGTATCCAATACCCGACCGTAGTTTAATCCCCGCACCTCTGTACCATGCAGGCTGGTGATTTGTTCAAGCAATGACAATA
Source organism: Shewanella amazonensis SB2B (assembly GCF_000015245.1). Lineage (NCBI taxonomy): Bacteria > Pseudomonadati > Pseudomonadota > Gammaproteobacteria > Alteromonadales > Shewanellaceae > Shewanella > Shewanella amazonensis. Next base: position 101,347 of record NC_008700.1, read on the forward strand.
AAAACGGCGATAGCTGGCGCTGATTATCCTGGGTGCCACCGCGCCCGTAACGCTGACGAATCGCTTGAGGCGGCAAATGTGTTGCACCGTCGGCAAACACCATTCCACATGTGGCACAGTGATGGAAACTGCGTTTTTTGTCCTGATGAAATAACTGGGTGTCCAGCTTGAGGCACAGGGGGCAACGTCGCATTGAAAGGGTTCGCTTGAGGTTTACCAAGGCAGTGGCAGTATAACATGCACCAAAGAAAAAAGGCGGCAGTTAGACTGCCGCCTCAACACGGTGCCTTGGCACCTTATCCTGATTCCAAGTATCCATACTTGCTATGTGACTTTCCCGGTCAGATCCGTCTTTTTTTTACTGCTTTCCTTGCGGAAATTTCTCGTTTTCGGTCGTCCAGACACTTTCTAAACCTGTCGCCATCCTGACCACAGCTTCCGTAGATGGTCTTCATGACACATCTGCTATCCAACCCGTCTTCATTGACGCTAAGTAAACCATCCGTGTAGCAATTACCTTCCAGTGATTACAGCATCCAGCCGGCGCATCCAAAGCATTTTGCTTCCATTGCGTCTCTATGCAGAGCACAGAGTTCCATTTGGTTGAGTATCCCTGAACTTTTAAGGGGAGTGCTAAACAGCAAGATGCCAAACGCGGCGTTCCCTTATTTGATATCACCCGGATTTCATCACGAAATCACTACTCATTATTATTATTTGCGAGTGGGCTCAGTAATATTATTGTTATTGCTAGACTTTATTCTTGTATCTTGAATGTAAACAGTACCGAAACCTGTATGATGTTAGTATGATTTTTGCGCATACAGCTGGGTTCGCTTTGGTACGACGGACATTAAAGCGAAAACCGTGATCAGTGTCAAGTGAAAATGTAATCAGTTTACGTCAACGTAAACCTGAGGGCTAAAGAAAAGGGCGAACTCAGTCGCCCTTTATCTGAACCAAGACTTACTTCAGGTTAGCAAGGTACTTGGACAGTGCGTCGATATCGGCATCGCTCAGCTTTTTCGCTACATCCTGCATCATGCCGTTCAGGTCGTTGGTACGAGCCTTGTCGCGGAACTTGGTGAGCTGGATCTTGATGTAGTTGGCGTGCTGGCCAGAAACCATTGGGAAACCGGCTTGCTCGGTACCTTTACCTTCTGGACCGTGACAGGCGATACAGGCGGTGATGCCACGGGACATGTCGCCACCCTTGTACAGCTGCTCACCCAGAGCGGGTACATCGGCAACAGGTGAGTGGGTTTGGGTCTGACTGGCAAAGAAGGCAGCCAAATCAGCCATATCCTGTTCGTTCAGGGTCATTACCATCCCGCCCATGATAGGATCCATACGGCCTTCTTTGCCGCCGGTCTTCATGGCACTTTGGAATTCGTGCAGTTGCTTTTCCAGGTACTTAGCGTGTTGACCGGCCAGCTTGGGGTACATATCGATCATGCTGTTGCCATCGGCGCCGTGACAGGCAACGCACAGAGCCGCTTTGGATTGACCCGCCGCCGCATCACCTTCAGCCATAGCATTGGTAGACATAGCAGCGAAAACAGACAGCGCAAGAGCTAACTTTTTCATAGCGTTCCAACTTCTTGTTAAGATTATTGTCCCGAGCTTACCGGCCTGGCCCGCAAGCGTGGTAATATAGCGTATATGTGATCGGGGCAATATTTTACACGAAAACGTGCAAAAGTAAGCAATTCTTCGACAAATTCTGCCCCAGCCTGACAATTATCCGGAGTCCACAGTGAATCAAACCCGTATCGATTTTCGCCAAGCCAAATTTTTGATCAGTGCACCGGATATTGCCCATCTGGACAAGCATCTGCCGGGTGATGTTGGCGTAGAAATCGCCTTTGCTGGCCGTTCCAACGCCGGAAAGTCCAGTGCGCTCAATGCTCTGACAGAACAAAAAAGTCTGGCCCGCACCAGTAAAACCCCAGGTCGTACCCAGCTTATTAACGTATTTGAGCTTGATGCGCAGCGTCGCCTGGTGGACTTACCCGGTTATGGTTTTGCCAAGGTACCCCTTGAGATGAAGCATAAGTGGCAAAATGCCTTGGGTGAGTACCTGCAAAAAAGGGCCTGCCTGAGTGGGGTTGTGGTGTTGATGGACATTCGTCACCCACTGAAAGATCTCGACCGGCAAATGATTGAGTGGTCTGTTGCCAGCGAAATTCCGGTACTGGCACTGCTCACCAAGGCCGACAAGCTGGGCCAGAGTGAGAAGATGAAAACCGTCAATGCTGTGCGCAAAGAGCTGGCTGAGTTTGGCGATTGGGTGTCTGTAGAGCCTTTCTCTGCTTTGAAGGGTACAGGTAAGCCCAAGGTACTGGCGATTTTGGACGCCTGGTGTCATCCGGATTGGTTGGTGGAAGAATTGGAGCAAGCCGAAGATTGATTGATGCCATCTTCTTTGGAAAAACGTCGCAATCGCGGCGTTTTTTATTGCCTGTTATCTGAAGGCGACTTTTCTGGGCATAAAAAAACGCCGACGGACCAGCCATCGGCGCAAAGTCTTAGCTCTTTTGGGGAGAAGCTAAAAAATTCAACAAGACTCAAGTACCACCAAACTGCTTCGATGGCTCTCAATGAACACATCTTATCCGCTCTCTCTACAAAGTTAAAGTAAAAGCTCTAATATTTTTTCAGGGCATAAAAAAAGCCCCAGCATACGAGATGCTGGGGCGCCATTATTTGGCATCACTATCAAGTGAAATAAAGGTCTGAAAGATAGAACATCTTAACCTCTGTACCCTACGCCGAGAATAATACTGTAATTGGCGGAAATATGAAAACAGTTTTTTTGAAAAAGCGACAATAATGTGAGGTCGATCTCACGGCAATGCTCATTAAAGCAGCTTTATTTGATCTAATAATTACAAGATAGAGCCTAAAAACAGTGTCTTAGGTCAGAATAGGGTGTTTTTAAAAAATTCCTGATCAAATTGCTACATTAAGAGTATTTGCTCAAATGTTGGTTATTTTGCCGAATGTGGTGCGGATTGTTCGATACTTGGGACGCTTCAGACGGCTAAAACCGATGGAGAGGCAGGGTAATGCTCATAGAGGGAACGCCCACTATCTCATACTCGAACACGCAGAATCCGGGTAAGCAAGGTGGCATGGGCGCAGTATCGACTCTCTTTAGTGCTTTTAAATCAAGATATCAGGTGCTTATCGTCAGCGGATAGCTTTCGTTATCTTGCTGCGCCAGGTTTGATATAGATGCGGTATGGCTGGTGTGTCGAGCGGAGAAGTGGCATAACTCGAAGAGGCCGCTGACTGCAACCGTTTGCAGCCAGCGGATAAAGCTATGCTATCAGTGGGCCTGATCCCAGTTATCACCCAGACCGGCTTCGGCCAGCAATGGCACATCGAGGCTTGCCGCCGCAGCCATCAACTCGCATACCTTCTCTTTCAGGGCATCGGCCTTATCGGCATCCACCTCGAATACCAGTTCATCGTGCACCTGCATAATCATCTGGATTTCGCCCTGAGTCTCGGTCTTAATCCAATGCTGGATCGCAATCATCGCCTTCTTGATGATGTCTGCAGCCGTACCCTGCATGGGCGCGTTAATGGCGGCACGTTCTGCAGCCTGCCTGCGCATGGCATTACGGTCACGGATTTCCGGCAAATAGAGGCGACGGCCAAACAGGGTACTGACATAACCCTGCTCAGAAGCCATGGCGCGTGTCTCCTCCATGTATTTGAGTACGCCAGGGTAGCGCTTGAAGTAGGTATCGATATAGCTTTGGGCCTCGTTGCGGGGAATATCCAGCTGACGGGCCAGGCCGAAGGCCGACATGCCGTATATAAGGCCGAAGTTCACCGCTTTGGCGCGGCGGCGTTGCTCTGATGTCACTGTTTCAAATGCCACATCAAATACTTCGGCGGCAGTGGCGCGGTGAATGTCTTTGCCTTCGGCAAAAGCGCGCAGCAAGCCCTCATCCTGAGACAGATGCGCCATGATCCTGAGTTCAATCTGGGAATAGTCCGCCGCCAGAATGCGTTTGCCTTCGGGCGCCACAAAGGCTTGACGGATACGACGGCCTTCTTCGGTGCGAATCGGAATATTCTGCAGGTTCGGGTCGCTGGACGACAGGCGACCTGTAGCGGCATTGGCCTGATGGTAGCTGGTGTGCACACGACCGGTACGGCCATTGATCATCAGCGGCAATTTGTCGGTATAAGTGCTCTTGAGCTTGGTGAGACTGCGGTGCTCAAGGATGATTTTGGGCAGTGGGTAGTCAAGCGCCAATTCAACCAGCACTTCTTCGGCGGTGGAAGGGGCACCCTTGGGAGTTTTTTTAATGACCGGATAACCCAGCTTGGTGAAAAACAGCTCCTGCAACTGCTTGGTGGACGACAGGTTAAAGGGTTCACCGGCAATTTCGTGTGCGTGTTGTTCAAGCTCGTCAATCTTGCGCGCCAGTTCTTCACTCTGCTGCCCAAGCAGCATACTGTCAATGAGTACGCCGCGACGTTCAATATCTGACAGTACCTCAATCAGCGGCAGCTCGAGTTCGGTAAACACGGACTCGAGACCCTCTTCTTTGCTGAGGCGCGGCCATAGATGTTGATGCAGTCTTAAGGTGATATCGGCGTCTTCCGCCGCATAGGGGGCAGCTTGTTCAAGTGCGATTTGGTTGAAGGTGAGTTGTTTGGCACCTTTGCCGGCGATCTCTTCAAAGCTGATATTTTTATGCCCCAGATACTTGAGTGCCAGTCCGTCCATGTCGTGGCGGCTGGCCACTGAGTTGAATACGTAAGATTCAAGCATGGTATCGAAGGCGACGCCTTTCAGCTGGATACCAGCATTGGCCAGCACGCTCATATCGTACTTAAGGTTTTGACCAACTTTTTTAATGTCCGGATTTTCAAGCAGCGGCTTGAGCTTGGCGAGAGTCGCTTCGCGCGGCAATTGGGACGGTGCGCCGGGATAGTCGTGCCCCAATGGCAAGTAAGCGGCCTTACCGGCTTCGATGGCAAACGACAGCCCCACCAACTCGGCTTGCATATAGTCAAGACTGGTAGTTTCGGTATCCACAGCAATCAACTCGGCTTTACTCAGCTTATCGAGCCAGGCATCCAGTTCAGATTCGGTCAGCAGGGTGTGGTATTGGGTTTCGATGACGGCAGCGGCTGGTGATTCGGTAGTCTCCTGATTTGCCTGCGGCGCAGCTGCTTTGGTGCCCAAAGGCGACTTGTTGTCCAGCACTTCCGCCAGCCAGCGCTTGAACTCCATCTCACCGTAGCAGGCGATGAGCTCGTCGCGGTTCGGCTCGCTGAGAGACAACTGATGCCAATCCTGCTCAAGTGTCACATCCGTTTTAATGGTGGCGAGCTTGTAAGACAGCTCCAGCATTTCGGCATTGTCACGGATTTTGGCTGCCATGGTTTTGGCGCCGCGAAAGCCCAGGTCTGTAACGCAGTCCGGCTCGGCGAGCAGTTTAGCTACGCCACCGGCACCGGTCAGCATGGCGAGTGCGGTTTTCTCTCCCACTCCTGGCAGGCCTGGAATGTTATCTGCTTTATCGCCCATCATCGCCAGCAGATCGATAATCAACTCTGGCCCCACACCAAACTTAGTGGCCACTTCTTCTGGGCCAAGTATGGTGTCGGTCATGGTGTTAATAAGCGTGATGTGTTCATTAACCAGCTGCGCCATGTCTTTGTCGCCGGTGCTGATGAGCACGCTGCGGCCTTCGTTCCCGGCCTGAATGGCAATAGTACCAATCACGTCGTCGGCTTCTACGCCGGGAATGCTGATAAGGGGAATGCCCAGAGCCTTGATAATACGGTGCAGCGGCGCAATCTGGCTGCGCAGGTCGTCCGGCATGGGAGGGCGATGGGCTTTGTATTCCTGATACATTTCATTGCGGAATGTGGGGCCCTTGGCATCAAATACCACCGCCATTTGCGTTGGGCGGTAGCGGGACAGCAGACTGCGCAGCATGTTAACCACACCATAAACGGCACCAGTGGCTTCGCCCTTGGAATTGGTTAGATGTGGGGGTGCATAATAGGCGCGATAAAGATAGGAAGAACCATCCACAAGGATGAGCGGGTTGCTGGCAATATCAGGCATAGATTCGGCTTCAACAGTCCATGGATTCTTGGGGGGTTAGCATGCCACAGATACAGGAATTCGGCCACAGCAAGCGGCTCACGGCTTGTGGATAAGTCTGTGAGCTAAAAGAACAACAAGTTGGAGTGTTTTTCGATAAGGCTGAAGAACATGTTTTTATGTTGTTGATTATTATTAGTTAATTCTATTTCTGTGAAGTGTCTGGCAATTCCGTTAAATCATCCTGATCTGTGGATTTCTTTGTTGGTTGTTTTTATCACCCCGGCGAGCGATGCTACATCCTGTGCCATGCCAAAGCTGATGAAATAACTTAGCACGATTTTTAATCAGATCAACCAATATGTGATCGCATTGTTAAAACCAAATTACATAAGAGGGAATTTTTTATGAAAAATATCGCAGTACTCTTGGCGGGCTGTGGTGTCTTTGACGGCAGCGAAATTCATGAATCGGTACTGACCTTGTTGTCCCTGACCAAGGCCGGTGCCCGTTTTCAGTGTTTTGCACCGGATATTCCCCAGCTGCATGTGGTCAATCATCTGTCCGGTGAGGTGGCAAAAGACGAACATCGCAACGTGTTGGTTGAGGCTGCGCGCATTGCCCGGGGCGACATTAAGGCCACCACAGAGTTAAATGTGGCCGACTTCGATGCGTTGATTATCCCCGGTGGTTTTGGTGCGGCAAAAAACCTGTGCAATTTCGCTCTGGTAGGCGCGGATTGCGACGTGGCACCCGAGGTGCGTGACTTTATTGCTGAGTTCGCCCTGTCGAAAAAGCCGGTAGGCTTTATCTGTATTGCACCTGTGATGATCCCCAAGCTCTACGGTAAGGGCGCCATCGGTACTATTGGTCACGACAAGGGGACCAGTGAAGCTTTTTGTATCATGGGCGGTGATCATCGGGATGCGTCAGTACACGAGATTGTGGTGGACGAGGCTAACAAGATAGTGAGCACTCCGGCATATATGTTGGCAGGCAACATCGCCGAGGCGCATTCCGGCATCGAAAAGCTGGTCAACAAAGTACTGGCGATGGCCTGACGGGTCTGCAGTTGTCGCCGTCGAGCTGGAACCTTAGCGGCGGCGACTGTCCCATAACCCCTGCAGCAGACCCACTGCGAGTCCACCCAGGTGGGCGCCATTGGCCATGGAAAGTCCGAGAACATCAAAGAAGCCCAATATCAGCCAAACCAGCATAAAGCCCATATAGCTTGGTGGCAGATAGATACCGGCAGAGGGCTTTCTGATACCCATCACAAAGGTGTAGCCTGCGACGGCATACACAACACCGGACAAACCGCCAAAGTTAGGGCCCGAAACATAATACTGAATGAGGTTGGGCAGGGTGCCTGCCACAAGCAGCAATGTCATCAGCGGCCAGGAGCCGATACGGGTTTCAATCTTTCCGCCCAGATACCACCACCACAAGAGATTAAAGCTGATATGCATCAGCGAAAAATGCATCAGCGTCGGGGTGAAGATTCGCCACACTTCGGAGCTTTGGTCGGTGCCGTGGGCGCCAAAAAAACTCAGCAGTGAATATGTCTGTTCGGCAAAGCCCAGATTAAAAGCCGTATACACCAGAATACAGAATGCGAATACAGTGAGCGTAATGGGTCCGGCGGCAGTCACAAAGCGGCTCAGCAGCGCAAGTCCCGGTGAACCATAGTTAAATTGAGTTTCTGTATTGCCGGTTTCCCATGATGCCGCCAGGTATTTATCATCACCCGGATGACGCAGAAAGTAATCGAATTCGGCCTTGGCAGCAGCCAGATCCTGTGGCTTGACCACCGACAGGCTCACGCCCTCTGCTACCGGGCTGATTAGGCATTCTATCCCCCGGCTTTTGAGATAATCCGCCAGGGCCTGAGCTGCTCTGGCGTTGGGCAGTCGGCCGAACTCCATCAGAGATTGGCCATATGCCAGGCGCTATAACCGCCATCGAGGCTGAACACCTGATCGAAACCCTGCTCCACCAGATAGGCAGCGGCATTCTGGCTGCTGATACCGTGGTAGCACACGACGACAAGTGGCTTATCCATATCGGATTCGGCGATAAAACGGGCCAGGTTATCGTTGCTCAGGTTTACAGCGCCATCAATATGGCCGTTGGCAAAGCTTTGGGGATCGCGGATATCGGCAATTTGTACATCAGTACCTTGCTCGGTGCGCATATGAATGAGCTCGTTGACGCTCAGGTGCTTAAAAGCAGACATGAGATCCTCGGTAAATGGAAAAGAGACAGGGATAGTGTGCAACAGGGCACTGTAGTCTGTACAGCGCCCTGTTGGTATAGCCAAGCCGTGCAAACCTGTGGTGGCTTGCACGTGCTCACCGGGAGATTAATCCCAGCTGAGGATGACTTTACCGGACTGACCGGAACGCATGGCGTCGAAGCCTTGCTGGAAGTCGTCCACCTTGAAGTGGTGGGTAACAATGGGGGACAAGTCCAGGCCCGATTGCAGCAGGCTGGCCATCTTGTACCAGGTCTCAAACATTTCACGGCCGTAGATGCCCTTGATGATGAGTCCCTTGAAGATCACCTTGCTCCAGTCGATGGCCATTTCGCCGCCGGGAATACCCAGCATGGCGATTTTGCCGCCGTGGTTCATGGTATCCAGCATGGCATGGAAGGCGGCAGGTACGCCGGACATTTCCAGGCCAACGTCGAAGCCTTCGGTCATGCCGAGGTCTTTCATCACGTCTTTGAGGTTTTCCTTGGCCACGTTCACCGCACGGGTAGCACCCATCTTTCGAGCCAGTTCCAGACGATATTCGTTCACGTCGGTGATCACCACATGGCGGGCGCCCACGTGACGGCACACGGCAGCAGCCATGATACCGATGGGGCCGGCGCCTGTGATAAGCACGTCTTCCCCTACCAGGTCGAATGACAGCGCCGTGTGAACGGCATTACCGAATGGGTCAAAAATGGCAGCCAGATCGTCACTGATATCATCGGGGATTTTGAACGCGTTAAAGGCTGGGATCACCAGATACTCGGCGAATGAGCCTTCACGGTTTACACCCACGCCCGTGGTATTGCGGCACAGATGAGTGCGGCCGGCGCGGCAGTTACGGCAATGGCCACAGGTGATATGGCCTTCACCGGATACGCGGTCGCCAATCTTGAAGCCGCGGACTTCCTGGCCAATTCCCACCACTTCGCCGACATATTCGTGACCTACTACCATAGGCACGGGAATGGTTTTTTGCGACCACTCGTCCCAGTTGTAGATATGCACGTCGGTGCCACAAATGGCGGTTTTACGGATCTTAATCAGCAGATCGTTATGGCCCATTTCCGGCTTGGGGGCATCAACCATCCAAATGCCTTCTTCAGGCTTGAGTTTAGCAAGTGCTTTCATGTGCTTACTCCAAAATGGACATCAGATGATGCCCATTTCCTTACCAATACGGGTGAAGGCTTCAATGGCCTTGTCCAGCTGCGCACGGGTGTGGGCGGCAGACATCTGGGTGCGGATACGGGCCTGGCCCTTTGGCACCACAGGGAAGGAGAAACCAATCACGTAAATATCTTCTTTCAGCAGGCGGGCCGAGAAATCGGCAGCCAGCTTGGCATCGCCCAGCATAACCGGAACGATGGCATGGTCGGCACCGGCCAGGGTGAAACCGGCAGCAGACATTTTTTCACGGAAATAACGGCTGTTTTCCCATACGGCTTCACGCAGTGCCTGGCCATCTTTGAGCATGTCGAGCACGCGGATAGAGGCGGCCACAATGGACGGGGCCAGTGAGTTGGAGAACAGATAAGGGCGTGAGCGTTGACGCAGCCAGTCGATCACTTCTTTTTTACCCGAGGTGTAACCACCCGAGGCGCCGCCCAGAGCCTTGCCCAGTGTACCTGTGATGATGTCTACCCGGTCCATCACGTCACAGTACTCGTGAGTACCACGACCATTTTGGCCGATAAAGCCCACCGCGTGGGAGTCGTCTACCATCACCAGGGCGCCGTATTGGTCGGCAAGGTCACACACACCTTTTAGGTTGGCAATTACGCCATCCATGGAGAACACACCATCGGTGGCAATCAGGATATGACGGGCACCGGCCTCGCGGGCTGCTTTAAGCTGGGTTTCCAGATCGGCCATATCATTGTTGGCATAACGGAATCGCATGGCTTTACACAGGCGCACACCGTCGATGATAGAAGCGTGGTTCAGTGCATCGGAGACGATGGCATCTTCGGGGCCGAGCAGGGTTTCGAACAGGCCGGCATTGGCATCGAAGCAAGAGGAATACAGGATGGTATCTTCGGTGCCGAGGAATTCAGACAGTTTCGCTTCCAGCTGTTTGTGGATGTCCTGGGTGCCGCAGATAAAGCGCACTGAGGCCATACCAAAGCCGTGGTCGGCCAAACCTGCTTGAGCGGCTTTGACCAGCTCAGGATGGTTGGCCAGGCCCAAATAGTTGTTGGCGCAGAAGTTAATGACTTCATCGCCGCCCACCTTAATTGCAGCCTGTTGCGGTGAGACGATCACGCGTTCGCTTTTGTAGAGGCCTTCGGCCTTAACGTCGGCGAGTTGTTGTTTGATCTGCTCGTAGAATGAGGTTGATGCCACTGGTCTCTCCTTAGTTAACTTTATTCTGCTTTTGCTGGAGTGACGGCATTCTACCCCTAAACCTAATCGGCCCGCAGCTTATTTTTGATGCACCAATCGCCGCATAAATTGCACTAGGGCTGGTAGGGTTTTCACATAAAAAAAACTAATTTGTAACCTTGGGGAGTGCCGCGCGGATATTGTTTGATTGTAGTCCGGTGACACTGAAAATGTCACCGGAACATCGAGTGGGTCAGAGGAGAAGGGGGGTGGCCTGTATCAGTTGGATTGAGAGCGAAAATGCTGCTCGAGACGGTCGAAGTTGGCCAGTGAATCCGGGGTGGAGTAGGCCTTGAAAATCATCAGTACCCGTAACAGACCTTCGTAAAGCGATGCCTTGCTGATGGTGGCAATGCTGGATTGGGTCAGCTTGTAGCTGATCCAAAAGCCGATAATCATCTTGATGGTGTCGGCCAAATCGGCAATGCGCTCGTCTTCGATTTGTAAAATACCATCCTTTTTCAATTGATTGAGAACGGCAATCGACTGTTCCAGCACGGCTTGTTGTACCTTGAGATAACGTGCCTTGAGAGTGTCATCGCGGGCGAGAATGTCTGCCAGGTTGGCGTACATAAAACGGAACTGCCACATGGTGTAGAACATGGCATCGAAATAGCTCATCAGCAGTTCAAGGTCGACCTTTTGATCCGCATAGGGCTTAAAGCCCAGCAACAGGTGCTGTTCGTACTGGTCGAAGATGCAACGGATAATGTCTTCCTTGTTTCGGAAGTGGTAATAGAGGTTGCCGGGGCTGATATCCAGATGGGCAGCGATATGATTGGTCGTAATGGTGCGCTCGCCATGCTCGTTAAAGAGCTCCAGGCTGGCCTGAATGATTTTGTCGCGGGTTTTCATTGGTATCCTGTCTTTATTATGGCGCGCCGCTTCCTGGCTAATCGCTCTGTGCTTATTCCTGCTTCCCGGCTTATGTTAACATTGCCGTAATTCATCAGGCAAAACTCATACATCTCTTGGTACTTATGGCTCGATTGCTCTATTCAGTTCTCTTATACCTGCTGTCGCCACTCTTGGTACTTTATCTGGCCCAGCGTGCCATAAAGAGCCCGGATTATCGTGGTCGCTGGGGCGAGCGGTTTGGCCTTAAGGCGCTGATGCCTACCGACATACTGATCCATTCTGTCTCCATGGGCGAGACGCTCGCAGCCATACCACTCATTCGCGCTATCATGGCGGCCAGGCCAAATCTGCGGATCACGGTTACCACGTCAAGCCCCACGGGCTCGGCAGAAGTTATCAAGGCCTTTGGCGACCGGGTACAACATTGTTATTTACCCTTTGACCTGGGGTTTGCCGTTAACCGCTTTTTGAGCCAATTGGGCTGCGCCGAGCTTATCATCATGGAAACCGAGCTGTGGCCAAACCTCATTGCCGGGGCCAGGGCTCGGGGCATCAAGGTATCTTTGCTCAATGCCCGTTTGTCAGAAAAATCCGCCGCCAGTTATCAAAAGTTCGCATCCCTCACTGTGCCCATGCTCAGGTCGCTGGACCAGATTGCGGTGCAAACGACCAAAGAAGCAGAACGTTTTGTCGCACTTGGCGTGGATGCCTCGCGGGTACATGTGTGTGGTAGTTTGAAGTTTGATATCCAGATCCCCCCATCCCGCCGTGAATCGGCGCGGCAGTTGCGGCAGAGTTGGGGACGGGACGACCACTTGATATGGGTGGCGGGCAGCGTACATCCCGGTGAATTCGATACCATGCTCAGCGCCCATCACCAACTACTTGAGCAGTTTCCAGACGCGCTGCTGATTATGGTGCCAAGGCATCCTGAGCAGTTTGCCAACGCTGCACGGGCCATACGTGAGAGAGGCTTACAGCTGGCCGTTCGCAGTATGGGAGAGGCGCCGACAGTGGGCACGCAGGTGCTCCTTGGCGACACCATGGGCGAGCTCTTGACCTGGTACGGCGCTGCCGATCTGGCCTTTGTGGGCGGTACACTGGTGGTCAATGGCGGCCACAATCCGCTGGAGCCTGCGGCCATGGGGTTACCGGTTGCCATGGGACCCAACCATTGGGATTTTAAAGAAATTACCGAACTTCTGCAGCAGGCGGGTAATCTCACCCTGTGTGCTACCCCGGACGCCTTTAACGACTGGTTGTTGGCGACTGCACAGGATTCGGTTGGCCGCCTGACCGCCGGTGAGGCTGGGTTAAGAGTCGTGGAGAGCAATCGTGGGGCGCTGAGTCGTCAACTGGCGGTATTGGGTTACGCAGCAGCGTAACCCTCCAGTAGCCATTGCCAGCAGGACTCATCGAAGGCAAGCGAAGGAAGCTTGCCTTTTTCTTTATCAAAAGAGCGTCTCAGTCTGGACAGGTTGGCTTGCTGCCAGCTATTCGCGGGATTGCGGATTTCACCCCGGTCAAAGTCAATCAGCGCAAAACCCTGTGGCCCCTTGAGGATGTTCTTGGCGTTAAGATCGGCGTGGTAGACGCCGCGGTGATGGAAGCGGGCGATGCAAACGCCTAGGGCTTTCCACTCTGCCTCATCCAATGGACCTTGTTCCAGCCAGGCCAGCAGGTCGCGACATCCGGGCATCCGCTCAATCAGAATATCGGCGCTGTACCAGAGTGCATATCGACGTACCCTGGCACCCACGGGGCGGGGCACGGGAAAGCCCTCTGCATGGAGCTTTTCAAGCAAAGCCAGCTCTGCGATGGCGCGGGTATTCGCCATACCTGTATACAGATATCTATCTTTACTGAACTTTTCCATCAACCCTCCGCGCCAGTAGTGGCGCAGCACCCAGTCTTGATTAGCCTCGGGGTGGCGCACAAACCAGGTGGTATAACGCCCTTTCGAGGTGCCAGTCACGGCGGCGAGAGCCTGCCAATGTTCAGGGGTGAAATGGGACGGGTCCAGTGAGATGGACTCGCCCTGGGCAATGGCCAGGGTGTAGGGCGGATGGTTTTGTTGCTGCATCGCGGGAATTCTTGTCCAAAGCGTGGAACCTGCGGCCATTCTACATTAAGATCCGGGCTTTGCACCAAGGCCAGCCCAACCATGACATTTGATCCCAGCCTGATGAAATCCCTGTGTTTGCTCCGCCTCTCTGCCATCGGCGATGTGTGCCATGCCGTGGCCATGGTGCAGGCGATTCAACGCCGTTATCCCGACCTTGCCGTCACCTGGGTGATAGGCAAAGTGGAATATCAACTGCTTAAACATTTACCGGGCATCGAGTTTGTGATTTTCGATAAGTCGCAGGGTTTCAAGGCCTATGGCCAGCTGTGTCGTGCTCTCAAAGGGCGACATTTCGATGTTCTGCTGCATATGCAGGTGGCGCTCAGGGCCACCATAGCCTCCTTGATGATCCCGGCCAAAGTGCGTATTGGTTTTGACCGTGCCCGCGCCAAAGAAGGGCAGTGGCTGGTGACCAACGAGCGGGTCGAGGCCATGGCGACTCCCCATGTGTTGGAAGGCTTTATGGGCTTTGCCAGGAAACTGGGCGTGACCGAGCTGCCTCCCTCATGGGACATGCATATTCCTGCCGCAGACGAAGTGTTCGCGAAAGAGTTGGTTGCTGATGGCGAAAAGGTTCTGGCCATTTGCGCCGCCGCGAGTAAGGCTGAGCGCAACTGGCTGCCCGAGCGTTACGCCGCCGTGGCTGATTATGCTGTTTCCAAAGGATACAGGGTGCTGCTTTGCGGCGGCCCAGCACAGCTTGAAAAAGATCTGGCTGCGGCAATTGAGGCCAATTGTTCGTCTAAGCTAACCAATCTTGTTGGAAAAACCTCTTTGATTCAGCTTTTGGCGCTATTAAAGCGAGTTTCACTGGTGATTGCACCGGATACCGGTCCTGCCCACATGGCGGTGACTCAGGGCACGCCCGTGATTGGTCTCTACGCACACTCTAACCCAGGCCGAACCGGACCTTATTTCAGCCGCGAGCTGACAGTCAGTGTCTATGACCAGGTGATTGCCGAGCAGTATCCCAATCAGCAAATTCCCTGGGGTACCCGGGCCAAGGGCGACACTCTGATGGAAAAAATTGAAGTTGCTGACGTTTGTCGCATGTTCGACAGGGCCACGGACGTCGCCACCCAGGAGGTGTAAGGTTATGACTCAATCAATGGCCCCAAACTCCGTGGTCACGCAATCTATGGCTCCAAAATTTTTGTTTATCCCCGTCTCTTCTGCTGAAGGCATGGGGGAGTACATGCGCTCGCTGATAGTGGCAGATGAAGTGAAGCGCTGCTGGCCAGCTGCCGAGGTGTGTTTCATTCTCAGCAAGGAAGCACCTTACGCAGCCAGCTGCCCATATCCAGCCAAACTGCTGGACCGCACACCCACCAAAGAAGTGAAGGCCGTGAATGACATCATGGAGACATTTCGCCCCGATGTGGTGCTCTTTGATGCGTCCGGCCGCAAGTCTCAGCTGGCACGGGCCCATGCCCTGGGCGCCAAAGTTGTGTTTTTCAGCCAGCACAGGCGCAAGCGCAGCCGTGGTATGAAAATAGGCCGTGCCCGGGTGACGGATGCCCATCTGGTCGTACAGCCGGAATTTGTGATTGGTCCCGTTTCCGCTTTCGATGCTTTTAAGTTGAAATTGATTGGTAAGCCGCTGCCTGAGTGTATTGGGCCTGTGTTCAGCGCGCCGGATAAGGCAAGACAGCAGCAACTGCTCGCCCAATATGGTCTGGTCGACGGGGAGTTTGTGCTCTTTAACGCCGGCTCAGGTGGGCATAAGTTGGCCGGAGGCCTCGCAGCAGACCGTTTTTTTGAGGCAGCACAAGCCAGCTATGTCGCCAGTGGGCTCAAATCCGTCATGGTGTTTGGTCCCAATTATCCCAAGGCATTACCCGAGGCATCGGGAGTGATTTGTCTGAGCGCCCTGGCCAATAGTGACTTTATTAACTTGCTGGTGGCTGCCAAAGCGGCGGTGCTGAGCGGTGGTGATACCTTGCTGCAGGCTATCGCCTTGAAAAAGCTGGTACTGACGGCTCCGGTTTCCAAAGACCAGCCGCCGCGTATCGCTGTTTGTGCCGACAGAGGGCTGGTGCTGGCCTGTGAGCCAGAGCAGCTTGCCGCCAACATTCCTGCTCTGTTTTCCGATGAAACCACAGGGCCACTGCAGCAGGCACTGGCAGCCGAAGCCGATATGGACGGCCTGCAACTGACCATGAATAAAATTAAGCATTTGCTGGAGGTTCAGCCATGACAGGACGCAGAATTGCCATTGCCATCGACAGTTTGGCCGGTGGCGGCGCAGAAAAGGTGATGTTGACCCTGGCGTCCACCCTGGTGGAGCTGGGCCATGAGCCACATCTATTGGTGTTGCAGCAGGACTGCCACCATGAAATTCCCCCCGGCCTCCAGGTGCACTTTTGCTTTGGTGGTGATGAGCGCAATATCGACGGCTTTTGGCGCACCCGAGGTTCGGTACAGAAGTTACAACAGTGGATAACAGGGCTTGAGGAGCGTTTCGGCAAGTTTGAACTGTTCCTGTCCAATCTGGACAAAACCAATCTGCTGATGACCCGCACCGGCGTGGCACCGCTTTATTGCGTGGTTCACAATTCCATTGAAGAAGAGCTGCAACGCCAGCGTAAGTTGGGACCTTTTGCCTATCTGAGTATGTTGCGGGCGAAAAAATCACTCAATGGCCAGCACCTGATCACTGTATCCAAGGGCATTGCCAATGAGATTGCCGAGGTGGGCAGGGTGCAGCCCGCCTCTGTGCAAACCATTTATAATCCGTTCGAACTGGAAAAAATTCAGCACCAGGCCAGTCAAACAGCCGACGCATTGCCCAAGGGGGATTACATCATCCATGTTGGGCGGTTTGCACGCCAAAAACGCCATGATGTGCTCTTTGCGGCGTTGAAGCAGATGCGCAATCCCTTGCCGCTCGTGCTGCTTTGCAACAACAAGAAAAAGGCTATCAAGTCGGCCCGCAAGTTTGGGGTTGAAGACAGGGTGATTATTCCCGGATTCCAAACCAATCCCTATCCCTGGATAAAGGGTGCCAGGCTGCTGGCATTGAGTTCAGATTATGAAGGCTTGCCAACGGTGTTGATTGAATCGCTGGCAGTGGGCACTCCGGTAGTCAGTACCGACTGTCGCCATGGTCCCAAAGAAATTCTCACCGGGGCGTTGCGACGATTTTTGGTCCCAAGACGTGACCCTGCGGCTTTGGCGATGGCCATGGATGAAGCCCTGACCCACTATCCAGACTGCGACGATGCGGAAATTCTGACTCAGGTCGGCGCTGCTGCAGTCGCAGGCAAGTACCTGAAACTGCTGACAGCCTGAAACGTTTGATTCGACACAGATATAATAAAAAATCCCGGTATGGCCGGGATTTTTTTCAGGCTTTTTTACCCTGAGTCAGACGGAATTTGAGGTAACTCAACGGCATTTTAAGCAAGCGTCGCCAGCCCAAAGAGGTGAAGAGCTTTACAGCCGATGCGGGGTAAGTGGGATCGCAATAGCGGCGGTAAAGCAACAGCCAATCGAGGTGGCTCATTTCGTTGGGGCGCTTTGCCTTGGGAATAAACCGAGCAATCAAGCCGAGTCCCAATTGCTCCGGCTCCAACACCCGCAGGTTGGATGCCATAAACCTGTCCCATCGCTCTCCCTGATTTGCCGAAAACTGATGGCGGTGCGCTAAGGGCAAAAAGCCATCGTCAAGACGTCTGAGCCACAGGTCGCAATAGATTTGCTCGGCATGGGGGCAGGTAAGCGGCGCTCCATGGTACTGGGCTTTGCCGGCCTGAGCCGGGTCGAATGGGCGGTCCTCAAACAGAGGTAAGTCCCAGATTTTCAGCAAATCTTCCGTGCGCCCGAAATGGAAAAAATCGCTGGGATGCATGATGACCCGCTGACCTTCGGCATAACGCCGGAAGTAACTGGTATTTACTACCACGGGCTCGGTGAAGCGAATGTCCTGGTCACAGCGAGCGGGAAACTGCTCCAGTGCAGTAACAAACCCATGACCAGTCAGGTAGTTATCTGATCTCAACTTGACTGCATAGGGCGTCTCTACCCGCTTCAGGCCCTCACAGGTAGAGACTATCTGACGGTTAAAGTTGAGTTTTTGTGCTTCACCCTGAGCATTGTAGGCAACCACATTGGCACCGGGATCCGGGTGTTGCAGCAAGAGATCCGGAGCAAGCCCTGTGCAGTTCTGTCCTTCCCAGGTAGAGAGTATGATACGCGCACCCGGTAGATGGGTGCGGATGCTATCAAGGCAGACTTGGGTGATACCGGCTTGCTGATCCCGACCCTGATAGGCCTGAACCGGTCCCTGTACCACCACAGTAATATCACTGAATTTGATTGTCATAGGCTTAAAACCAGCGAGCTTGAGCCGTGCCGTAGCCCGGCTCGGCGATATCAATATTGGGCCAGCAGGGCCTGATATTCCTCTGGCACCCCACAGAAAATCACGTCACTGGCATCGATAAGGTGGTAGTGAATGTTCTTACCCCGGGCTATCAGGTGGTTGTAAAGCGGTGCTATATAAAGCTCCTGCTTTTGCCACTCGCTTGCAGGCCGCGCGGCTTCCGTTTCGTAGGCAAGGCGAAAATCGGCGGTTTGACGGAAATAATAAAGCCCTGTGCTGCAGAGGTCGGATATGGGTTGCTTTTCGGTTGTCTGCACGACGCGGGTGCTTTTGGCATCGGCGGGTTTGGCATAGGACCAGTTGCTGCCTTCACCTTTGAATACTTCCAGATAGCCATCGGCCGTATCGGCTATGGGGGGCAGGGTAAATCCGGGTCTGAAGGTATCTATATTGAAAATTGTCAGTGGCTCGGTGTCTGCTACATCCGTCAGTCCCAGGTACACGGTTTCAGCCTGTCCACGGGTTGGCTGCTCCAGGGCAACAATCTTGAAGTCTTTGATGCCCAGTGCCTTGCAGCGTGTTTTGACGAAGGCCGCTGTGTCATACAGGTCGCGCACAATAAACAAAAAAGGCGTAGTGCCGAAATAGGCCGCGAAGCTGAGCAGGGCGTGGTCAAACAGTGGCATGCCGCCAGCGTCGAGCATGTATTTGGGCTGGGTGTAGCCAGCGTTGAAAAAGCGGGAGCTTAGCCCCGCCATGGGGATCACTATCATGATGGATTTCCTGTGCAGGCAAGCAGCCTGTCATAGAGTCGATAGGCGTTACCTATGAATCCAAGCTGCCGGTCTGGTCTGTCACTGTGGAGTGGCAGCATGGAGAGGAACAACTGAATTTGCATGGCGTAAAGCTCGGCTTCGCTGACGGCGAACTCGCTGGCCATCAGCCGGACGAAGTCGGCCATGATTTGCTCGCGTCTGGGCGTAATGGCAATACTGAAGTCGAGGTTCTGCCCCAGCCGCTCGGCTTTAAAATAACCGGCAATAATGGCGTCATAGAGCCCCAATACCGAGTGTGCCAACTTGGCAATGTCGTATAAGCCATTGCCGTGGATGGTTTGCTTGTCGTTACCGTCCAGTCCTCGCGGGTCTATGACCTTGATATTACAGGTTCGAAAGTCATACAGAATATTGCTGAAACAAAAGTCACCGTGCAGCAGGTGTTGCCTGCCATTATCTTTGGGCAAATACTCGCGACTTATCCGGGCCAGCTCCAGCAAAGACGGCCGCAGGGCGCCATTGATACGGTTTTCCTGGGCCACAGATATGCCGCTTTGACTGGCGAAATCCTCAAGCCGGCTCAGGGTCTTATCCATAAAAAGCCCACTGAGGGTTTGGGCATCGGCCACTGAATAGCTGCTGGCGTCCTTGAGGAACTGGCAGCATGCTTTGAGTACCTTACGCCAGGCAAAGGCCGGCAACTGGCTGAAGACGTAGAGCTCATTCAAGGCTGTCAGGTGCAGATACTCTATGCTGTAGCCAAATAGCTCGGGGCTTTCATCACAGCCCAGCAGCTGTGGAATGTAGCCCCGCATTGGCCCTGGCAAACTTTGATACCAGTTGGCCTCGGCAGCGAGCTTATGTTTATTGCGGCTGAATTTCTTGACCACCTGCCCCTGAATTGCCATCCCGTTGAAGGCCCGCTGAGTCGTCATCCGGCTCTTGGATTGGTAATAGGTATGGCTGTGTCCAAAGTCGTACCAATGGGGCAAGGTTATCGGGGTCAGGCCCTTGTCATCAATGTAGCCATTCAGGCCAGCAATAAAGTCGCCCTTGGCCTGAGTGATGTACCTTATTAAGGTTCTTGGTGCGGAGAAACTAAAAAAGCCATTTGAAATCAATTCGCTGGAAGGTCTCAGCTCTGCATGGTAAGGACGCAGAGTGCCGCTTTGGGCATCAAACTCTGCCCAGTTGTAGTTGTCTTCAACCTGACTCAGGCCCAGACAATCGGTTTGACGTGGCAGGCTATCGAACAGGGTATCGCCGTGGAGAATATACAAGGGTTCATCGTCGGCAAACTCCAGCTGGATAAGGGCATAGACGATGGATTCACCCAAACTCAGGGTTGGCGGCAGGTACAATAGCTCAACACCATAGTCTTTGAGGCTTTGGCTGTCATAAGGACCGGGGGTAAAGCCCTCCGGCAGGGTAATGATGGTGCGTTCGCCGGCGGGAATTAAAGCCAGCTGATGATGGAACAGGCGTTTATTGCCCACCGGCAAAAAGCAGGGGGGCAGAGGTCCGAATTCAGACTGCAGCTCTGAGGCCACCATGGCGGCAGAAGTAATGAGATACATGCACGTCCTATGCTTTGTCGTCTTCGATAAGTTGCTCAATTTCGGCCCGGCTCATGCGGGCGAATTCAGACGGTCTGATGGCCCTGTCATCGATATAAAAGCCTTCATGGCCACACCAGGGTTTACCGACAAGAATTTCGTCGTAGGGTACCTGATGTTTGTCGAGCCAGGCGGTGATCACCGGCAACGTATGGATGTTTATCTTGCCCACATTACCTTCAAAGGTACGCATATTGCGTGCAGTTGAGATGACAATTTCAAAACCTTCTGCCTGATATTGTCTCAATCTGGCAATCACATCTTCCCGGGGCGACACGGCACTGTAATCTGTGTTGTCGGCCTTGGTGAGGGTGCCATCCAAATCTACTATGAGTCGTTTCATCTCTGTTCCACACAGATAAAAGGCTATTGTACTGTGCTGGTGGTGGTGCGGCCAGTTGCTTTCACTGGCTCATTGCGGCTTGCGCACAGGGTCAACAGTTCATGCTTGATGTCCCCTGTGAAGCGGGACAGTGAATGCACTTCTTTAATATAGGCAATGGCGTCTTTTGCGAGTTGGTGTCTGTGGTCATCATTTGTCAGCAGCTGGTTGATTCCGGCGACAAAGAGTTCCACCTTGTCGAAGCCATCACCCAACACCTTGCCGGTATACACGCCAAACTTGCTCGCCAGTTCATCGGGATTCTGGCAACTCACCAGCAGGGTGCCGTAGGACAGGGCCTCGAGGAAGGAAATCGGCAGGGCTTCATGAATAGAGGTATTAACCAACACCTTGGCCTCTTTCAGGAAACGATTCTTCTGCTCGCCTTCCACATGACCGACGAAATGCAGGTTGGGAATGGCCTGGTAGCCTGACATCACGGCATTGTTTTCATCCGCCTGTCTGTGTGCCTGACCCAACATATAAAACTGGCACTGCGGCATGGCCTTGGCGATTTCGGCGAACAGCCAACCCCGCTTTACGGACTCGATACGGCCAAGGAATATTATGCTGTTTTGCTTCGGGAAGCTGTCCAGGTCAAACGTCTCATCAATTTCGATTGGGTTCGGCAGGTAGTTGATGGACGTATTGGCAGGTAATCGATACAAGTCCCTGGCCTTTTGATCGAGACACTTTGCCTGACTGATAAAGCGTACGTTGCCACTCCGGGCGTATTGATTCACAAAATCGTAGATCTCTGCATCCCAGTAACTGGGCTCGGGAAAGAGCTTCACGGTCTGGATTTCATCCCACTCGTAGGTGGGTCTCGGGTCCTGGATCCAAAACAGCAGTTTTTTATTTTTCCCCGGGGCCTTGCTGAAGATGCGGTAGGAGTGGGTGGTCATTTCGATGGAAAGAAAAACATCATAGTTTTTCTGCCGCAGAAACAGGTTGTTTACCCAATCAAAGGCCCGTGCTGCCAGCTTGTATACCCTGATGCCATCGACCATAAAACACTTGGGCCAAAGACGCACTTTGCCGCAGTCTTTTTTCAGCAAAACGTCCACGTCGACCTGATCGTCAGGCAGGTGTTTGGCCACCAGATGTCTGGCCAAAAAGCCATATCCGCCATATTTGGTTTTGGCGCCGCCAAAATATTCATCGACCAGCAGTGCTACCTTAATTTTACTCATGAATGCTTTCTGGATTGCCCGTTTGCGGGCATTGTATTAACTCATCCGCCAATAGCAAAATAATTAATAAAATCATTATCTTAAATGTGTATTTATTGAAACGTTGGTTTTGTTTTTGTGTGACTGGTGAATGGTGTGTTACGTATTTGGTCCGGAGTTTTGAGGTTACCGGATGCAGGCTTGTAATTTGCCTGTTGTGAGGCCATGCACCTGAGGCGTACTTGTGGCAGAATGGGCAAACTTTCTTTGGGCTATCAACCCTTAACTCGATACGACACAGGTCTGTATATGCATACAAGAGCCATCTATCCCGGTACTTTCGATCCTGTCACCAATGGGCATGCGGATCTGATAGAGCGGGCCGCCAACCTGTTTAAGCATGTGGTAATAGGCGTGGCAGCCAGCCCGTCAAAACAGCCGAAGTTTTCATTGGAAAAACGGGTAGAGCTGCTGAAAAAGGTCACAGCTCATCTGGATAACGTGGAAGTGGTCGGATTTACCGGCTTGCTGGTGGACTTTGCCAAAGACCAGCAGGCCAGTGTACTGGTGCGGGGCCTGCGAGCCGTGTCGGACTTTGAGTATGAATTCCAACTGGCCAACATGAACCGTCGCTTAAGCCCGGATCTGGAAAGCGTGTTCCTGACGCCCGCAGAAGAAAACTCCTTTATCTCATCAACTCTGGTGAAAGAGGTGGCGCTTCATGGGGGCGATGTGAGCCAATTTGTACATCCTGACGTTGCCGCAGAATTATTGGCACTGCCGCGTAAGAAGTGAATGATTAAAAGGGATTTTATGAAGTACATGTCGTTATCTGCGCTGAGCTTGGCGCTGCTGTCTGCGTCAACTCTGGCGGCACCTTGGGTCGATGCATCCGATATTTATTTGCGGGCCGATATTCAAGCATTGGCCGATGCAGGTGTTATCACAATGCCAGTGAATACGTTTCCGCTGATGTGGTCGGGCATCGGGGTGGATTTGAACAAAGCCGAGCCCTCGTTACTGACGCCGGAAATGGCCGCCGCCTATGCGAGGGTGAACTACTACTATCGCCAGGCGGTTGAAAACCGGGGTAACACACGACTTAAAGCGGTTGGCGCAACCGATGAAGCCAGATTCCAACATTTCGGCAGTGACTACCGTGAGCAGGGTGAACTCAAAGCCTCCCACGAGTACATGGATAATCGTTTTGCGTTCAAGGTGTCTGCGACGGCAGCCTACGATGCCCAGGATGATAAAGATTTCCGTCTGGATGACTCCTGGATGTCGTTGGTATTGGGGAATTGGGTGTTTACCGCAGGTACTGTAGAACAGTGGTGGGGCCCGGGATTCGATACCGCGCTGCACAAGTCCAATAACGCCCGCCCCATGCCGTCACTGATGCTGAGCCGCAATAACGCCGCTGCCTTTGAAACGCCTTGGCTGTCGTGGATGGGTCCCTGGACGTTAACCACGGGGATCAGCTGGATGAATGATAACCGTGCCGTAGAGGACACCCTGCTGTGGAATTTTCGCGGAACCCTAAAGCCCGTTCAACAGCTGGAAATAGGTGCCTCCTGGACAGTGCAGATGTGCGGCGAAGGCCAGGACTGTGGTCTGGGCACCTTCTGGGACACGATCTCCGGTGGCGGTGAATGTGCCGATGGCAGCCTGGATTGTGATTCGGCTCAAAACTCGCGTTTGGGCAACCAGATGGCAGGTTGGGATATTCGCTACGCCGATACGTGGTTTAATGTGCCCGTTGGCCTCTATCTGGAGCGTACCTGCGAAGACTCAAGCGGCCCGATGCCATGGGACTTGGCTGATTGTGCCAAGCTGGCGGGTGTTGACACCCGATTTGGATTTAAAGATCACCAGTATAAGCTGTTTTTGGAATATACGGATACCTTAGTGGCTTGTGGCAGTGATGATAATGTATTTAACTGCTTCTATGAGCACACCACTTATCTTTCCGGTTCCCGCTATTATCGGCGTTCTTTGGGCTCAACCTACGACAGTGACGCCGAAACCTGGGTGCTGGGCCTGATAGGTCAGTTTGGTGACAGCAAAGGCATTAATGCCTATCTGCGGTATGCCCAGCTGAACAAAGACGGCAAAAACCACAGCAGCGAGTGGACACCACAGCCGGAGAAGGAAGACCTGCTGATGCTGGAAGTCTCTTACCGTCAACCAATGTTCAAAGGTATGGTCACTCTCGGAGGCACAGTCTCCCGCTCAGAGTTCGACACAAAAACCGATAATGATGCCACCCTCTATGGCAGTTATGAATATCGATTCTGAGTGTCCTGATTTCTGAACACAAAACGCGCCAACCGGCGCGTTTTGTCATTTTTACGACAACTGAGATGGGTATCCTTTCCGGCAGCCGTGCGATATGCTGGCAAGCGGGCTTTTGCCAAAAAGGAAAGTAGACTCAATGATTTCAGTGGTTATTCCTGCGAAAGATGAGACCGGAAACATAGGTAATCTGGTCAAAGAAATCGCGGCGGCGCTTGCCGGTCAATCAGATTTCGAAGTAGTGGTAGTTGATGACGGCAGTACGGACGCAACCGGAGAGGAAGTGCTGCAGGCTGCGGCCGATTGTGGTTGTAACGCCAGTGTAGTGCGTCACCGCAAGAGTACCGGCCAAAGTACAGCAGTACACTCGGGCGTACTGCATGCCAAAGGAGACTGGATTGTGACCCTCGATGCCGATGGTCAGAACGATCCCGCCGATATCCCGGCCATGATCGCCATTGCCCGCACCATCACAAATCCGCATTTTTGTATTGCCGGGTACCGTAAGAATCGCAAGGACACAGCCTGGAAACGTTTTCAGTCGAGAGTCGCCAATCGTATCCGCGATGCGCTGCTGCATGATGGGGTGCCGGACACCGGCTGCGGCCTGAAACTGTTTCCGCGGGAAACCTTTCTGCGCCTGCCCCATTTCAACCATATGCACAGATACCTGCCGGCACTGATCCGGCGCCTTGGCGGTGAAATCCGTATCAGTGAGGTCAATCACAGAGACAGGGGCGCAGGGGTATCCAAGTACAATGCCTGGAACCGCGCCTGGGTGGGCATTGTCGACCTGATGGGCGTCATGTGGCTTATCCGCAGAGGCAAGATAGCTGAGGTGGAGCGGGTAGACGGTTACAGTCATCCATGAAAACCCACCTGAAACGGCTCGGTAAATTATCCCTTACCCTGACAGTGCTGGTTCTATTGATGCTGGCCGCCAGGGAGGGATGGTTCGATCATCTCACCGACAGCAACTGGGTGGCCCGTTTTGTACAAGAGGGTGGTGTACAGGCATTGGTTGTATTACTGCTTGCCGGCAGCCTCTTTACGGCGGTGGGGGGGCCCAGACAGGCCATTGCTTTTGTGTGCGGCTTTGCCATGGGCGGACTCTATGGCGCACTTTTTTCGACTCTGGCCACTTTGCTTGGCTGCCTGACCAGCTTCTACTTTGCCAGACTCACGGTAAGAAGCAGTTTAAGCCGCCGCTTTGGCCACAGGTTGCAACGCTTTGAGGCACTACTGGCACAAAAGACCTGGCTAAAGGTGTTGATGATACGCCTGTTGCCGGTGGGCAGTAACTTGCTCACCAATCTCCTTGCCGGTACGACCCGGGTCGGTGTGGGGGGCTTTCTCCTTGGCAGTGCCCTGGGTTATTTGCCTCAAATGTTGATTTTCAGTTTTGCCGGCGCCGGCATTGGCCTTGCGGATCATATCCAGCTTGGCATCAGCGTGGTGCTCTTTATTCTCTCCAGCGCCATAGGGGCGTACCTGTACCGCAGTCATCTTAAGCGGCAGGTAGATGAAATTGCCGAAGAATCGTAAGGATACCCATGACAGCATTGTTCAGACTCTTTGCCGATGACGATAAGAAACGGGTGTTTTGGGCCCTCTTCAGTCTTACGCTGCTGGTGATGTTGATTGGCATTGGCATGCGATCTCCCTGGCCTGCCGATGAGCCACGTTTTGTGGAAGTAGCCCGGGAAATGGTGATGGGCGGTGAATGGTTGTTCCCCACCCGCGGTGGAGAATTCTATCCCGATAAACCCCCGGTATTTATGTGGGCCATCGCCGCTGTTTATTGGTTGATTGGCGACCTCAAACTGGCCTTTCTTATTCCCAACGCCCTCTGCGGATTGTTGACCGTCATGCTGGTTTACGACTTGGGTTGCCGTTTGTGGAGCGTCAGGGTCGGCCGTAATGCAGCCTTGTTGCTTTTGTTGGTGCCGCAATTTTTGATGCAGGCAAAGAATGCCCAGATAGATGCCATGGTAGCCTGTTGGATTACCTTGGGATGCTATGGTCTGGTGAGGCACTTTGTGCTCGGACCCCATTGGCGTTGGTTTTTTGCTTCCTGGGCCTTTATGGGGCTTGGGGTAATCACCAAGGGGGTGGGTTTTTTACCGCTGCTGATGTTATTGCCGCTGGCTTGGTATCGCTGGCAAATGGTCACCGGCAGGGCACTTTTGCCCAACCAGGCCTGGTCCTGGAAGGTAGCCCTTGGGCCACTGGCTATGTTGGGCGTTATTGCCCTGTGGCTGGTACCCATGTTGCTGGCAGTTTGGCTGGATGCCACCCCAGAGCACCAGGCCTATATGAACAACATCTTATTCAAGCAAACCGGTGAGCGTTACGTTAACGCCTGGCATCATATCAAACCCTGGTATTTCTTTATTTTCAGCGTCATTCCCTGGCTCTGGTTCCCGTTGCCCTTGTTGGCCATTGCCCACGGTAAACGTTTTGTAGCGCGCATCAAGCAAGATCCCGTGATTGCCATTTTGCTGCTTTGGGTTTTACTGGTGGTGGTGTTCTTCAGCCTGAGCCCGGGCAAGCGCAACGTATATATTTTGCCTGCTCTCCCTATGGCCAGCTTGGCGATGGCGGCGATTCTTGACGGTGAGCAGCCCAAACGCTGGTTTGAGCTGCTGGTGAAGGGGGGCTTGTGGGTCTTGGGCACACTATTGCTGCTTGTGGGGGTGCTGGCGCTTTTGCACCATCCCAAGCTTGCTGCCCGGCTTGCCGATTACACCGACGACTTAACGGGCATAGGCCTGATGCTGCTGGTGCTTGGCGGTTTGTGGCTTACCTGCTTGTGGTGGCTCAGAAAGCAAATCTCGCTGCTCAATGCCGGTGCCGTGACATTACTTGGCTGGCTAGTGGTTGGCACCTGGGGCTATATGCTGCTCGATAGCATGCGTACACCGCAGCAACTCATGCAGCATACGGCGCAAACCATAGGTGAAGATGCCGAGCTTGGGCTGATTAAGTTCAAGGAACAATTCATCCTGTTTTCACCTGTGTCTGTGACGCACTTCAGCTACCTGGCGAGTGTCGAGGAACAAGAGCGCAATGCCTGGGCCTGGATGAAAGAAGCAGGGATGATGAAAGGCAATGCCTCTGAACAGCAACGTTTCTTGCTGGTTCCCGAAGGCACAACACTGAACTGTTTTGAACTGTCCAGGGGCCGTAGCATGGGCATTGCCCACAGGGACAACTGGCTTTTGCTGGATGCAGACGCCATGTCAGTAAGCTGTGATGCACCCAAACGGGTCTACCGTTACCACACTGACCATCCGGGCCATTGGCTTACGGACTAGTTACCAAAGCCCCGCATGCGGGGCTTTTTTGTTCCTGTGTCAGTCATAAAACCTTTATCTCAATGACATCTCCCTGACGTCTTAATGACATTCAGCTGTGTTCCAGTATGGGCCGCTACCTGAGTAACTGAGTAGCACTCATATAATTCATAACCACAAACTGGAGATGCCTGGATGAGAAAGCATCATGCACTGCTAATTACCCTGATTTTTGCCCTGCAACCTCAAGCCTATGCCGAATCACTTAAAGTGATGGCGTACAACATTATGCAGCTCAATGTGCAGGATTGGGATCAAGCCAATCGTGCTGCGCGATTGCCTGCCGCACTGACACAACTGTCTGAACAGCCCGACGTCATTCTGGTGAGTGAAGCCTTTAACGATGAGGCTGAAACCGCGCTGAGTTCCCTTGCCAGTCTATACCCATATCAAACCGCCAATGTGGGTGAAAACTGCAGCGGCGCTGATTGGGATGCACTGACCGGAAGCTGCTCCAACTCCCCCATGGTGGTAAGGGGGGGCGTTGTTATCCTGTCTAAATACCCGATATTGGTGCGCAAGGCCCATGTGTTTAATCACAGTTTGCAGGGTAGCTGGGATGACTATGCCAACAAGGGGTTTGCCTATGTCGCCATCGAGAAAAACGGCGAGCGATTTCACCTGATTGGCACTCACTTGCAGGCAACCCACGACGATGACACAGCGCAAGAGCATCAGGTTCGTCTGGGGCAACTGGGCGAAATTCAGGCCTTTATCGAGGCTGAGCAGATCCCGGCAAATGAGGCTGTCATTATCGGCGGTGATATGAATGTGGAATGGAGCAAACAACAGGAAGTGACCGATATGCTGGCCACCGTCAATGCCGGGCTGAATTTTTCTACTCCGGTAACAGGGTCTTTCAGCGCCAGGGATAACTGGTTTACCAAGGCAAATGCCTACTACTTTGACTACAGCCTCGACTACAACGATACCCTCGACTACGTATTCTGGCATCAGGACCACAAGCAGCCGGCCAATAATCCGGAAATGGCTGTGCGTTATCCCAAGGCACAAATCAGTTGGTATTGGTGGTATCTGAAAGGCTATTGGAACTTGAGTTCGGGCCGGTATTATCACAATGGATATTACAATGAGCTGTCGGATCACTATCCGGTACAGGTGAACTTCGAGTTCAACTGAGACACCAAATGAAAAAGCCCCGACCAGGGGCTTTGATGGTGTGGCTACTGTCCTGTAAAGGAGAGCCTAATGGGCCAGTATCAGTACAGTGCCGGCCACCGTCATGATGGCGCCGAGCCAGGCGCCCGCCGCAGGGCTTTTGCGATACACCAGCCATAGCAGCGGTAACACCAGAATGGGGCTTACCGACGACAAAATCGCCACCAGGCCCGCATTGCCGTGTTTCAGTGCCTGCAATATCAGTGTCATGCCCAGTACCATTGACAGTGCAGCGTTGCCAATGGTGAGTGCCAACACCTTGGGGGTAGCGGGAGTTTTGGCCTTAGCAACGGAAAAGCCCAGTAGCAAAAGCGCGAAATGCAGCACAAAGGCTGTGCTCATGCGCACTGCCGAAGCCGCCACTGCATCTATATCGGTTTCCATCAGGGGTTTGAGCATCAGGGTGGATACCGCTTGGCACAGGGCTGACAAGAGTGCCAGTGCCATGCCTCGTTTGACCTGCAGATTACCGTTTTCCCAGGCATGTTCTTCGTTTTTCCGCTTCCCGAAAAAGATGGCCACCATCACGCCGCTGATGAGCAGGCTACTGCCAAACAGGGTCCAGCCCCACAGGGTTTCTCCGAGAAACAGATAGGCCAGCACAGCCGAAAACAGTGAGTGGGTGGCAAAGAGTACCCCGGCCCTTCTGGGCCCCAGGCGATTCATGGCAGCAAACAGCGCCGTATCGCCAATGAAAATCCCTATAAGCCCTGAGAGCGCCAACAAATAAAGACTGTCCAACGTCAGGCTGTGCCAGCTGCCAACGAACAGCGCCAGCAGCCAGAGCATAACGCTGGCACTGAGCATTCTGATGCGGGTGAAGGCAAAGGCGCCAAGGTGTGTGGCGGCGGTGGCCGACATCAGGCTGCCAACGGCCCAGCAGGCGGCGGCGAGTAACGCCAGGTATTCAAAGCTCAAGGATTCGCCTGTGAGTCAGTGGGATTCGGGGGCGCCATTATAGAGACTTGGCTATTAATGCTCCAGCGTTCGGTAACTGGCATTCTGTCACTACACAGTTATAGATGAATAAAAATAATTCAAAATATTCTCCATAACTAAATTTAATAAGAGTATGGATGAAATTATTTTGTCTGGCAGAGGCTGCAAAATACCGTAGTGCGCTGACCCAGGCGAATTTCACTCAGCAGGTGGCCGCACTCGGTGCAGGTCTCGCCGCCGCGGCCATACACATGTAATTTTTGAGCAAAGTAACCGGGCTTGCCGTCGGCATTGGTAAAGTCCTTGAGAGTGGTGCCGCCTTGTTTTATAGCCTGCGTCAGTATCGTCTTAACTTCAGCAGTGAGCAGGGTAAGGCGCTCGGCATCGACTTTGCCCGCCTCTGCCTCAGGGTGAATACCGGCGGCAAACAAGGCTTCATTGGCGTAGATATTCCCCACGCCCACCACGATGGCGTTGTCCATCAGGCACAGCTTGATGGCTTTCTTCTTACCTTTGAGTGCGGCTTGCAGGTAATCGGCATGGAAAGCGGCCGATAGCGGCTCAGGTCCCAGCTTTTCCAGCAGCGGGTGGGCCGCTTCCGGCAGTTCACTCCAGAGCCAAGCGCCGAAGCGGCGGGGATCGTTAAAACGCAATACCCGGCCATTTTGCATCACCAGATCAATGTGATCATGTTTCTCGACAGGGGTATTTTTTGGCAGCACCCTCAGGCTGCCGGACATGCCCAAATGCACAATAGTGGTGCCCGCCTGTGTATCTATCAGCAAATACTTGGCCCGGCGTCTGACACCCAAAATGGTTTGGCCAACAATGTTTTGTGCTAGTTCTGGCACTGGCCAGCGCAGGTTGGCATTACGCACAATCAGGGCTTCAACGCGGTTGCCTTCCAGGTGGGGCGCAATGCCCTGGCGGGTCACTTCAACTTCCGGTAATTCTGGCATGTTAGTCTCGTGCTGCGGATTATTGGGCTTAGTCTGACAAATGGGGCTCGAGTGCCTGACGCAGGCTGGGAGGAATAAGGTACCAGTGACCCTGGGGCGACTGCAAAAATCCGTCATCAAACAGCAACCAGGTTTGTGGTGGCAAATGGCCGATGAGAATAGTCAGCTCCCGCGGCCCCATGGGCTGGCCTGGGGCCTGTGACAGAGCTGAGACCTTAAGATTCAACCAGGCATTACCCCAATCATCACAGTTGCTGACCTGGCTGTCGCAGGCAAAGATGCCATCGGTGCGTTCCAGTGCGACACCGTCCAGTTGCAGTCCAGTCAGGGGCGTTGAGTCATCAAAGAGTGGCGCGGCATCTTCCGGCAGGCTGTTCATGCGCTGGTCGAGCAAGGTCAGCACCGAGACCATCAGGATGCAGGCGATGATAATGATGTTGTTCCAGGTACGGCGTTTAAGTCCCATGGGAAAAAATCAAGCGAAACCCTGGTGTTGAGTGTAACACGAGATGCCCCGGGTTGAAGATTCAGCCTCCGGTCGCATTCATAAAGCGCAATATTTGCACGGCACCTGTATCGAATTCGTGGGATTTGGGCTTTTGAGGCATAGCTGCAAGAATGGCGGATTTCAAGGCTTCGGTGTCGCCTGGATGGCTTCTGAGAATGGCCTTGAGGTCGACAGAGTGTTCGTTTCCGAGGCACAACAGTAAACGGCCCTCAACCGTGACCCTCACCCTGTTACATTCATGGCAAAAGTTATGGCTGTGGGGCGAGATAAAGCCGATATGTATCGGGCTGTCCGACATCTGATAATAACGCGCAGGCCCACCGGTTCGCTTGTCTGAAAGCGTCAGTGGATAACGGTTTTCGATGAGGGTGCGCACCTGGTCACTGGACAGGTGACGGGCCGTTTCGCGTTCGTCCATCAAACCTATGGGCATTTCTTCGATAAAGGCGATGTCGAGCTGGCGGCTGCGGCAAAAGTCCACCAGGTCCAACACTTCATCGTCGTTTCGTCCCTTGAGGATAACGGCATTGAGTTTAATGCGCTCGAAACCGGCCTGTTTGGCGGCATCGATGCCTGCTATTACCCTCTCAAGTTTGCCATTACGGGTGATCTGTTCAAAGCGCTCGGGGTTAAGGGTATCCAGGCTGATATTGAGGCGCCTGAGTCCGGCAGCCCTAAGGGCCGGTGCCAGTTTGGCCAGTCGCGAGCCGTTGGTGGTCATCGACAGCTCCTGCAGACCGGGCAGTTGCCCCAGTTGCGCCACCAGGTCCGTGCAATCGGTTCTGACCAGCGGCTCGCCGCCGGTGAGGCGAATCTTCTTCACCCCCAGCTCGGTAAAGGCTTTACCAATGAGCGCCAGTTCCTCAAAACTGAGCACCTGCTCCCGTGTAAGGAAGCAGGGGTCTTCTTCCATGCAATAGACACAGCGGAAATCACAGCGGTCTGTGACCGATAGCCTCAGGTACTCGACCTTGCGGCCAAAACTGTCGCACAGGGCAGACATGAACCGGCCTCAGAGTAAATCAGCAAAGGGCTGGATATAAACCCTGCTGCCGATGGCGAGCTGTTCATCCGGCTCTGCCAGCACAATCAGGCAGTTGCCTTTTACCATTGAGCTCAGCATGCCTGAACCCTGCGCCCCTGTGGTTTTCACATGGAGCTGACCATCGTCTCCCAGATGGTAAATACCCCGGAAAAACTCGGTGCGACCGATACGGCTCCTGAGCACCTCGTCGGTGATGGCAGGGATAAACCTGGGCTGGTACTGATTTTCACCGGCGAGTTTGCGCAGGGCAGGTTGCACAAATTGCAGGAAAGACACCATCACAGCCACAGGGTTACCGGGCAGGCCAAAAAACAGTGCCCGATTGATTTCCCCAAAAGCCAGCGGCCGCCCCGGGCGCATGTTGATGCGCCAGAAACCGATTTGACCAAGCTTTTCCAGCGCCGTTTTGATGTAGTCGGCATCGCCCACTGACACGCCCCCCGAACTTATCACCACATCGGCGCAGCTGGCACCCTGCTCGAGGGCCGCCATCAGGCTGGCCTCTGAGTCTTCGATGATGCCAAGGTCAATCACTTCACAGCCAAGACGTTTGGCCATGTTTTTGATAGTGAAACGGTTGGAGTCGTAGATACAGCTGGGTGCGAGGGGCTCTCCCGGTGCGCTCACCTCATCACCGGTGGAAAACACTGCTACACGTGGGCGGCGCTTTACCTGTACCTTGTCAAAGCCAAGCGACGCCAGCAGGCCGGTGGCGGCGGCATCGATGCGTTCACCGGCGCCAAGTGCCACTGCGCCTTTGGTTATGTCTTCTCCGGCCAGACGCACATGCTGGCCGACCTCCAGCTTGCCCTGCAGCGACACAGTATCGCCTCTGTCATCGGCAAGCTCCCGTGGCTGAACCGTGTCGGCGCCGGCGGGCAGCGGCGCGCCCGTCATGATACGTACCGCCTCACCGGGCTTGAGGGTGTCGGCAAACCCGTGTCCGGCAAATGAGGCACCAACAATGTTCAGCGCGTCCGGCATGGGGTCGGCAAAGCGGAAGGCAAATCCATCCATGGCCGAGTTGGTTTGCTGGGGCACGTCCACCGGCGAAATGGCGTCGCAGGCCAGCACCCGGCCATCGAGTTCGTCCAGCGGCGCTAAGTCGGTTTCGCTGACTGGGACGACTTTGGCGAGAATGGCGTCCATACCCTGACGGACCGACAGGGTCTTGCTCATGTCGGCCTCGCAGCCACAAGCCGGCGCCAGTGGCAATGACGGCGTGGCAGGGCACCAGTTGGCAATATACTGCTGCACAAAGTCGGCAATTTCGGCCACATTGTTGATATCGAGTCTTGGCAGGTCGGATGGTAACTGGGTGTCGTCACAGCATGCGACGGCGAGAATGTCCGGATCCTGGGTATGGATAAATGGCTTGCCGTGTGCAGCTCTGTGCAGCTCTATCTTCGGCAGCGAAAGCTTCTTAAAGCCCTCTACCAGCACAATATCCACCTTGTCGGCTTCGATTTGATTCAGCAGATGGGGCAGCTCGGGGTCTGAGTCGCGGGCGTCTTCTGTCATCAGTGCCCAACGCACGTGGGAGGCAACCAGCATCTGGCGGGCACCGGCCTTGCGCAGCTCATAGCTGTCCTTGCCGGGAATATCCACATCAAAGTCGTGGTGGGCATGTTTAACGACAGCCAGCTTTAATCCACGGCGGTTCAGCTCCGGGATGAGTTTCAACAGAAGGGTGGTTTTGCCAGTGCCACTGTAGGCACAAAATCCCAATACGGGCACGGGAAGGGGATTGCGAAAGGCTGTCGTCATGCTCACCTCAAAAAAATCACTGTGTCAGCGCCTTGGATAGTTGTTCTACTTGCTCTGGCGTGTTGACGTTTACGAAGGCATTGGGCTGGTCGGCAAAGGAAACCACTGCCACCTTGTGTTTGGCGTACCAAAAATCAATTTTGCGCTCGCCGGCCGCTAAAAAAGCCTTCATGGAATCGCGCAGTGATGGTTTGAGCAGCATCACCACCGGTTGTTCATACTCGCCATCGCTGGCAACGGCGAGGTCGGCCGCTTCGGCTTCCAGTGCTGCTGCCATCCTGGCAACCAAATCAGTGGGAAGGCAAGGGCAGTCACAGGGTACAACCAACAGCAGATCGGCCTGGGTTTTGCCCATGGCGGTTACCATGCCGGCAAGAGGTCCCAAAAAGCCGCTGTCTTCATCACCAAATACACAGTCAGCAAACTGAGCATACAGGTTTTGATTGCGGTTGGCGTTGATCAGGATCTCCTTAACCTGAGGTTGAATGCGCGTAATGGCATGTTCAATCATGGGTTTGCCAAGGAGCTCTACCAGCCCCTTATCCTGACCACCCATGCGGCGGGCCTGACCGCCGGCAAGGATGACGGCATCAATGCGCAAGGACATATTCGTTTTCCTGTGGTTGTGGCGTTTTGACTTCAAGGCGCCCCGTGAGGATGCGGCCGTCCTGGATAAGCCAATGATGTTGGCACAGTGCCGTTAAGCGGCCATGCTGGTGGCTGGCTATCAGCAAGCCGGTGCCGTCTGCCTTGAGCTGTTCTGTCATGTCGAGCACCAGCTCGCGGGAATCTTTATCCATATTGGATACAGGCTCATCGAGCATCAGCAACCTGGGCCTGAGCAACCAGGCACGGGCAATGGCCAGACGTTGTCGCTCACCCCCGGACAGATGGCTTGCCTGACTCTGTTGAAGGTGCCCCAGCTGTGCCATGTCCAATGCCCGTCCGATACGGGAGTCTTCCAGACATCCCAGTTTAAGGGCGAGGTTCAGATTTTCCAGAACTGTGCCTTCAAACAGGTACGGGTGCTGATGCAGGTAGACGGCGCAGCCGTGAAGCTTGTTCTTTTGCCACAGGCCACGGGGTGGAAAGCCCTGGGCAGTTACCGTGCCATGGGAAGGGGCCTGTAATCCGGCGAGGATTTTCATCAGGGTGGTTTTGCCACTGCCGTTGTCACCCATCAGGTAAATGCAATCCCCTTCGGCAAAGGTCAGATTAGCCGACTCAAATAATTGTCGTTGGCCGAAGCGAATGCCCAAATCATGGGCAAGGATCCTCGCCATCAGTGACTCCTTACCTGATTCTTGCCCCTGAGGTTCCCCAGGGCAAAGTTCATAATAATGGCCAAAAACAACAACACCAACCCGAGTGCTATGGCCTGAGCAAAGTCGCCCTTACTGGTTTCCAGCGCAATGGCGGTGGGAATATTACGGGTAACATACTCGATGTTGCCGCCAACCATCATGGAGCAGCCCACCTCGGTCACAATGCGGGAAAATGCGGCGATAACGGCCAGCAGCAAGGGGCCGCGCAGTTCACCACTGACCATGAGTATGGCCCTGGGCAGCGAGGCGCCAAGGGTAAGGGCAGTTTCCCATGCGCGCTTATCGGCGCTGGTAAAGGCCGCCTGGCTCATAGCAATGAGTACGGGCGCACAAATCAGCATTTGCCCGAGGATCATCCCCTGCTGGGTAAAGAGCCAGCGCAGGTCGCCCAACGGCCCCATGCGGGTCAGCAGTAAATACACCAGCAAGCCAATCACCACAGTGGGTATGGATTGCAGGGTTTGCACCAGATTCAGGACAAAGTGACGGCCGGGAAACTGCTTGAAGGCGAGCACAAAGCCCAGCAGCATCGAGGGGATGAGGGTGATCAGCAGGGCCGCGAGGGAAACGCCAAAAGACACCCAGATAATCGACCAGAGATCTTTGTCGAGGGAAAACAGCAGGCCCAGGGCCTGCTGTATCAGTTCAAACCAACTTTGACTCATTGACGATAAGTGGCCTTGAAGAGCTGCTCTCCCTGAACTTTAAAGTCATTGATCATCTTCTGTCCTTCGGCGCTGATCAGCCAGTCACTCAGGGCTTTGGCACCCTTGTGATTCAGATTGGGATATTTGGCGGAGTTAATCAGGATCACCTGATAGGGGTTAGCCAGAGTGGCGCCGCCTTCAAAGTCCACATCCAGATCCAGTTTGCCCTTGTACGCGATGTAAGTACCACGGTCAGTCAGGGTGTAGCCTTGCAGTTCGTTGGTCATCAGCAGGGTCTTACCCATGCCCTGACCCACTGAGGTGTACCCCTTGAACTCAGGCTTTACATTGGCGGCTTGCCAAATTTTCAGTTCTTTCTTGTGGGTGCCTGAATCATCGCCACGGGAAATAAAAGGTACGCCGGCGGCAGCAATTTTACCGAATGCTTCTTCGGCGCTGGCGCTGCCCTTGATTTTGGCCGGGTCGTTCTTGGGGCCGAGCACCACAAAATCGTTTTCCATAATGCCGCGAGGTTCGCTGCCGTAGCCTTCTTCAACAAACTTGGCTTCGGCGGCGGGGGCGTGGGTCATCACCAGGTCAACATCACCCTGACGTCCCAGCGCCAGCGCTTTACCGGTACCCGTAGCGATAACCTGTACCTTGTAGCCGCTTTGAGCTTCAAAGGTGGGCAGCAGCTCTTTGAGCAGGCCTGAGTTTTCGGTGCTGGTGGTTGTGGCCAGCTTAATCACTTCCTCGGCCTGTACCGGTGTAATACTCAGCAGGGTGGCCGTCAGGGCCGCGCCCAGAATATGTTTGGTGTTGAACATGCTTTCTCCTTGGCTTTATTTTGTCGCCTTGATATCGGGCCCGACAGACATTGCGGGCAATTAGCGCCATACCTATTAGCAATTTGAGTGCCAAAGAATATATAGCGATTTGCTTCACATTCCTTTCAGCAAAGTGTGAAGCAGCTCTCAAGTGCGACAAAAACCTTCAGACAAATTGTCCCAACTCACACTTTAGCTGGTCCATAGTGACCTATCGACCATTTTCCGGTGATAGAATGACCGCATTGTGCGTCAAAATGTCCAGAAGAAGACAAGATGAACCAGAACGAAGCCATTGCAAAACCTCTGCCTACTGCCGTGTCTGTGCTGATTGTTGATGATGAGCCGGGCATGCGTTCCTTTTTAAATAAGGCGCTGTCGAAAAAGTTCGCCCTGGTGGAAACCGCCGGCAGCGTGGAAGAAGCAGAACAGCTCAGAAGTCGCTGCCACTTCGATTTGATCATTGTCGATATTCGTTTGCCGGGGCGTTCCGGTATTGAATGGCATGAAGCCCTGTCGGACGAGGACAGACGCTCAGACATTATTTTCATGACCGGCTATGCCGATATGGAAGTGGCCATTCAGGCGCTGCGGGCCGGAGCTTCCGACTTCATCATGAAGCCGTTCCACCTGGAACAAATGCTAAAAGCGGTGGACAGGGCCATAGAGCGCAGGCTGCTCAAGCGGGAAAACCTGATGCTGCGCCGCGAAGTGTCTATCGGTTATTCCTCCAGCATCATTGGCAACAGTGCTGCCATGCAGGAAGTGAAAAACATCATTGCCCGGGTGGCGCCCACCAACGCCGTGGTGCTGATTGAAGGCGAGTCAGGCACGGGCAAAGAGCTGGTGGCCAGACAACTGCATCAACTCTCTGGCCGTCAGGGACCCTTCGTGCCGGTTAACTGTGGTGCCATCGCCCCTGAACTGCTGGAGAGTGAACTCTTTGGCCATGCAGCTGGCTCCTTTACCGGCGCCAAGGGTGCCCGTGAAGGGCTGTTCAGCTTTGCGTCGGGCGGCACCATCTTCCTCGATGAAATCGGTGAAATGCCGCTGAAGATGCAAACTGCGCTGCTTAGGGTGCTGGAGCAAAAAGCCATCCGTCCTGTCGGCAGTGAAAAAGAGGTCAGTATCGATGTGCGTGTGGTGGCTGCCACCAACCGCAAGCTGGCTGATGAAGTGGAAGCTGGACATTTCCGCCGCGATCTCTTCTATCGATTGAACGTGCTCGAAATTCAAATACCGCCCCTGAGAGACCGACCCGAAGATGTCGTCGAGTTGACCCATCACTTCACCCGGGTGCTCGGGGCTGAGCTGGGTGTGCGTGAGCTGGTGTGGAGCCACGAAGACTTAAGCCGCCTTCAGCAACACGACTGGCCGGGGAATATCCGCGAACTGCGCAACATGATTGAGCGCAGCATCCTCTTGGGTAAGCCCCCGGCGGAATACTGGAAAACTACCATCAAGGAAGTTGAACCGGGTCAGTTTGGGTTCCCGCTGGAGTGGCCACTCAAGGACGTGGAAAAACATCATGTACTGGCGGTGGTTGAGGCCCATGGTGGCAATAAGTCGGCAGCAGCCCGTGATTTGGGCGTATCCCGCAAGACCCTGGATCGAAAATTCAAAGAGTGGTTTGGCACTGACAGTGACGAGGAAGAATAACCATGTCCTTCTTCACCCAATTGTTTGGTGTTAACTGGCGCCAGATGCAGGCCAAGGTGCGCTACCGCATTCTTATTCTTACCTTGCTGCCAATTTTACTGACCCTGGTGAGCCTGGTATTTATCACCATCTACTGGAATATCAGCTACACCGGCCAGCAGTTGTTTATGAAGGTAAAAGCCGACCTCACTGTGGCCAACAACACCCTCGAACAGGTGCAGCGGCGGCAGGAAAAGGAGCTGGAGAACCTGCTCCGGTCGTGGGAGTTTCAAAACTTTTTCCGCGCTAACCACGGCGACAAACAGCAGCAGGCGGACGACTTCAACGCGTTTCTGGCCGAGCGCCGTATTGCCATGGATTTGGACTTTTTACGGCTGATTAATGTTGAGCGTGCCGCGGCCGATCCTGACTTGCGTCATCTGCTGACCAAAGTAAAGGGTGGAGAGCCATTTACCGGCCTGATGGTGCTCTCATCAAAACGCCTTGCCCGTCTGGATCCGGTATTGGCCGAGCGTGCCCGGTTGACACTCTTGCCCACTCCCCGCGCCGATGTGCCGGACAGGGACGCTGAAGACAGGGGCATGCTGAGCCGAAGTCTGATGCCGATAGTGGATAGCGAGGGCGAGGTAGCCTGGTATCTGGATGGCGGCACCCTGCTGAATCGGGATACCCGTATTGTCGATCACATCCGTGACCTGGTGTACGACAAGGGTACACTGCCTGAGCGCTCCATCGGCACTGTCACCATCTTTTTGGACAATGTGCGTATCAGCACCAACGTGCCGCTGCACTTCTTCCCCCGGGATGGCGAAGACAAGGGGCGGGCGCTGGGCAGCCTGGTATCTGAAGAGGTTAAACACAAGGTGCTGACACAGGGCCAGACCTGGGTCGACAGAGCGTTTGTGTACAACGACTGGTTTATCTCTGCCTACGCGCCTCTAACCGACGTGCGTGGTGAGCGTATCGGCATGATATACACAGGCTTTTCTGAAGCGCCCTTTATCCATAACTATCTGCTTAACATCATAGAGCTGGGCACCATACTCATGCTGGTGCTGCTGGTGTCCGGCATGCTGGTGTATCGGGGCGCTTACAGCCTGCTGCAGCCAATTGAACGGATCCATCATGTGGTAAAGGCGGTGCAGTCGGGCCGTAACGTACGCATCGGTGAATTGGGACTGGAGAAAGACAACGAGCTTGCCAATCTGGCTGAGCAGTTTGACCGCATGCTCGACCTGCTGCAAAGGCGCAATGCCCAGATCCAGTCCGCCGCCGAGCAGCTGGAATTAAAAGTGGAAGAGCGAACCCGCAGTCTGCAGGAAAAAACGGAAGAGCTGCAGCGTAACGTGTCGTTGCTGAACGAGACCCGAGCTCAGCTGGTGACCAATGAAAAGCTCACAGCATTGGGTGAGCTTACAGCGGGTATTGCCCACGAAATTAATAATCCTACGGCGGTGATCCTCGGCAATATGGAGCTGCTGCGCTCTGAGCTTGGTGATAAGGCAGGACAGGTGGAGGAGGAAATCGACCTGGTTATCCAACAAGTCGGCCGCATAAGCACCATTATTCGCAGCCTGCTGCAGTACAGCCGCCCCGGCGAATTTAACGCACCGCTTGAGATGCACCAGATAACCCCCATCATCGAAGAAATGCTGGTATTGGTGCGCCACTCCATCAAGAAGCAGGAAGTGGTTCTTCATCAGGAGCTTAATGCCAGTTGTCCGGTACAAATCAACCGACCGCAATTATTGCAGGTCTTGATTAACCTGGTGGTTAACGCGGCCCATGCAATGGATGGGAAGGGGCGGATTTGGATCCGTACCTACGACTGGGTGGTGCAGGATGAGCCGGTTGGGGTCAAGATTGAAATCGAAGACGAGGGTTGTGGTATCGCTCCCGAGCAGCTTGGCCGTATCTTTGACCCTTTTTACACCACGCGTCCGGATGGCACGGGTTTGGGATTGTCTTTGAGCTACGGCATCATCAAACGGATTGGCGGCACCATAGAAGTCACTTCCACCCTGGGCAAAGGCACCCTGTTTACCATTGGTCTGTACCATGAAGCACGGGAAGAGAGTGGCTTGAATCCCTACGAAGGTTTGATGCTGGGCGCCGGAGGTTTGGCTTAAAAACAATAGGG
Organism: Shewanella amazonensis SB2B; assembly: GCF_000015245.1. Taxonomy (NCBI): domain Bacteria; kingdom Pseudomonadati; phylum Pseudomonadota; class Gammaproteobacteria; order Alteromonadales; family Shewanellaceae; genus Shewanella; species Shewanella amazonensis. The sequence goes on from NC_008700.1 coordinate 141,970, forward strand.
CAAAAAAAAGCCGGACGTTGGGTCCGGCCACAAAAGTGTGTGAGCAATGTCGTGCATGTTAACTCGGAGGCACCGACCCACTTGCAGAGCGGTGATGAGTTTGGAACGCATTTAAATAATAATCATTCTCATTTTTAATGCAAGCATTTTTGTGACTTTTTATCTGCGTTGCCTTGTGTGCGGCTTTTCTGTGTGTTCACACTCGTTTGCCATACTGTCAGCTTCACCAGCCACAGTTTGGATTCTTCAGTGCAGATGTGGGTACTTTTATCGACTCAACATGTATCACTCATTCCGCCTGTCTTGGGTTTTTTCCTTGGTGCCCGATTCTGCGCCAGCCGACTCATTCTCGCTCTAACCCAGTGTGAATTTTCCCGTAATATCAATCGGCATAGCGCTATTGCTGGTTCTCCCTGCCGCACCCATTTTCAGTTTTATCCGTCCGAGAGGCGTACACCCTTTGCCGGCAAGAGAGCATCGTGACCGCGTCCCGAACCCTCCAGGTTTCTTCTGCTGGTGAAACAGACTCCGGTAGCTGCAACTAAGAGGGGGCGTCAGCAATGTAAGGGGCAAGGAGGGGCGCATACTCATGTGGCTGGTATTGCCAAGGCGCAGGGCGATGTTGTTACAAATAACTGAAAAAATTGCCAAAATGGCAGATAAAAAAGAGCCGGGTCAAGGACCCGGCCACTAAATGAGTGTGTGAGCAATGTCGTGCTTTGCAAACTCAGGAACACCATAACCCGAAGAATTCGCTTCAGTTAAGGATGAGTTTTGGAACGCAAGTTAACGATAATCATTATCAATTGTGTTTGCAAGCTCTTTTTTCAGTCTTTACTCACACCAGCGATTTTTGCAGGCTGATCTTGCGCTCAGTCAGTGGTAATCCCGCACCATTGAGCTCTGTGATCTGATAGCGGTTTTGTACCAACATCGCCAGCATGGCACCAAAGCGGTTGAGGGTTTTTACGCTCAGCTCATTGTATCCCTGTTCGGTGGCCCAACGTTCCTGCACATCCAGCATTTGCTGTGCCAGTCCCAGTTTGCGATAGTCAGGCAAGACGCCGCCAAGCCAGCTGTAGAAGGCACCCGGTGCCTTTTGATAACCCAGTTTGAAACCCGCCAGCTCATCTTCAACATAGCAAAGCAGCAACAGGGCAGGTGCATCGCCAAGGCGTTCCAATAGGGCTTGTGCGCTGACTGGGGCATCAAATTCAGGGATCTGTTGCATCAGAGCGGCAGTGGTTTGGGCATCCGCCAGCGTCAGTTCGGTAACGGCCTGTATCTTAATGGAGTACATCTTTTTCTCCCGGGAAGATGCCGTCGCCCGGCGACGGCTGAACAAAAAAACGTCGCATTATAACAGGTCTGGCCAGTTGGGTCAGCAGGTTTGCTGCCCGGGTTCTGTTACCAGGATCCTGTCCTGCAGAACGCGCAGCAATACACCATAGGCGGGTAAGAAAAGTGCCAGGCTTACCAGCAACTTAAAGCCGTAATCGACCATGGCAATCTCAACCCAGTGTTCGGCCATAAAGGCATCGGTGGAGGCATAGAAGGCGACGCTGAAGAACACCAGGGTGTCCAGCAAGTTGCCTATCAGGGTGGATGCGGCTGGGGCCACCCACCAGCGGCGACTTTGGCGCAGGCGGTCAAATACCTTGATATCCATCAGTTGCCCTACGAAATAGGCCGCAAAGGAAGCAAAGGCAATACGGAAGACAAAGCTGTTGAATTCCAGTGCGGCCGCGCTGCCCTGCCACTGACCCTGATGGAAGAGTACGCCCATAAAATAGGAGATGAGCAGGGCCGGGATCATGGCGCGAAAAATAATGCCACGGGCGGCTTGCTGGCCAAAAATCCGGACCGTCAGATCGGTTGCAAGATACACAAAGGGAAAACTGAAGGCGCCCCAGGTAGTGTGAAAGCCAAACAGCTGAAAAGGAAGTTGAACCAGATAGTTACTGGCGCTGATAACCAGAATGTGGAATCCAGCCAACAGCAAGAGGGCGCGCCGGTACTGCGCGTGAGATAACTGCAACATATTGTGGCCTTTTTATTGGGTTAGGCGGGGTGAGGGAACCCGCAGTGGTAAAGGGTGACACCACGCTTTGACATGGTGCCTGTATAAGGTGCCTGCTGGTGGCCGAGTCTTTACTCAGTCGCCTGCCGGGCTGCGCATTATAAGAATGGTAGCCCGGAACGCAAGGAAAAAGCGCAGAAAATCGCCGCCTGGTCCTGCTTCCACTACACTTAATGCTCTGAGAACACCATTGGCGACGCCCGTATGCGGCGCGCTGTGGGCGTGGAGACTGGGGCATGGGGCTGAAATCTGTCTTGCTGGGGTGTGTGCTGTGGGTACTTGGTTTTACTGTGGCCGCGTCACCCGTTGAAATCCGAGTCGTCACGGCGGCCTGGATGGGTTATGCCAATGCCCAGGGAGAAGGATACTACTTTGAAATTCTGCGCCAGGCATTTCCCTCCCCTGAGTGGCAACTCAAGGTCACTGTCGTGCCGTTCGCCCGCAGTATTCAACTGCTGCAGCACGACAAGGCCGATATAGTGCTCGGTGTTTATCAGGGCGATTTACGCAAGGGACTTTACAGCGCGGCTGCCGTTGAAATGGATACCGTGGATGTGGCGCTGACGCCCGCTATGGCCCGTGATTGGCAAGGGCTGGAGAGTTTACATCTGCGCAAGGTACAGGCCTACATAGCCTATGGTTTCGACCGTCTCATTCCTTATCCCATGTACTATGAAGAAAGCAGCAGCCTGAGGGATATGTTGCAGCGGCTCAACGACGGGCGTATCGATGCGGTGCTCGATTACAGGCCGGGTATGGAAAATGCCGCCAGGTTATTGGAAAGCGAGCCCAATTTTGTGATTGTGGATGATGTCGTCAGTGCAGCGGTGTATTTCGGTTTTGTCGGTACCCGCTTTGGAGAGTCACTCAAACTCAGATTCGATGAGGCCCATAAGGAGGTGTTAGCCTCGGGGTTGCAGCAGCGTCTCTTTGAGGCTACCCAGCGCAAACTCGGCCTTATCCCATAGCGGGTCAGGCTTCAAGGCACGCAATCACAGCATGCAAACCTCTAGGTGATTTGTTAAGACGTCAGAGCTCCACCAGAATCGATAAGATGGTGGCGAGCTTATTGTCCAGCTCCTGCCATTCTGCTTCGGGGTCTGAACCTGCCACTATGCCGGCACCGGCAAACAGGTTAATTCGTCCCGGCTCAATCAGCGCACTGCGAATGGCCACGGAGAACTCACTCTCATGGCGATTCAGGTAACCGCATGCACCTGCGTACCACCCCCGGTTATATCCTTCCTGTTGGCGAATGAAGCTCAAGGCGCTGGGCCTTGGCAGACCGCCAACGGCTGGAGTGGGATGCAAAGCCAGCAATAGCTGAAAATCATTGATGCCGGGCTTCAGCTCGGCACGAATGGCACGGTGCAAATGCTGGATATGGGGCAGCTTAAAGATCCGTGGCGACTCTTCGGCACCCACATAGTGGCTCAGAGGGGACAGGTGCTCGACTATGTGCTGGCGAACCAGCTGATTCTCGTGACTGTTTTTACTGTCTTCCTGTAATTGTTTTGCAAGCAGAGCATCTTCTTCCTCGGTATGGCCGCGCAGCGTGGTGCCCGCCAGCGCCTCGGTGAAGAGCTCTTGTCCCCGCCTTAGATACAACCGCTCGGGCGAGCAGGAAATAAAGGTTCTGTCTTTGGAAAACTGAAATCCAAACTGGAAGCTGCTTGGACAGCGGCCCTGCCAGCAGGCCAGTACCATCCAGGGATCGACCGGGTCATTGATTTCCAGTTGTGACAACCGGGAGAGCACCACCTTGGGAGTGTGCCGGTTAAATTTATCCGCCGTCACCTGCTCCACCAACTGTTGCCAGCGGGGATATTCGGGATATTCACTGCGCCCCAGTAGATTTACCTTACCGGGTGGTGTCAGGGGCTTGGGACGCTTTAGCGAACTCAGCGCCTGCAGTGCGGCCTGACACTCTGCATGCCTGTCGTTGCCATCAAAATTCAGGTTAAGCAGCAGTTTGAATTCCTTGCCGCTGCGGCGCAGCTCAATACGGGGCAGTACAAAACGGGCACGGCCAAACTCCGGCCAGCCTTCTACCTCACGGTCAAAGGCTACACCACCGTAATAACGGAAATTTTGGTTATAGCTCAAAGCGCGCTGACGTTGATAAACCTCCGCCAACTGCTGATCAGCCACTTGGTCATCGAAGAAAAAATCACAGGTGCAGCCGATGGCAGCCACCTCTTCTTCTTTATCACGGCCATGCCAATAGATCCTGGGATACAGCTCCTGAGAAGCCAGCCAGGATATCAAGGGCAAGGCAGGGACTGCCTCTGTCAGCTGCACCAAGGGCTCACTGCCCTGGGTTGTACTGAGATGTTGAATCTTTGCCTCGAGTGACAGCAAGGCATCGGGCAGGGACATGACTGACAAAAAAGGGTCTCCGGTCGTAATACAACACACTGCTTTTATTGTTGTTACCCAACGTTAAATAGCATGAGTGCCGGTGTCAATCGTCCAGAACCCAAGCTGTGAATGACGCCAAAAAGCTATATGAGTCTTTACTGATTTTGTGCGGCACATTGCAAATTTACCGCGCTTTGTGATCTGCTTCCTTTTGACCCAGATTGTGAAAAACACTCAGACAAAATGTCCAATTGACCCAAGACGTCTTCGGAAATATTGCCAATAGGTCGATCGGGGGCAGATTTTGTCATTCTTTTGCTTGAGCCTGATTCGGCAGCTCTTTGAAATGACGCTATTCCTACGCCAAACGAAGAATCAGAATGACACTCAAACCACCCGCTTTCGCACTATCGCTCTTGTCTCTTTCCCTGCTTCCCTTGCTGGGGCATGCCAGCGAGACCCGTGATCCTCTGCTCAATATTGCCGATGTGATTGTGGTCCGCGGTGAAAAGCCCACCGCCGAAGCGCTGGCAACCACCCATTGGCGTATTGATGCCGAGGATATTCGCAACAGCGGTGCCCAAACGCTGGATCAGGTGCTGGCTACGGTGCCCGGCATCCATGTGCGTACCGGTGGGGAGGGTACGCCCCGAATTGATATCCGTGGTCTTAAAACCCGTCACGTTACCCTGCTGATTAACGGGGTGCCGGCCGCCAGTGCCGCAGATGGCCAGTTCGATCCCAGTGTGATCCCAACCAGCCAGATTGCCGCTGTCGATATCGCCGTGGGTCCTGCGTCCGTGCTCTATGGCCCGGGTGGTGCAGGTGGCGTAATCAACGTGATTACCCGCAGTGGTGACGAGGCTTCGGTATCCGGGAAGCTTGAGTTTGCCGGTTCGGATACCCTCAACGCTGACGTGGCATTGGGTGGCGGTGGCGACAACTGGCAGGGCTTTGTCAGCGCGGGTAAGCAAAAGCGCGAAAGCTGGCCGTTGTCGGATGATTACCAGGAAGCGCCCAATCAACCCGCAGGTGATCGCCTCAACGCCGACAGGGAAGTAGACAATTTTTATGGCCAGGGCAGCTACTGGCTGTCAGATGCCACTCAACTGACTGCCAACATTAATTTGCGCGAGGGCGACTGGGGTAAGCCGGGCCGTGACGGCAGCGGCTCAGGACGTGCCAAGTTTGAACGTGTGGATGACTACCGGAATATCAGCAGTCAATTGGGCCTGGCCCATCGCTTTGGCAACGGCATGACGCTCAGGGGCTATGGCTACTACAACCGTACCGAAACCCTGGAGTCTGCCTACACCGACATCAGTTTCAGTGACCTCGACAGCCAGCAGCGCGGCGAGTCCACGGTGCAGGGGCTGAATCTACAACTTGTCACAGAGCTTGGCCGTCACAGTCTCCTTACTCTGGGTGCTGGTGCCGAAGAACAGCGCTGGGATGAGCTGGCGACTCAATATTCGACCTCTGACTCAGGCTCGGGCAGTGGTTCAGGCGGTGGTTCAGGCGGTGGCTCTGGCAGTGGTACAGGCGGTGGTTCAGGCGGTGGCTCGGGCGGTGGTTCGGGCAGTGGCTCGGGCGGAGGTTCAGGCAGTGGCTCCGGCGGCGGCTCCAGCAGCGGTGTACCCACAGAGACAGGCTTTGACGACAGTGCCTGGGTGTACAGTCTTGCGGCCGAGTATCAATATCAACGGGATAACTGGGGTGCAACCCTTGGCGGTGCCTGGTATCAGCGTGATGGCGATACCTCGGTGGATGAGCCTTCGGCCATGGCCGCACTGTACTGGCAGGCGCTGTCTCAGACACGTCTGAGCGCTTCGGCGGCCCGCAAGGTGCGCTTCCCCTCCATGGAAAACCTGTATTCACTTTCTGCAGGCAATGGCGAACTGACCGCTGAGACTTCAGAGCATTGGGAGTTAGGTCTGGAGCAGGGCTTCGCCCTCGGCAGTTTCGAGGTTTATGGTTACGAGACCGGCGCCGATGATTACATCGCCAAGGGCACAGATGGTATCTACGCCAATCTGGGTGACTATCGATTCCGCGGTGTGGATGCGCGGCTGTTGATATCACCTTTGCAAGCGCTGGATGTCTCTCTGAGCTACAGCTTCCTCGACAGTGAAGATAAAACACCGGACAGCACCGAAGCGCTGCAATATCGCCCGCGCCATCAGTACGGCCTGACCCTGGATTATCGCTTCGACACCGATACCCGGGTGCACCTGTCCTGGCAGAAGGTGATGGATCAGATTTACTTTGAGCGCAGCGGCAAAACCATGGTCGAGCGTAACCTGCCGGACTACGACCTGCTTGACCTCAAGCTGTCGCAGTCGTTTTACGATGACAAGCTGGCGCTCTACATCAGGGCCACTAACCTGCTGGACGAAAACTACGCCGAGAGCGAGTCTCTGCCCCAGGCGGGTCGCCAGTGGTTTATCGGTATGGATTGGCGCTTGTGACACAGCCGCCGCTCGTCAGCCTCGAGGACCTCGGCTACGGCCATGGTCCCGGGCAACGGCTGTTTGATGGCCTGTCGCTGCATATTCATTCGGGCGAGTGCCATTGCATCTGTGGGCCCACGGGCAGCGGTAAATCAAGCCTTTTGGCACTGATTGCGGGTTTGAATGAACGCCCTTTCGCGGGTGTTCTGGAGTGCCAGTCAGGCGTGCAGGTGGCGCTGGTGATGCAAGACCCTCAGGTGCAGTTACTGCGTCGAACCCTGGGCGCCGAAGTGGCCTTTGGGCTGGAAAACCAAGGTGTTGCTGCAGACGATATGCCTGCGGCCGTGAAATCCGCCCTCATCAGAGTGGGGTTGGAGCTGCCGCTGGATACCTGCATAGATACGCTGTCGCTGGGGCAGAAATACCGGGTCATGTTGGCCTCGCAATTGGTGTTGAACCCGAGAGTCCTGTTGCTGGATGAACCCTGGGCCCAACTGGATGACGAGGGTGTCGGCCAATTGATGGTGACTTTGGCCCGCCTCAAAGCCGACGGCATGGCTCTGATTATTGCAGAGCATCATCCGGCTGCCTTTGCCGGATTGCTGGATTTTCATTGGTTGCTGGACCAAGGCCGTCTGCAACCGGCAGCGGCTGGCAAGGCGTCAGGAGCTCTGCGGGCAGACATCTTGTGCCGCTGGAATCCGAATGGCCTTGGGGGGCGAAAGTGCCTGACTCTGGCACCCTGTGACTTGGTACTCCCTACTCTGGCACAGGGCGGTAGAGGCCGTTCCGGCAGTAAAGGTTTTCTGTCTGCCAGGTTTGCGTCCGCGGCGCCCGAGGGGCGCTCTTTATTCAGGCTGGACACACCTCTGGTTCTCAGAACCGGTGACATCAGGTTGCTGCTCGGCGACAACGGCAGCGGCAAGAGCACGCTGCTCAAGGCCCTTGCCGGCCTGCAGGATGGGGTGAAATTACCGGTCAAACTCGATGGCCGTATTCCCAATACGGCTGCGGGAGAGGTGGCGCTGATGCTGCAGCGCCCCAGCCGGCAACTGTTTGAACTGACTGTAGTGGAAGAGCTGAGTTTCAGTATCAGGCGTCGTGGGCTGGATGAAGCTCAGGTCGCCTGGGTGCAGGCGTTTCTCGCCATTGAACATCTGGCGGCGGTGTCACCCCACAAGCTTTCCTGGGGGCAACAGCATCTGGTGTTGCTGGCGGCACTGGTGATTACCGAGCCCAGGTTGTTGCTGCTGGACGACCCCTTTGCCGGATTGGATGAACAGAGTCTGATGGCCTGCATCAAGCTGCTTAACTGGTACCTGTCACGGGGCGGTTGCTGTGTGCTGGCGTGCCACAGAGATGTGACCGGGTTTGAACAGGTGGCGCGCTGGCAGCTTAAGGATGGCCTTTTAACAGAAGTTGAAGCCAGTGGACAGGCGCTTGCAGCAAGGGATGGTGCCCAAACTAAGCCGTGGGAGCTGGCTGCCGGGGGAATGGGCCGGTGAGGCTACTATCTCCAACAAGCCGAAGAGCACGCAAGCCGTTGGTGGTAGATGGCCGATGTGGACTGGCCATCCTGGGTACCCTCGGCATGTCGATGCTGGCCCTGATGTCGCCTCCGGTTTGGCTGTGGTTACCCGGGCTTGCCGGGCTTGCCATGGCCATCGATGGCAGCCGCTTTGCCAGCCCCAGGCCCCTGGTACTGCTGTTTGTCTGGCAATGGCTGCTTACCAGTGCCCTTTATGGTCTGTTTTGGGGTAGCGAGCGTTTGGGTGAGGCGGCATGGGTGGCCCTGAGGCTGCTGCTGGCTTTTTTACCCCCCTGGTACCTGGCTATACGCTTTGCGCCTGAGCGTCTTGGCGCCTTCTTTGCGAACTGGCTTTCACCGCGCTGGGCCTTTGTGCTGTCGGCGTCGCTCAATGCCTTGCCGTTTGTGTTAACAGAAGCGCGGGAGATCTACCGGCTGCAGCGGCTCAGAGGCGCGCGAATTGGGGCGAAAGACCTGATTAATCCGCTGAATTGGCGAGAGCTGGTTCATACGGTGATAAGCCCCCTGCTGATTGAATTGTTGAAATTATCCCGGCGTCAGGCACTGGCTGCGAAGAGTCGCGGTTTTGGTCAGAGTGCCAATCCCAGTCACTGGCCCCATAGAGGAAAGCAATATGAAGACTGAATTGGGTTTACAACAGGCGCTGTTTATCGGCTTCTGTGCTGCCCTGATGATTGCCCTCAAGAGCATGTTGAGGCTCAAACTGGGGTTATCCGGTCACTCCATGCTGCTGATGAGCTTTTTCTACCTGCTTTGTCACCTGGTGGTGGCGCGTCCCGGCGCCATGCTGGCCTGCGGCATGCTGTCTGGGCTGCTCGCGATGATGCTGGGTGTGGGTAAATCGGGTGTGTTGCTGCTGGTGAAATTTGGCGCGCCTGCGGCGGCCATGGAGCTGATGGCGTTGATGTTGCCTGCCATCAAGCCCGGCAATCGCATGGCCGGGCTTTACCTGCGCCTTGGCCTGCTGGCGTTTGCCGGTGCGCTGGCCTGGGGCCTCAGGGATGTGGCGGGTACCTTGCTCGCGGGTATGGCGCTGCCTGCCGCCTTACTGGCCGGTGCCATGGAGTTTGCCGGTGGATTTGTGTTTGCCCTGCTGGGCGCAGCCCTTATTCCGCCGGTTATCCGGCGCCTCAAGGCCCATGATCTTATTGCTTCGTCGGAGGAACCCTGATGTCGACTTTGCCCCAATACCTCATTGCCATTGATGACACAGACGATATCGGCACCCGTGGCACGGGGGACATAGCCCAGCAGCTTGGAGAGATACTGGCGGCCGATTGCGGCGGTGTGGCTTCCCCGGTGACGCGTCACCAATTGCTGGTACACCCGGACATTCCCTACACCTCCCACAACAGCGCCATGTGTTTTGCGTTAAAAGGTGAAATATCGCCTCAGCGGCTAAAGCAGCTCGCGAGTGAGTTGCTTGAAACCGAGTCGGCCGCGGCGGCCGATCCCGGGCTGGCATTTTTATGTCTGTCTTCCTTTGCTTCACACGCAGCCTTGGTGGAATTTGGCGTCGCCGCCAAACGCCGGGTGCTGACCAAGGATGACGCCTACCAGCTGGCCGATACGCTTGGCGTCCACCTCAGTGAACACGGTGGCACCGGTCAGGGTGTGATAGGCGCGCTGGCCGGGCTGGGCCTGCGGCTCGAGGGTAATGATGGTCGTCTCAAGGGCCATTATGATGTGGGGCAGGGGGAGAATGAGCTCAGTCTGCCAGTTTCGGCCTTGCTGGCAAAAACCGGGGTGGCTGCAGTGATTGCCCTGGATGACACCGAGCTTGCCGCCGAGGTGCCGGTGCTGATCCGGGGTAAGCTTAAGGCGGTGTGGCGTCAGGGGCGCAGTGCCATTCTGGTCAGTTTCCGTGATGGTGCCTGGCGCAACGCCGGGAAACAGGATCTCAAGGAATATTGATGACCGACTTTTTTGAACGCCGGGGGGGCTACTGGTGGTATCGCCACGGCATGTCGCTGACCGAGGCACGCCTTGCGGCGGCTGCTTGTCCGGGATTTGTGCCGGATGATGAGGATGAGCAAGTCGACGATGAACCCTTATCTTGTGTGAACTGTGCCTGGCGGCGTTGGGAGCAGGGCAGTTTTCAGTGTCTGTATCTCAAACGCATTGATACCGGCAACTCAGTTTAATATTTGGACACAGCAGCCGGTGTCATTTTGCATAGAAATGCTACAAAAAGGATTCACCTAAATGCTGGAAAGGTGCTGCCTGCCGTCATACAATGCGTCTCCCGGGGGCTTGGCCACAAAATGTTAATGTGGTAGCCAGGGCGTCGGGTGGGCTGCGTTACTGTGGCTTAACATTATACTCAGGCTTTCATTGTTGATGTTGGGGGTGAGTGACATGGCCGATAGGGCATCTGAAGCCGAATTGATAAAGTTGCCTGTCAGCAAACTCACCCGAGGCATGTTTGTGGCGGCTATTGAAAATAACGGCAAGGTCGCCGTTGCCAATGCCGGGCAAATCAAGAGCCGGGAGACCATCGCCAAGCTGGTTAAAAGCGGTATTCATCATGTGTGGGTGGATGCAGAGCGCTCCTCCGACGAATCCGGTCTCAAACCCAAGTCTGCCCAGGGCAGTGCAGCGCCAGCTGCCGGTGCTGTTCGTCCTTCTCGCGCCAACCGCGACCTGCGTCAAACCCAGGCCAAGAAACTCCTCCATGAAGCCAAGGAACTTATCCGCAAGGTATTGTCCGAAACCTTCGAAGGCAAAGCCATTGAAGTAAAGCCTTTTGAGGCGCTGGCCGACAATATGATTGAGTCAATCATGCTTGATGATGATGCCCTCAAATGTGTGTCGGCGCTGCGTGACAAAGATGCCTATCTGCTTGAACATTCAGTGAATGTAGCCTTTCTGTTGGTCACCTTTGGCAAGTATTTGAAGCTCGATCGTGAAACCTTAAAGCAGATGGCGGTGGGCGGTGTGCTGCACGACATAGGTAAAATCAAGGTTGATAACAAGATTTTGCATAAGCCCGGCAAGCTGACACCGGAAGAATTTGAGCACATGAAACTGCACCAGTTTTATGCGATGGACATTATGTCCGAAGCCTCGGCGCTGTCGCAGATTTCAAAAGATGTATGCCTGATGCACCATGAAAAGCTCGATGGTCGCGGTTATCCCCGTGGTTTGAAGGGCGATGAAATCCCACTCCACGGCCGCATGTCCTGTATCGTGGATATTTTCGATGCCCTGACCGCCACCCGCTGCTACAAAGAGGCCATGAGCCCTGCGGCCGCCTTTAAGATCTTGCTGAGTTTGACGCCTTTCCATCTGGACACCGATCTGGTGTACGAATTTATCCGCTGTATCGGTGTCTATCCGGTGGGATCTCTGGTGGAGCTGTCCGACGGGCGTGTGGGCATTGTCTGGGAGTCCAAAGACAGGGATGCCCTGAGCCCGGTAGTGAAATGTTTTTATTCACTCAAGCACAAACGCTACACCGAAGTGAATTTTGTCGACCTGCTCAAGTCAGATCTGAACATAGAGCGGGGCGTCTCCCCATCCAGCCTGGATGTAGACCCCAAGCCATTTTACTGAGAATCGAAGCCGCCCAACCCAGAGTTTAAACTGTGGCACCACCGCAAACAGGGCAATTGGGCTGGCGTGGCAGTATCATCTGGCGCATCTCCATCGTCATGGCATCCACCATCAGCAGGCGCCCCAGCAAAGGTTTGCCCATGCCGGCAATCAATTTAATGGCCTCAACTGCCTGTAAGCACCCCATCAACCCCACCACCGGGGCCAGAATACCCGACTCAACACAGGTCAGCTGCTGCTCACCAAACAGGCTGGCGAAGCACTGATAACAGGGGCTGTCTCCGGCATAGTCAAACACGGTAATCATGCCTTCCATGCGAATCGCCGCGGCCGATACCAGCGGTACCTTATGGGCAAAGCATGCCCGGTTCAGTTGCTGACGCACCGCCACATTGTCGGTACAGTCCAGCACCAGGGAATGGTCTGCGACCAACGCATCCATTTCGGGGTCGTCCAGTACCCGGCCAATGGGATTTATCTGCACATGGGGATTAAGCTCATTGAGAGCCAGCCTGGCCGATTCCACCTTGAGCATGCCGATGCGATTGTCCCGGTGTAGCACCTGGCGTTGCAGGTTCGACAGCTCCACAGTGTCAAAGTCCACCAGAGTCATTGCACCAACACCGGCAACGCCCAGATACTGGGCGGCGGCGCAGCCAAGGCCGCCGGCGCCTATCACCAGCACCCGAGCCTGTTTGAGCTTTTCCTGACCCTCTATATCCATGGATTTTATGGAAATCTGGCGACTGTAGCGTAGCAGCTCTGTGTCAGAGAGTATGTCGTCGGTCATTGGGCTTAGTCCAAAATGCTATCGAAGGGTTCAACCAGAATAGTCTCGCCCGCTTCCAGGCTGCCCTGAAATTGAGGCAGATGGATAAAGCAGTTGGCGAGGCTCATGGAGGTCAGCATACCTGACCCCTGGCCACCTGTGGTGCGCACCATGAGGCCCTTGTCTTCCCGTGTCAGTATGCCACGCTGATATTCCACCCGACCGGGTTGGCGGCGAATGGCGCTCGCCAGTGTGGCCTCCACTAACAGCGCAGGACGCTGGGGCATGCCCTGCATCTTGCGCAGCATAGGCCACACCAGTTTCTGGAAGGTCACCATGGAGGACACTGGGTTGCCGGGCAAACCGCAAAACAGTGCCTGGCCGATGCGACCACAGGCGAAGGGTTTTCCGGGTTTGATGGCGAGTTTCCAGAAGGTGATTTGCCCTTCTTCGCTCAGAATCTGTTTGGTGAAGTCGGCCTCCCCCACAGACACGCCACCAGAGGTCAGCACAACGTCGGCGCGGCTTGCCGCCTCGCGAAATGCCTGACGAATGGCGTCGGGGCTATCGGGGATCACACCGAGATCCAGCCACTCAAAGCCGGACTTTTCCAGCAACCCACGAATGGAATATCTGTTCGAATCATAGATTTGTCCCGGTGCCAGCTCACTGCCGACGGGCCTGAGTTCGTCGCCCGTTGAGAAAAAGGCGACCTTGAGGGTACGAAATACCCTGATCTGGCTGATGCCAACGGTGGCCAGCACGCCAAGCTCGGCGGCACGAATGCGTACACCAGTGCAAAGCACGGTATCACCCGCCTTAAGTTCTTCGCCGCGGCGGCGCACATGCTCACCGGCGGCCTTGGGGGCCGTGATATGGATGTGCTCACCTTCGGCCCGGGTTGCCTCCTGCATCTGCACAGTGTCCAGACCGGCGGGAATCGGCGCCCCGGTCATAATGCGAACACAATCCCCGGCGGCCAGTTGGCCCTTAAAGGGATGGCCTGCGAAGGACTGGCCTTTGAGGGTCAGCACGCCATTGAATGCCTCGAGATCGGCAAAGCGGAAGGCGTATCCGTCCATGGCGGAATTATCGAATGGGGGCAAGTCCAGCTGACTGTTCAAGTCTTCGGCCAATACCCGTCCCAGGGCGTGGTTCAGTGTAACCATTTCGGTATCTGAAATGGGTTTCACCTGCTCGAGCAGTTTCTTGATGGCCTCATCCGGATGCATGAGTTCGGGTTTGCTGCATGGGTCTTGGCTGGGCATTCAGGCTCCCTGGGATTGGTTTGCTTGGATGTAAGGCCGCCATTATGCCATGGCATAGCGGGGTAACTGTATGATCCAGACAGGCAAAAATTGTGAATTGGCTCACCTTTGCCTGTCTGGGGTGACACAAAATGGGCTATTTGGCGCTGGCAGTGGCTTGGGCTGCGGCTTGCTGTACGGTGAGTTTCATGCCGTCGGTCAGGGTTTCTGCGCCGCGGATGACCAGGGTATCTCCGGCGTTAAGTTCGCCCCGCACCGCTATCCAGGGGCCTTCACCGTCGCCCAGGGTCACGGGAATACGCTCAGCGGTCTGCTCGGGGGTAACCCGAAACACACTGGCGCCACTGGAGCGCAGTACCAACGCGTCTCTTGGCACCAAGGTGGTTAAGGTGGCCGGTGCTATCGGCAGGGCCATGGACACCAGTTCACCTATGTTGATTTCCCGTGCCATGGCCTGTGGCAGGTCGAGGCGGGCTTCAAAGGTTTGGCTGCGTACATCCGACACGGGTATCAGGGTACGGATGCGGGCGCTGAATTCACCGTTGCTGTGATACACCTTGAGCTCGTCCCCGATATTCACCCTGCGACTGTGTTTCAGTGGGGCATGGAGTCTTATTTCCAGATGGTCGGGGTCTGTGATGGTTAGTACCGGCTCGGCGGGGCCCACATCTTCACCGGCCTGATGGCTGCGTGAGATAACAATGCCGCCAAAGGGGGCCTTGAGTTGGGTGCGAGCCAGATTATCGCGGATGATATCCAGCCTGACCCTGGCAAGCTCCAGGCTGCTTTTGGCCAGATCCCGCTCGGAGCGGGTATCGTCGATTTCTGTGCGGGAAATGCTTTGGCTGGCCGCCAGGCGTTCCAGCCGGGTCAGGTTTCGCTCAAGGCGTGCCAGAGCGATTTCTTCCCGATTGACCAGCGCCTGTTGTTCGGCCAGTTGCAGGGTTAATGGCGTCGCATCCAGCCTGGCAACCACCTCACCTGCGCTGACCCGGGTGCCCGCTTCCTGCACCCACTCCAGTTTACCGGCTACACCCGTGGTCAGCTGTGCCAGGCTGCGGCTGTGCACAGTGCCCACCACCATGAGTTTGGGTGACAGGGGGCGCTGTTCCACTGTGGCCACGCCGACGGAACGCTCATCAGCTGCCAGCACCTGACCGCCCATAATCAGCGCCAATGCCAGCAGGGGAGATTTAAAATAAGTCATTGAGTTACCTCTTGTGTCAGCGCTTTGGTGCTGAGAGCTCGGGTGGCTGTAAGGCGAAGTAGGCTGGGCATGAGAACGAGGGTGAAAAGGGCGCTGAACGTCATGCCGCCCACAATCACGGCGGCAAGACCACGATAGATTTCACTGCCCACGCCGGGCACCAGCATCAGGGGTAACATACCAAAAATACTGGTGAGGGTGCTCATGTACACAGGTCGGGCGCGGGTGGCCACCGCCTGATAAATAGCATCGTCCAGCAACAGACCATCGCGGCTGCCCTGACGGGTTTGATCCACCAGCAGGATGGCGTTATTGACCACCAGTCCCAGCAATATGATAAAGCCAATCATGGTGAGCAAATCCAGGCTCTGGAAGCTGAAGAGATTCAGCAATCGCAGGCTCATTACGCCACCGCAAATTGCCATGGGCATAGAGAGGATCACCAAAAGGCTGTCTTTTACAGATTTGAACAGGGCTGCCATCAACAAAAACAGGATCACCACCGCCATCAGGAAGTTGGTACCCATTTGCATGATGGTATGGCTTAAGCGGTCGGCGGTGCCTCGAAATGCCAGAGAGCCGTCGGCGGGCAGCAGGGCGCGGATCTCATCCAGAGTACCGCCGCTGAGTTGTTCCATGGCTTCATCCATGGACAGATTCTGGGGCGGTATCACCAGCAGCGAGATAGCCCGGCGCCCATTGACCCGTTGCAACTGGGTTGGTCCCACAGTGCGCTGAATGGTGGCCAGCTCACCTATGGTCTGCACGCCTGCCCCCGGGGTGTACACGGGGGTGGCCGCCAGCTGCTCCGGATATTGCCACTCTGGGCCCTTAAGCAGCACATCCATGCGCTCGTTCCCGTCGAAATACTCACCTACCCACAGGCCAGAGGTATAGGCGCGGATGGCGTTGGCGATTTGGGTGCGATCGGCTCCCGCCTGGGCGAGTCTGTGTTCATCGGGGATGAGTTGCAGTTCCGGTTGTGCCAGGCTCAGCCCCGGAATGGGGCGCACCACAGCGCCGGGCATGGCGTTGTTGATGAGCGGCATGGCGGCCGATGCCACCGACATCAGCTGCTCCATGTCCGGCCCTATTAAATCGATATTGATGGCGCGGCCACCGTTAAAGCCAAAATTGAGCAGGGTGCTGCGATTGGGGAACGCCTGGGTGTCCGGCAGGTCTTTGAGGATTTCGTTATTCAGCAGCCCCAACATCTCATCAATACGGGTTGGATCTTCCGGGTAGATAAAGAGCACGTTAAATGCGCCGAAAACCGAGAAGTTATAGCCCTTGATATATGGCTGTTTTTCTTTGTCGTAATAGGGTTTCAATCGGCTGATAAGGCGCGTACCCAGCTCGGTTTCCATGGCATCAATGTTGGCACCGGGGGGGAGGGAGAAAAAGGTAAAGATGCCATCGCCACTGGCCTGGGGCAAAAAATCGACTCGGGGCATCAGCAGCAAACTCAGGGCACTTGTGCCGACAATCAGCAGTGCACACCAAAATGCGGCGAGCTTGCGTGTGAGAGTCAGGCGCTTGACCCAGACGCTCAGCGGCTGCCAATAGTCTTTGCCGCTTTGCTGGGTGTCGGTTTTCAGCCACAGCATGTTCAGCATGGGGATAACGCTGATGGCGCTGACAAACGAAGAGACCACAGCGACCGAGAGAGTGAGAGCCAGATCTGAAAAGAGCTGCCCCTCAACGCCGGGCATAAAAAGCACCGGTAAAAAGATGGCCACTGTGGTGGCGGTGGAGGCCAGCAGCGCACCTTTCACCTGTGCCGTGCCCGTGAGTACCGCCTGTGTCAGCGCCATGCCCTGATGCCGCAGCCTGACGATGTTTTCCTGCACTATAATGGCGGCATCCAGCACCAGACCCACCGCAAACGCGAGTCCCGCCAGTGAGATGATATTCAGTGTTCTGCCCATGGCTTCGAGGGTGATAAAGGCTATCAGCAGTGCCAGGGGTATGGTGACCCCAATCATCAGGGTGGCGCGGATATCCCGCAAAAAGCCATACAAAATCAGCAGTGCAAGTAGCACCCCAATACCCAGATTACCTTTGACCAGCAGGATGGCACGTTTGATATGGACCGAGGCATCAAAGGACAACTCCAGCGTCAGTCCACGGGGATTGAGCACCTCCCGGTTGAGATCGTTGATGGCCTGGTTGACCCCGTCCAGTGCCTCGACCGTGTTGGCGTCGAAGGTGCCTTGCAGGGTGATGTAGTACGCAGGGTAGCCATTACGTTTGGTGAAGCCCCGCTGCTCGGCGGTGGTGACCCGAATGTCAGCCAGTTCATGCAGGTACACGGGGCGCCCGGCATTGTAGGCCACGATGAGTTGCCCCAGGGTCTCGGGGCGATACTGGCCGGCAAAGCGTACCGTGTATTCCCGTCGCCCTACCTTGGCGGTGCCGCCGGAGATGTCTGCTGCGCGGGAAATGGTGCTTCTGAGTTGATCTAGGGTGATGCCCAGAGCGGCCGCCCTAAAGGGGTCAAATTCAATGTGCAGTTCCTTGGGCAATTCACTCTGCAGTTGCACGGCGCCAATACCGGTTATCTGCCTGAGCCTGGGCTCAACCAAATCATCAATCAGCTTTTGGTATTGGGATAAATCGGTTTGTGGATTATCCGGCAGGGTGTAAATCAGCAGAGAGGCCAGGTTGGGGGTACCACCATTTCCGCCGCCCACATTGATAAAGGGCTCACCCGCATCCAGCGGTCTGGGCGGTGTTTGGTTGAGGGCGTTTATGACATTAATCATCGCCTCCTGCATATTGGTGCCCACCTCGAAGGTCAGCGTAATGCCTCCAAAACCCTGGGAGATATTGGATGTCATTTCCTGAACCCCGGGTACCTGCCTGAGCACGTTTTCCTGGGGTTCTATGATATTCGACTCCATTTCCTGGGGCGCCGCAGCACGCCAGTTATTGAACACGGAAATCTGGGGCTGCTCTATGTTGGGCAGCAGCTGTATTGGCAGTTTTGCGATGGCAAGCAGGCCAAACATCAGGATCAGCATCAGCGCCACTGTGGTGGCGGCCGGGTTTTGTGTGCTGGAATGGGTCAGGTTCATGTGGTGGCGCACTTGGCATAGTTATGCAAAGGAGCTTAGTGGCTATATGTAAACAGAACATGTTTGCTTGGTAAGCAAATGTAACTCGATTATCGGCAATAATGATAAGTGTTACTATTTAAAAGTCATTGATTTAGGTAAATTTTATTGATCTTTGATATCGCCTTGGTGACAATGCCGATTCATGAAAAAGACGTATAAAGGACGCAACAATGCTGGCTGCCACCATGATTGAAAAGCTCAACGAGCAGATTAACCTCGAATTTTTCTCTTCCAACCTGTATCTGCAAATGAGTGCCTGGTGCGAGGATAAGGGGTTTGAAGGGGCCGCCCACTTTATGCGTGCCCATGCAGACGAAGAAATGGGCCATATGCGCCGCCTGTTTACCTATGTCAGCGAAACCGGAGGCGTGCCGCTCATTGGTGCCATTGCCGCACCCAAAGCCGAGTTTACGTCTTTGTTGTCTCTGTTCGAGTATACCTACGAGCATGAGCAAACCATCACCCGTAAAATCAATGAATTGGCCCATGTTGCTTTTTCAACACAAGATTATTCCACCTTCCACTTCCTGCAGTGGTATGTGGCAGAGCAGCATGAAGAAGAAAAGCTGTTCAAGAGCATTGTCGATAAAATCCGCCTGGTTGGTGAAGATGGCAAGGCGCTGTTCTTTATCGATAAAGATTTGGCCATGTTGGCCACTCAAGAGGCGGAAAGCATCATGAAACCCTCAGCGCAGTAATGCTGCGCTGAAACGGAAAAAGCGGCCATTGGCCGCTTTTATTAACTGTTTTGATAGGCAAATCCATCCGGCTGGCTGTGCTGGTGGCGTTCAAGCCACGGCAGCAATTCCTCAAAGGGCAGAGGACGTGAGTAGAGGTAGCCCTGACCGAACTGACTGCCCAGCGCCTGCAAAAAGGCCTGTTGGTCTTTGGATTCGATTCCTTCTGCCACCAGCTTCATACCCAATGACTTACTCATGTTGACGATGGCGCGCACCAGGCTGGCATCCGACTCGCAGCCCGGCAGTTGCTCCACAAAGCTTTTATCGATTTTGATGGCCGAAATCGGGAATTTTTTCAGGTAGCTGAGGGACGAGTAACCGGTACCGAAATCGTCCAGATAGATGGCACAGCCCAGGTCACGAATATTGTTCAGGGTGTCCAGGCAGTGATGACTGTTGTCCAACAGCAAGCTCTCGGTAATTTCCACATGCAGATGGCGGGGCGCAATGCCATGACGGGACAGCGCACTTCTGAGTTGCTCGTCCAGACTCTGGCGTTTGCAGTGACATTGGCACGCCGACACGTTGATGGCCATGCTCAAACCAAACCCCAGAGTGTGGAGACGGGCCAAATCGGCCAGTGCTTTGTCCATCACCCACTGGCCCAGTTCACCCATCAATCCCATGTCTTCCGCCACCGGAATAAAGCGAACCGGTGAGACCAGGCCCTGCTCGGGATCCTGCCAGCGCAGCAAGGCCTCCAGTGAAGTGACCTCGCCGCTTTCCATGTCCACCACGGGTTGGTAGAACAAGCAAAACTCGTCGTTGGCCACGGCCCGGCGCAAGTCACGCTCCATACCCAGGCGTTCAATCAGTGCCAGATTCATTTCCTGGGTGAAGTATTTAAAGTGATTACGCCCTTCGTCCTTGGCGCCATACATGGCGGTTTCGGCATTACTGAGCAGGGTTTCCACATCCAGCCCATCCTGGGGATACAGGCCTATCCCCAGGCTGGCCGATACAGACATCGAACCCTGCTCGACTTTGAAGGGGTCACCCATGGATTGCAGCAACCGTTTGGCATATTGCTCTACTGCATGTTCCTGCGCCAGGCGGGGCAGTACTATCACAAATTCATCGCCACCGAGGCGGGCAATAAAGTCGGTGGAGCCCATGACTGTTTGCAGGCGCTTGGCGACGGCTTTTAGCAGCAGGTCACCGCAGTCGTGGCCCTGGGTATCATTGATATATTTGAATCTGTCGAGATCCAGCACCATCACCGCCAGTTTACGACCATCGTGTTCCGCCATTTTCAGCTCGTGGCCGAGTCGTTCTGACAGCAGTTTGCGGTTTGGCAGGTCTGTGAGGGTATCGAAATTGGCCTTGTACCAGATGTCCTGCTCGTATTGCTTGCGGCGGCTGATGTCCATAAAGAGACCGATGTGATGGACTATCTGCCCCTCATCATCACGCACCAAGGTAATGGCCAGATATTCGGGGTAGACCTCGCCATCTTTGCGGCGGTTCCAGATTTCGCCCTCCCATTTACCGGTGCTGCGCAGCGATTCCCACATGGCGTCGTAGAGATGCGGTGGATTGCGGTGCGAACTGAGAATGGAGGGGTTGCGGCCTTTCACTTCTTCAATGCTGTAGCCGGTAATCTGGCTGAAGGCGGGGTTGATAAGCTCAATGTGGTTATCGGCATCGGTCACCATGATGCCTTCGGCGGAATATTCAAACACGGCGGCGGCCCTGACCAGGGCCTGACGATACTTTTTACGCTCCTTGAGCATCTTGTTCATGGCCTCAGCCATGGCGGCAATCTCATCACTGCCCTTGGTTTTTATCGTCAGCTCCAGCTTGGGATCGTCGGCCATTTTTTGCATGTCCGAGGCAATGCTTTCGATTTTACCCATAAAGCTGGCGGTAATTTTACGCCCCAGCAGCAAAGAGAGTATCAGGGTAAACAGTGCCGACGCGGCATAAGTGCAGATATAGATGAGTGACATCCGCATTTGATATTGGCTCAGGCTTTCAATATGAGCTGCTACGCTGCGCGCCATGTCCTGCAGCATGGCGGTGCGTTCGTTGGCCAGTTCCCACCAAAGACGGGCATTCACCGGCGGGGCCGGGGATCTCAGGGTATCCAGGGCGCTTCGCAGCCGCGAGTCATCCACCCGTAATTGGGCATCAATGGTTTGAACCGGCAAACCGGCGGCTCTGAGCTGGCGGATTTTGGGAATGCCCATATGGTACTGCAGCAAGGTGTGTTTGATTTCGTCGATGGCACCTCGCTGCTCCGCGCTGAGATTGGGCAGCGCCTTGAGTTTGGCCAGCAACAGGCTCATGTCATCCCATTTTTGGTTAAATTGGCTGGCGTAGACCTCATCGCCCCGCAGCAGGAAATTTTTATAGCTGTGGATTAGTCCACCGTAACCCAGGCTGTCGGACATCTCCCAGGCCAACTGGCTTATGTTACGTTGCTGTGCCACCTGGGCGCGGATGTTTTCCACCTGTTGGCTCGGCAGCGCTGATTGCAGTTTTTGCAGCAGTACCCTGTGGTGTTCTTCAAAAGTATCCAACGCCAGATCTTCACCATGGGTCTGTTCTTTTATCAACGTTTCCAATTGGTTAAATGTAGATGGCTCCAGGGTATCGGCACTCAGCAGCCGCGTCATCAAGCCCCGTTCCCGCGCTGCCAGCTCCTGAATTCTCAGAATCAGCAAGAGATCGGAATAAGCCCGCGACTGGGCGGCATCATTGGTTTGGTGCTGCAACTGATTGATAAGCAGCAGGAGTTCATCATTGAAACGATTGAAGAAACCCGGCTCATCCCACTGATGTTGTTGCACCGCCTGACGCACCAGAGGCAGACGATTGGCACTGGTCTTGATGTTGCCCAGAACCTCGTTGAAGGTCTTGGCCTCGTCACTGGCCAGGTCCTGGCTGAATCTTGCGAGTGCGTGGCTTTGCAGCAAATGTCGATAGCTTAAGTCGGTTTTGGCTTGCTGCGCCTCGAGGTCTATTTCCGTGATGGTGGGTTTATCACTGAGATAATTCATGCTCAGGTTGCGCTCGTGCTGCAACGCGTACACGAGTTCGGCGGTTTCACCGCTGATTTGAATGGCGAGGGTATTGCGACTGGCGGTTTGAAATTCTTGATGCAGCCCCATTGCGCGAATGATGCCAAAGATAGCCAGGGTCAGAATAGGCAAAACTGCAAACAGGATAAGCTTCTGTCTGAGGCTGTAGTCGTGCAGCGAGGCCATTTGCAAAAGAACTCCATGGTGAATCGAGATAGTCCCCTACGTCTTCCATGCCGGGGGTATAGAGTCGCAAACAATTAACACAGCCTTTGGCCGAGGGGCGACCACTAGTTCATGGATTTCTAATCCACATCACAAAAGCCACGAAAAAACTGTGTGTTTCAGAGCAATAACTCGGTTATTTATCCGCTTGGGGGTGACGTGTTCCCAATAGTGTGCTCGGTGATGGCATAGGTATGCCACCTTAGTCTTTCAAAACAAAAGGCGACCCCTGGTCGCCTTTTGCATTAAGTGCCCAAGCTGTCGGGGACTTGATGGCCCAATGAGCGTCAGGCGCTTTGGCTCATCAGTGCCTCACGGTATTGCACCAGATCTTCAATGCTGAGCACCGGCATCTGGTGAGCCTGGCCGAAGGCGATGATTTCAGGCAGGCGTGCCATGGTGCCATCTGGGTTGGTCAGCTCGCACAGCACACCAAAGGGCTTCAGCCCCGCCAGACGCATCAGGTCTACAGTGCCTTCGGTATGACCACGGCGTCCAAGTACGCCTGCGGGGTGTGCCCGCAGCGGATAAACATGACCCGGACGGGCCAGATCACAGGGTTTGGCACCATCGGCAATGGCTGCCCTGATGGTGGTGACCCGGTCAGCGGCAGACACGCCTGTGGTGACGCCTTGTTTGGCTTCGATACTCACGGTAAATGCAGTACCGTATTGGCTGTTGTTTTGCGCCACCATGGGTGGCAACTCAAGCTGGCGCACCCGCTCATCGGTCAGGCACAGGCAAACGATGCCTGAACACTCACGGATAAGCATGGCCATCTGCGCATTGGTTAATGACTCGGCGGCAAAAATCAGGTCGCCTTCGTTTTCACGGTCTTCATCGTCGACCACAAGTACGCCATGGCCGCGCCGCAGTGCATCGAGGGCCGCATCGACCCGGGTAAGCGGATTGCCAAACTGCGCCAGCAGTGAAGGGGATGTTTGAATCTGATCCATAATAGTTCCTTAAATCACATAGGGTTATTGGATCAGGGCATAGCAGGATCCACCTGTGCCACACGGCAAGGTGTTAAGGTGCGAAAGCCGGTACTGACCGCAGTCGTCAGACAGCAGGCAGCGCGTTTCAGCCGGGGCTGAGACAGTGTCATCACCGGATATTCTCGACCATTCTCTCCCATCCGGACTGAGCCTGGCTGACAGGGATGAATTCCTGCACCAGGACAACACCGTCGGCTCCGGAATACCCGTTAACGGGATCACCGGATCTGCTGACCCTGCGCAAAACCATGCTCGCAGGCGCTCGCGGGCTTTGTGGCATCCAGAGATGCCTCTTCACCGCCGGTGGGGAATTTCACCCCGCCCTGAGAATGTAACTTCACCCGGTGTTTGCACCGGGCGGGCACATTGTCTGCTACCGATGCGCCGAATGCAAACCTTGTCCTTGCCTTGATGTGATGGGCCAAGGCACTATGGTCGGCATAATTTTGATGTTCCGCATAATGTTAATAACCGATGGATTTGGGTATGAAACGACAGGCGTTGGTGGCAGGAGTATGGTTAATGGTGTCCGCATGCAGTCACAATATCGATAAACATTCAGGAGCCCTTGCCCGGGAAGATGCGGCGCCTGTGGCCCCTGTCGCGGCCAAGGTGCCCTATGAAATGACTCACCATGGTGTCACCCGGGTGGATGACTACTATTGGCTGCGGGACGATGACCGCGCCGACGCGGATGTGATAGCCCATCTCAATGCCGAAAATGCTTACGCCGAAGCCCGAATGGCACCCTGGAAAGGGTTAAAAGAAAAACTCTTTGCCGAAATGACCGCCCGCATGGTGAAGGACGACAGCTCAGTGCCTTATCTGTGGCATGGCAAGTACTATTACCGCCGGGTGGAAGGCGACAAAGAGTACCCCATCATCGCGCGCAAAGCGTCCCTGAACGGGACTGAAGAAGTGTTGCTGGATGCCAATGAACGTGCTGCCGGGCAAGATTTTTATTCCCTTGGCAATGTCAGCGTCAGTGAAGATGGCAAGCTTATGGCCTTCGGGGAAGACCTGCTGAGCCGCCGGATTTACAAGATCTATTTCAAGGATTTGGCCAGCGGTAACTTGTTGGCCGATGTGCTGGACAACACCGAAGGCGAAGCTGTGTGGGCCAACGATGGCAAGCATGTGTTTTACATCGCCAAAGACCCTCAGACGCTGCTTGGCTATCAGGTGTATCGCCACCGTCTTGGGACGCCTCAAAGCGAAGATGTGCTGGTGTATGAAGAGGCCGACGACAGCTTCTATATCGGCCTTGGCAAGACCCTTGATGGCAGCCGGATTTTACTCTTCCATGAAAGTACCACGACCACCGAAGTGCAGCTGTTGGATGCCAACCAGCCGCTGGGCAATTTCACCTCTTTTCTGCCGAGGGAAGAGGGTCATGAATATGCCATCACCAAGCTGGGGGATGAGTACTATGTGCTTACCAACTGGCAGGCCACCAATTTCCGTCTGATGAAAGTCAATGGCACTGACACCGCCGACAAATCCCGCTGGCAGGAAGTTGTGCCCTATAACGAGCAGGTGCGTATTGAAGATATGCTGCTGCTCAAAGACGCCCTGGTGCTGCAAACCCGGGAAGCGGGTGCTACCCACATACGGGTCTACGATCCGGATGGCAGCCAGAGCCGGGAAATCCATTTCGATGAAGCCGCGTACGTGACCTGGCTTGGCACCAACCGAGACCAGAGCGCGAACACAGTACGTTTTGGCTATTCCAGCCTGACCACCCCAGATGCTACCTACGAATACGACATTCACACCGGTGAGCGTAAGTTGCTTAAGCAGCTTAAGGTGCCGGGGTTTGAAGCAGGCGCCTATCAGAGCGAACGTTTGATGCTGCCCGCCCGGGATGGCGTGTTGGTGCCCGTGTCTGTGGTGTATCGCAAAGATAAATTCAAAAAAGATGGCACCAATCCGCTCTACCAATATGGCTATGGTGCCTATGGCAGCGTGGTCGATCCGGACTTTTCCCTGTCGGCGCTGAGCCTGCTGGACAGAGGCGTGGTGTATGCCATCGCCCACGTACGGGGCGGCGAGATGCTGGGCAGGCCCTGGTATGATGCCGGTCGCATGTTCGACAAGAAGAACTCCTTCACCGACTTTATTGATGTGACCGACGCACTGGTCAATGCCGGTTACGGTGCCAGAGACAAGGTTGTGGCCAGTGGTGCCAGTGCCGGCGGACTGCTTGTGGGCGCCGTGGCCAATATGGCGCCCGACAGGTACCTGGCCATCCATGCCGGTGTGCCCTTTGTGGATGTGGTCACCACTATGCTGGATGAGTCGATTCCACTGACCACCAACGAGTACGACGAGTGGGGCAACCCCAACGAGAAGCCGAGCTTTGACTATATGCTCAGCTACTCGCCCTATGACAACGTGACCCGTCAGCCATATCCCCATCTGTTGGTCACCACAGGCCTGCACGACTCACAGGTTCAGTACTTTGAGCCGGCCAAGTGGGTCGCTAAATTGCGTGAGCTTAAAACCGATAACAACGAACTGCTGCTGGTGACGGATATGGAAGCAGGCCATGGTGGCAAGTCGGGCCGCTATAGCCAGTTTGAGGATATGGCGTTGGAATACGCATTTTTCCTGCACCTGTGGGGCATAGAGTGAGCCCTATCTGGCAGCTTTATATTATCCGCTGCGCCACTGGCGAGCTGTACACCGGCGTGACAACCAACGTGGCTCGCCGTTTCGATGAGCATCAGTGCGGCGGTGCCAGGGCCGCCAAATATTTGCGTGGTCGTGGCCCGCTTACTCTGGTGTATCAGGAGAATGTCGGCAGCCGTGGCGATGCGCTGCGCCGAGAGCTGGCGGTCAAGAAGCTTTCAAAGGCCGCCAAGGAAGCCCTCATCAGCCCAGTGGCTCCGGGGAACCCGGCGCCGGGAAAGTTATCTAATCCGAAAAAGGCGGTTGAGGTTTTTGGGTGAAAATTCTGCTGGTTGAAGACAACACGGACATAGCCGCATCTCTGGCTGAAGAGTTATCAGATAACGATTGGGACTTTGCTATCAATGGCTTGCAGGGATTCCGATTGGCTCAGACGCACCATTATGATTTGATTTTGCTGGATCTTAATCTGCCCGGGATGGATGGTCTGGTGCTGTGCAGTCGCCTGCGCGAGGCCGGGGTCAATACCCCCATCATCATACTGACGGCCCGGGATACCCGTGAAGACCTGCTTGCCGGGCTCAGCGCCGGCGCTGATGATTACCTGGTTAAGCCCTTCGATTTGGATGAACTGCGCTTACGCATCGGCGCCGTGGTGCGCCGCTGCTCGGGTCAGGGCTTTTCCCAAGCCTTAACCTATAAAGACATAAAGCTGGATTTGCGCAGCCACAAGGTCTTCAGGTCTGGTGTAGAGCTGCTGTTGCCCCCGGTGTGTTTTGCATTGCTCACCTGCCTGATGCGCCATCCGGGCAAGTTACTTGGCCGCGAAGAGCTGGAACGTGTGCTCTGGCCAGAGGGGCCGCCTGATGACGATATTCTGCGCAAACACATTTACCTGCTCAGGCAAAAACTCGACAAACCCTTTCCCGAGAAACGCATCCATACCCAGGCCCGCAAAGGATATCGTTTGTTGTGAATCCCGGTATTGAGCAGAAGATCAATCGCAGTTTTATGATTGGCGCAGCGGTGCTCCTTGGCTGTTACGCGCTCTTGATTGAATTCGGCATTCATGCGCTCGAAAACCACCTCAGTGGCGCTTTTCTGCAAACCGTGGCTCCCCAGCTGGTGGATGCCTACGAACATGGAGCTCTGTCATCCCCGGATGAGGCTCAAATTCAGGTGTTGCCATCGTTACCGGCAGAGCTGGCTGCCCAGCTGCCGTCCCGGGAACCCGGACTCTACAATCTACGTCACCCCAATATTGATTTTGAATTCAACGTCTTGGTTGTTGACCGTGACGGCAGACTCTTGTATCTGGTGCAGCGCCCCGATCTGTTTGAGCTGGAAGGCTGGCAGGACTTTTTGCTGGATACCTTGCTGATAGGTGGCGGCGCCAGCTTACTGCTGTTTTCAAGCCTGTATATCCGCAGCACGGCGAGGCGTATCGGTAAGCCCTTCGATTCCCTTGCCCGTCACTTGGACGCCGATGCCCGGGCGCTGGAACCCATCACGCTGAAAGATGACACCCGGGAATATGTGGCCCTGGTGAATGCCCTCAATCAAAGCCACGCCCGGGTGAAGGAAGCGTTGGCCAGAGAAAAGAAGTTTACCCATTACGTGAGCCATGAGTTTCGCACACCCTTGACCGTCCTTAAGCTGGCACTGAGCAAAATGGGAGACGCAGAGGCGCCAGCCATGCAGCGGGCGATGCGTGCTGTGTGGGAAATGGAAAATCTCACTGGTGTCCTTCTGCTGCTTGCGCGCCGAACCGAACAGGATGATGGTCATTGTCTGCTTGATGAGGCCTTGCTGGCCCCTTTACTTGAGCGGCTGGCTATCCGCAGGAAGAGCAGCGCCGCAGAGTTTTCCATGCATGTTAGCCCTTGCCAGCTGCCGGCACACCCGCTTTTGCTCGGTTGCCTGATTGAAAACCTGCTGGCCAATGCCTTTATCCACAGTGTGGGCGCCCGTGTGTATTTACGCACCGATGCCAGTGGTATTCAAATCTCCAACCTCGGCGGGGAGGCCATAGAGCATGGTGAGAGCCACGGTATCGGTCTCATTCTGGTGGAAGATATTTGCAAGCGTTATGGCTGGCACTTTTCCATGGTTGTGGCACCCGAGGGTGTGGTAGCCCAGGTTGTGTTCAACCAAAGTATGATGAATGAGGACACTTCATTGACATAAGTGGCGATATGATGCTCCCCAAAAGATTACAATAAAACAACATTGGGGCAGCTGATGAAGCTGGGTAACACTGATATTTCCGGGGCGCAGGCCGTTTTTTTGGCCTTGGGTTCGTTGGCCATTTTTTTCAGTCAGGTGCCTTCGGCCAGCCAGCAGTTGTTTCTCTTTATTAATCAGGCGGGAAGGCTTGTGCCCGACACCCCGTTGGCCCTTGTCACAGATTGGGGGAATGGCATTGCTGCGGCCTGTATCTGGTTGACTATCCTATGTTTTCGCCCATCCATTTTCTGGAAATCTCTTACCGCTATCGCGGTTGCGGCCTTGTTGATCAATGCCCTGAAGCAAGGCTTTGATGTGATGCGCCCTGCCGCAGTACTGGAGCATATCCGCATTGTCGGCGCGATGCGCCTCAACCACAGTTTCCCATCGGCCCACACGGGCACAGTGTTTGTCATTGCGGGCATGGCCTGGACTCTCTGCCGTCGCACTGATATCAAGACACTGATTTTATTGTTAGCCCTGATGGTAGGCCTAAGCCGCATCACCAATGGCGCGCATTGGCCACTGGATGTGGTGATGGGCGCCTGGCTTGGATGGGGTTCTGCCCGACTTGCGGCCCATTGGGTTCCCGAGTGCCAGCTGAGTTCAAAGCATATACTGCTGATAATGAGCATTTTTTACGGCATTGTATTGGTCTCGGCTCTGCAAGCCCGCGTACCATTCCCGAACCTGCCGCTGGTGGGCATCCAGCTGAACCTGCTGTTGCTATTGCCCCTGGCTGGGCTTGCACGACTCTATCGGCAAATGCGTGCCCAACAGTCCGCCAGCGAGAGCAAGGTTTCCCTCGCCGGTTGAGCGTCTCCGGTTAAGCGCTGATAGAGTGCCTTACAATCAGTGTTGGTGGCTTTTTGTATTCACCGGTAATGATGTTTAATGGCTTTCGTGAGCGACTTTTTCATCGTAAATCAGCATGTTTGGAACAAGCGCAATGACCTGCATTCGCCCCCCGGCTTTTTCCGTCTGCCTGGCTTGGTAGCGGGTAACCCCAGACTTAGTGCTTTTGGGGATATTTCCTGTGACCGGGCTGGACTGCACGTGGGCCACTGAGCCGAGCGAGGGCTTGTTTACCACTCCCTTGAAGAGTGCTGAGGTGCCGCATTTCAAACACGCTGGCCCTGAGCTTTTTACTTGAAACTCCCCCATTTCCCGTCTTTCTGTGAAGCGTTTTTATTGGCGCCCTTCATGGCCCATCACTATGCTCAGAGTGAACCCGGAAGCTTGCCGGAGAATGTAGCGATTTCAGGACGATGGAATGAAGCACTATTGGCTGCCCTTATTGTTTTGTTTGAGCATGACCCAAGCCTGGTCGGCACCTGAAACGACCAGCCAGATTGTATGGGTGGAGTCACAGCGTTCGGCACGCAATGCCAGCCATGAATTCTATGTGGATTTGCTGCAACTGGTGCTGGATAACAGTCGTGAGCAGTGGGGCGAGGCCAGGGTCGAAGAAGTGAATGGAGATTTTTCCCAATTCCGGGCCTTTGCTGCGCTAAACAGCGGCATGTTACATGTCTTTTGGGCCGGCACCACTAAACAACGGCAAGAAAAATTCAAGGCCGTAGAGGTGCCCTTGTTTGCAGGCTTGCTGGGGATCAGAGTGCCGGTGATCCGCCGCGACAGGTTAGAAGAGTTTCGAGGCTATAAAACCTTGGCTGATTGGCGAAGACTAATGGCATGTCAGGGGGCTCAGTGGCCGGATTCGGACATATTGGAGGTGAATGGTTTCAGGGTCGCCCGGATAGCCAAATTCGAACTTATGTACACTATGCTTAAGCAGGGACGCTGTGACTATTTTCCCCGCGGGCTTAATGAGGTCGGTGCAGAATTGGCGGCCGACGGCCAGCAGGACCTGGTTGCCTATGAAGGTGTGCTGATTACCTATCCCTTTCCCATGTACTTTTTTGTGGGCAAGAATAACAACGCTTTGTACCAACGTCTGAGTACCACGCTGGAGGCCATGGCTGTGAGTGGTGAGTTGCGTCAATTTCTGTTCAATCACCCCACCACTGCCGGGCTGTTCCCTTTGGAACGCTTTGACAACAGTCTCAGGTTCAGATTAACCAATTCCCTGTTGCCGGCCTCGACGCCTTTGCAGCGTTCGGAACTCTGGCTGCCACTGACTCGCCCCTAAGGTGCGCGCACGTTACTCCCGACGGTGATTTCCCCCCTTTATTTGATAGCGTGCTTGGACTCAAAATACACTCATTAACGGGGGCCTTCCTGTTATAGGGTCTGAACCTGCGCGACGCAGTGATCCCCTGTTTGCAATGTTTACGTGGTAGCAGACGGCGAGGGCAAAGTGTATCTCGCAGGCAGAGTGTTGGCCCCAGAGTGCTGATAGGACGCAGTGCAAATCAAAGCTGGTGTTGAGCAGCCAAGGGGCTTATGGTTGACAGCACATATCGCTTACCAGCTTTGATTACTTATCATGGACGACTTCCTCACTATCAATCAGCACGCTTGGGATAACCGTACCGAGCTGCATCTCGAGTCCGACTTTTACGATATGCCCGGTTTTATGGCGGGTAACACCAGCTTGCGCGAAATTGAACTTGCCGAGCTGGATGTGCGAGGTAAAAGTTTGCTCCACCTGCAGTGTCACTTCGGTCAGGATACCCTGTCATGGGCCCGTGAAGGCGCCGCTTCGGTCACTGGTCTGGACCTGTCTCCCAAGGCCATTGCCGCCGCAACCCAAATTGCAGATACGCTCGATATCGAGGCGAAATTGGGTGTACCCGTGCAGTTTGTGTGTGGCAATGTGCTGGATGCCCGCAATCTCGTTGAGGGCGATTTCGACCTGGTCTATGCCTCCTACGGCGTGCTTTGCTGGCTGCCGGATTTAACTGTCTGGGCCAATACCATTGCTTCCTGCCTCAAGCCCGGGGGCTATTTTTATCTCGCGGAGTTTCATCCCATCAAGGCGCTGCTCGATGGTTATGATTACTTCTATACCGGCAAGGCTGATGTGGAGCAAGAGGGCAGTTACACAGAAAACAGCCGTGACGCCGAAAACACCATGGTCAGTTGGTCGCACGATCTGGGGCAGGTGGTATCGGCACTGATTAACGCTGGATTGGTGATAGAGTCGCTGCGGGAATATGACTTCAGCCCCTATAACTGCTTCGAAAACCTCGAAGAAGAGGAGCCCGGCCGTTTTCGCCAGCGTATCGATGGCAAACCCATTCCACTGGTGTTTTCCATCAAGGCCCGTAAGCCCTGAGCCGTTCGGGGCTGGTTACTGCCCATTGCCCGAGATTGTATTTCAGTACGGCGCCGGGCTTCGTTTGATTCAGCCCATCCTTTCCCAGCAATAAGCACTCCTTCGCCATGGTTTTCTCCTGTTCCACCCGGCTCGAAGCCACACCGCCAGACAGAGGCCTGATACGGTTTGCGACAATTCGGGACAAACTGGGACAGTCATAACATCCATAAAACAAGACAATCACAACTGGGTGTTTTTCGTCCTGCTGTGGGTCTGTGACTCGATGAAGCTCACCTTGAAACCTCGTATCCATTACAAAAATAATCCAATGGAAAGGAACAATGAGCAAACTAACTCACGTCTCTCTGATGGTTGCCAGTGCGCTGTACGCCGGTGCCGGTGCGGCCAGTGGTGGCAATGGTACTGATGCCCCGCAGTGGAATGCACCACCGGCCGATTACGCACCCCAGCCGATTTCTACACCCGAATACGCGGGCATTGCGAATCAGCAAGTTAAAAAGCAACACAGAATCTTTACCCCCGAGCAGGACATCTCTGGTATTCAAACCTATATCGTCCAGCTTGAAGACATGCCTGCCGCCGTGTACGACGGTTCGCTGCAACAGTTTGCGGCCACCAACACTCAGGTGCAGCGCCAGCTGATGGGTAGCAAACCCCTCTCGATCAACGAAGGGGCTTTGGGTCAGTACACCCGTTACCTGGTGCAAAAACGCGAGCAGCTGCTGTCCAATGCCTTGACACAGCAAGGGCTGAATATTCAGGTCGAACAAACCTTTGCCATGACACTGAACGGTTTCAGCACCAGAATGACTCAGGATGATGCTTTACGCTTGGCAAAAGTACCTGGCATTAAACACATTTCCCGCGCCAAAACCCGTCAGCTGTTTACCCATAACACCGCCAGCCAAACCGGCGCCGATCAGGTCTGGACCAATGCCAGCAATGGCCTTGCGTCCAACATGGGTGAAGGCATGATAGTGGGGATTATCGACACCGGCATTAACACCGACCACCCATCCTTTGCCGCCGTTGGTGGTGATGGCTATCGCCACATTAATCCCCTGGGAGACAAGTACCTCGGTGACTGTGCAACCTTCGAGGGCCTCTGTAACGACAAGTTGATTGGTGTGTACTCCTTCCCCGAAGTGACAGATGCCTACAGTGATCCTGTTTTTGCGGAATCCCGCCCACCTGTAGGTGAGGATTATCACAGCCATGGCTCACATGTGGCTGGGACCGCTGCCGGTAACATCATTAAGAACCAGCCTTTTGTGATTGCAGAAGGCAAGCCTCAGTCTGAGGGGATCCACACCAACTTTGTTTTCCCACAGGTCTCCGGCATGGCACCACACGCCAATATCATCTCCTATCAGGTGTGTCTGCCCGGCAGTTCAGGCGACCCTTATGCAGGTTGTCCTGAGGTGGCGATCCTCAAGGCGGTGGAGCAATCGGTCATCGATAACGTTGATGTGATTAACCTGTCTTTGGGTGGCATTGAAGAAGACCCCTGGCTCGACCCTATGGAGCAGGCCTTCCTGCACGCCGCTAAATCAGGCATCTTTGTGGTGACTGCCGCGGGTAACAATGGTGACAGGCTCTATACTGCCGACCACTCCTCACCCTGGCTGACCAATGTGGGCGCCCATACGCCAGCTGCAGTGACCGAATATCAGGATAAATATCTGCAGGATATGCGCGGCGGTGCAACTGCCGCACCTGAGGCCATGAGCGGTCGTTCGGTGACCTTTGAAGAAGTCAGTGGTCTTATCGTGCGGGCGCAGGATTATCCCAACCCCAACGAAACCTATGCGTTTAACTGGGCCAACTGCGACAAGCCTTATCCCGCGGGCACCTTCGATTTGGCAGACAATCCCGATACTGCGGATGTGGATGAAAGTCAGGAGAAGGTGATAGTGCTGTGTAAGCGCAGCTCGCTGCCATTGTACGCCAAGTCACTGAACGTGGCGGCAGGTGGTGCCGAAGGCATTATCATCCAGAATCAATCGCCCTTTCTGGATAACTCCGTCACTCCCGATGTACCCCATGCTATCCCGGGGATCCACATCAGCTTTGCCAATGGTCAGAAACTCAACACCTGGCTGAGCACGGGCTCCGGACATTTCGGCACCATCACGGGTACAGAAATGGCATTGACCCCTGTCGAAAAAGAAACCATGGCGGGCTTCTCATCACGCGGTCCTTCTTACTTTGGCATCGATACCATGGTGGTGGACATCGCAGCGCCGGGTGTAGACATCTTTGCCCCGTCCTCTGACGATCAACCCTTTACCAAAAACCCAAGATCAGGCCTTTGGACTACCATGAGCGGTACCTCGATGGCCAGTCCCCATGTAGCGGGTGCTGCGACCCTGTTGCGTCAGTCACATCCAGACTGGTCGCCTATGCAGGTGCAGTCTGCGCTGATGATGACCGCCACCAATCAGCTGGAAAACGGTTCAATCATTAATCCTTACACCAGCTATCAGGAGTTATCCGGTTACCAGGATATGGGTGCCGGCCGCATGAACGTAAACATGGCCGACAAGGTCGATTTGACAC
Source organism: Shewanella amazonensis SB2B (assembly GCF_000015245.1). Lineage (NCBI taxonomy): Bacteria > Pseudomonadati > Pseudomonadota > Gammaproteobacteria > Alteromonadales > Shewanellaceae > Shewanella > Shewanella amazonensis. Next base: position 175,974 of record NC_008700.1, read on the forward strand.
TGCATGAGGACATGGAAGCCCTGGCGATGGCCAACCCAGGCAATGGCGGCGATGTGAAAAAGCTTAACACCGCCTACATGGTCGATACGGATTGCGGTGACAGCTGCAGCTTTATGCGTACCTTTACCGCCGAGCGAGATGGTCATTGGACGCTGAGCACCGAAGCCTTTTTGGATGGTTTCGACATCAAGGTGCAACCAGAGAGCTTCTCCCTCAAGGCCGGTGAGACTCAGTCCATCGTGGTGTCTGTGGTAAACAAGCAGACCACAAGTGCCGTGGACTTGGTGTCTTTGTCAGGCAATCAGGGCCAGGTGTTGGTGACCTCCTCCAACCCGGATGCCCCAGTGTTGGAATTGCCAGTATGGACCTGGGTAGGGGCCAAAGGTATTCCGAGCCATGTGATGGTGGATGCCCACCGTACATCAGGCCAAATGGAAGTGGGACCTTTCGATACGGCTGAGGTAAATGATCTCACGACCCGCAGTTATGGTCTGGTCAAAGCCGCTCAGCACAGTGCGCACATGTTTACCGACACCACGGGAGGCGATCCCTTTGATTTGGATGCCGAGGGTAAACTCAATAACCACATGACACTGACCAATGTGCCCGACAATTCGCAGGCCTTGTTCAGCCGTGTGGTGGGTGATGACCACTCGAGAGTGCTGGTGTTTATGGGTGAAGACAGCAACCAGAACGGCTTGCCGGATCCCGAAGAAATGCTGTGTATGTCCACCTCCTATACAGAGGCAAACTACTGCAGCATCCAGCAACCCAATGCCGGTACTTATTGGACTGTTTACATGAGTCTGGCCACTGTGGGTTATGGCAAGGAAGATTTGGGACGCGAAATTACCGTTGCCGAAGCCGTGGTGCCTGCCCTGGATAACGGTAACCTGACCGTATCCGGCGAAAGCAGCATTCCGGGCTATCGCAGCTACCCGCTGAATTTGAGCTACCGCATCCCAGAATTGCAGGTTGGCGATGTGTATTTTGGCGGCTTTGATCTGGGCAGTGACGGCAATAATCCCGGAAACCTGGGGTATGTGCCTGTCACGCTTATCCAGCGCGATGAAGATGTCAGCCTGACCGCCAGCCATACCCATGCCAAGCCTGGAGACCTGGTGGATTTTACACTTTCTGTCATAGCCAACAATGATGCAGCAGCCAAGGACTTTGTCTTCAATGCCAATTTCCCTGCTGGTCTGCAAATTGTTCCCGAATCGGTGAAGGCGTCACACGCGACACCGGGCACGCCGATGGTAGAAGACAACAGCCTCCATCTGGCCGGTGTACAGGAAAGCACCCGTGATGTGCAGCGTAACTACAAGATCACCTCCAATCAGGACGATCCACTCTGTAGTCTGACTGCGGCCAATTCACCTGAGCCCGGTTATCTGGACCTGCGTCAGCTGGGATGGAGAACACTCGAGGGACTCGAAGGTAACTACCGAAATAGCAAGGAATATCTGTTGTCTGATCTGATGGCGACCGACCAGAAGGTGACCTTCCCCTTCTTTGGCAACAAGTCGTACGACAGTATCAAGATAAGCCCTGCCGGTGTGATTTATTTTGGTGCGCGAAACCTGCCCTATGCCCACATGAAAATGCCTGACGGCTTCACTGGCTTGCCAGCACCGGAAGACATGATTGCGCCTCTGTGGATTGGTGATAACCAGGTTGCCCGATATGACGGCGGTTATGGTCAGTACGAGCTCAATGCCGGTGTTACGCCAACGTACACATACAGCCGTGAGTGGTTGGTACTGGAGTTTGACAATATCACCCGCTCCTCAGCGCCTGAGCAGCTGGCCGATTTTGAAATCTTCATGCGCATGCTGATTGACCATGAACCCGGTGAGTACGAGATGCTGATTGCCTACGACAATCTGAATCTCACCAGCGGTGATGGCAGTATCGGCTTCAAGAGCTTTGTCGGGCGTATGCTGGTGGATGGTGATATTCCCGTCGACATCTCCCACGGCGCAGGCTTCGCATTTAACGATCTCGATGAAAAGCTGAGCGACAAGCTGGTGCTCTGTCTGGACTATCAGGGGCCTGAGCAATCGAAGTTTGAAGTGAATTTCCAGGCCTATGTCAGCGAGCGGGCGGCCAACTCCGTGCAAAAAGTGGTGCTGGAAAATGGCATGGAAGGGGCAGATACCGAAAGCCTGTCAGTTGAGGTGGCGGTAAGCGGTAACCTGCAGATGGCACAGCTGCCGAACATGCAGGTGGATGAAAACAGCAGCATCAGCTTCGACGTGACCTATGCCGACAGCAATAAGGTGAGCAACGAAATCAGCCTGGTGGGTGACCACTTCAGCTATGAGCTGAGTGGCCACGGTTCTGGCGCTACTGTGACCCTGACGCCGGATGCAGATTTTCACGGTGAAACAGAAGTGACGGTCATGGTGCGTGATACTGCCAACATGGCTGATTCAGTAAGCAGCAGCTTCCTGCTCAGCGTGATGTCAGACGGTGTTGAAAAAGGCTGTACCGACAGTGGTGCAACCAACTTCGACCCGAATGCCAATCAGGATGACGGCAGCTGTAAGTTCCCACCCAAGCCCGAAGTTGAAGAAAAAACAGAGACTTCATCGGGTGGTGCCCTGGGTTGGTCCATGTTGTTCTTGGCACTCTTTGGCGCTCTGCGTCAGCAAAGACGGCGGGTAGCTGCTTAACCTGGCCATTAAGCCCGGCAACGCCGGGCTTAATTTTACCGTACGAATGTGGCAGAATCGCCAGCGAGGTAGTAATGTGCGAAAAATAAACATTCTCAAAAATCCATTCTGTCACGTTCGTATTGCCCACGGCATCAATATCTGCCGGGCAATACTCCTGGGTCTTGGCTTGCTGTTTTGTTCTGTTATTGATGCAGGAGAGCTGGCCGAAGACATCTATACCGAAGACGAAGGCTGGCACCTGGGCGTGGCCATAGGCTATGGCACTGTGACCAATCCTTTGTACAACAAGCGCAATATTCCCCTCTATCTGGTGCCCAAAGTTGAATATTTTAATGGCGATTTTGCCTGGACCAACACCCAGCTGAGTTGGACACCAATACAAAGCGCCTGGGGTAATCTCGCCCTTATCAGCCAATTCAATGAAGACGGGTTGTATTTTTTTGATAACAGGTACAATGCCGGGATGTTGCTGCCGCTGGCCAGGCCGCCCCAATCTCCCAATACCGGTGGTGTTGTGCCCGTCGATACCAGCGTCCGCCGGGGAGACATTTCGCAAATTGCCGACCGCAAGCTGTCTTACATGGCCGGTGCCAGCTGGACCCTGAATCTCGAAAGCTGGCATTTTTCCTTCCTGGCCGTTACAGATGTGACCGGCGTGCATGAGGGATTTGAGGCCTTTGGCCGCGGGGAATACCTGCTTCAGTGGGGTAGCCACCAGTTTGCGCTGGGGGGCGAACTGCAATACCAAAACGACCAACTGGTGGACTATTACTATGGCACCCGGTTACAGGATCGCATCAAGGGGTTCAGTCGCTACGAGACCGACTACAGCCTCAACAGCGCCCTCAAGCTGCGCTATCAATATCATTGGACAGACAGCCTAAGGTTGATAAGTGACTTTCGCTATCAGTGGCTTGGCAGCAGCATCAGCGATAGCCCTTTGGTGGAAGACAAGGCAGTAGTCTCTGCATTTATTGGCGTTGCCTGGGGCTTCTGAACATGCAGCACCGCAAAGTAGTCTCAGCTCTGTTACTTTGTGCAATAGCCACAGTCGCACCACCTGCATGGGCAATAGCACTGTTTGAGCTCACTCCAAGCCAATGTGCTGTTGACGAGGGCGATTGTAGCGTCAGGGTTACTCTGGCCTGGCAGGCCGAAGTGCAGCAAAGCGTCTGCATTGAGGTGCTTGGCGAGAGTGAGGCGCTTTACTGCGATCTTCCCGCCAGCCACACTGCCTGGTCACTGGATATCAGCAGTAGCAGCGATGTGGAGTTTCGCCTGCTCGGTCAGGATAACTTGCCCCTTGCCAGCGTCAGTCTCCGGGTGCTGCATATCCCTAAACGAAAACCCCGACAAAGAGCGGCCTGGAGCCTGTTTTGATGCAAGCCAAAATCCTCTACATCGAAGATGACCATAAACTTGCCGGGTTGGTAAAGAACTTTCTGCAGTCCCATGGTTTTGAGGTGACACACCTGCCGTCGGCCGAGGGGGCATTGGAGCAGCTCTACTACGGCAGTTTCGATTTGCTGCTCTTGGACATAGGCCTGCCAACGGAAGATGGCATCAGTCTGTGCCGACAAATCCGCGACCGTTTTACTGGGCAAATTCTGTTTATGACGGCGAGGCGATCTGCCGTGGATGAGGTGGAAGGCTTGATGGCAGGCGCCGATGATTACCTCACCAAGCCGGTGGCGCCTGAAATCCTGCTGGCGCGTATCCAAACCCGCTTAAAGCGCCGCGAGCCGCAAGAGATGGTAGAGGTTGATACTGCCAAACCCCAATCTGAGATGCACTTTGGTCGCCTTTGCATTCGTCTTGCGGCCCGGCAGGCGTTTTGGGATGAAGAATCACTGCGTCTGACCACAGCCGAGTTCGATATTCTGGCGCAGCTGGCCAAACACGCAGGTCAGATAGTCTGCCGTGAAGACCTGTTCAAGTACACCACAGGTGCACCCTACGATGGGCTCAATCGCACCATGGACAACAGGATCAGCCGCCTCAGACGCAAGCTGGGGGATAACATGGACGATCCCTTTAAAATCAAAACTATCTGGGGTAAGGGTTACCTGTTTGTCCCGGATATTTGGGGCTAGGCATGTTGAAGCTTTACAGTGGTCTGCTATTGGCAGTCGTGAGTTCGCTACTGTTGTTCTCGCGGATTTACGATATCAGCACCCAGCAGCCACACCTGCTCTATCCCCAGGAAGAGGCCTTTTTAAACCAGCTGTTTGCCCTGACCGAAGGCAGTATGGATTTGTCGCAGCTGCCGGTCGCCAGCCTGCCCCTGGAGCAGCTGGCCATTCCCGATGAGACCCGGGCTCTGCTGCTGCAGGGTGGCACAGCAGTGCTGCAGGATAAGGCGCAGGCGTTTTATTTTTACCGGCAGAACCCCGCCGACCCCAGCCAGGTGACCATTGTTGGTCCTATCGATTACCCTGAAAGCCCTCTTGACCGGCAACCCGTGCTCTGGCAACTGCTGCCCTATGCTTTGCTTGCATTGGCGCTACTGTTGATTTGCTGGCCACTGTATTTGGATATCAAGAAGTTGAAGGCATTTTGCGCCCAGGTCAGCCGGGTTGATTTTGGGGCCACTGCGTCCATCACCCGACTAACCATGTTGGGAGCCATCGGCAATACCATGGCAGACATGGCGCAAAAGCTCGCCTTTCACCGCAGTCAACAGCGGGACTTTATCAATGCCGTCTCCCATGATTTTCTGACTCCCCTGGCCAGAATGAAATTTACCCTGGTAATGGGGCGTAGCGCCCATAGTCAGGCAGTCTCTGATACTTTCGAGAGTCTCGATGAAGATTTGGCTGAGCTTGAGCAACTTATTGACGAGTTTTTAAGCCATGCCGAGTTGTCTCAGTATCGGCCGAGCGAGCAGCAACAAAGCTTCTCTGGCAGACAGCTGGTCGCCGACTGCTTTGCCAAGTTTGAACCGCTGGTGAGTGTGACTCTGGAAATAGCGGGAGAGGCCGATGTGATAGTGCAGGATAAGGCCGGATTTGAGCGCATCATGCAAAACCTCATCAGCAATGCCTCCCGCTATGCCAGTTCTCGGGTGAGGGTCAGCCTGAACTGGGATAAGGAGCTGGTGGTGCAGGTGGAAGATGACGGCCCTGGCTTCACCGAAAATACAGATTCGCTGCTTGCTGCCTTTTATCAGGACGAACTTTCTACGCATCGACTCTATCAGGGCGTGGGCCTGGGCTTGTCGACAGTCGCTCTGCTTTGCCGCCATCTGTCTGTTGAAGTGACCCTGGGACGCAGTCAGGCACTGGGTGGTGCCTGCGTTACCCTGAAATGCCCCTCAGCCCCCTGAATTCGAGCGCCTTGTACTTTACGTTGATTTTCATCGCGCCAGCATCAGGCCCTCATTCGTGACGAGCAAGGTGTGTTAATTAAGTTTTTGAATTTAGGTTGTTATTAAATGATTTCTAACCTTATTTTTATTGTGGCATATCATTGTTAAAACGGTTTCGAAAGATTTCAAAAGTGTTGAAAACTTTCGATTAAGCTGTTCTTATAGTCAGATGACTGAAAAGATGACCACAGTTACTGCTGTCCTTTGGCGTGTTTGCCAGGGTGCCATCAGCCACTGAAAGTCACAGAGCCGTTTGACGATAAGGATAATTATGGCAAGCCTCTCTCCCTCATTTTCTCCATGGCGCTCCCGTGCCAGACTAAGCCCCCTGGCGCTGGCCGTGGCCTTGGTCATTGCTCCCATCGGATTTACTGCCAACGCCGCCCCAGTGGGTAAGTTGGATACCCTCAGGCAGGAGGGTGCCAGCGTTGATATTCGCACCGATAGTGGCGCTTTGGTGCAAGTGAGCGTGCTTAAGCCTTCGCTTATCCGCATTCAGGCGGGAGCCAATGGCAAACTCACCGCTGAAGGCAGCAAGGCCGCAGCCATAGTTATCAAAGATGATTACCCGGCCGTGGCCTATACCCTCAGTGATGAAGGTGACTATCGGCTGCTGAAAACCGAGGCGCTGGCACTGCGCATTTATGAAGCGCCACTGCGCTTTGCCCTCTATCAGGCCGACAACCAAACGCTTATCACCGAAGAGTTGCAAAGCCTGGAGTTGGGTGAATCCAGCACGGTACAGACTCTCAGTACAGATGTCGACGAGCGCTTCTTCGGTGGCGGCCAGCAAAACGGCGCCTTCGAGTTCAAGGGCAAGAGCTTGGAAATCTCTTACTCTGGTGGCTGGGAAGAGGGCGACAGACCAAGCCCGGCGCCTTTCTATCTGTCGAGCAAGGGCTATGGTGTGCTGCGCAACACCTGGGCCAACGGCAGTTATGACTTCAGAAGCAGCGACGCTCTGCGTCTCGGCCACGATGAAGCCCGCTTCGATGCTTTCTTCTTTGCCCCCGGCAGTATTCAACAGGTGCTGGCTGACTACACAGAACTCACCGGCCGCGCCAGACTTATACCGCGCTGGGCCTTTGAATATGGCGATGCCGATTGCTACAACGACGGCGACAACGTCAAAAAGCCCGGCACAGTGCCCGATGGCTGGAGTGATGGTCCAACGGGTACCACGCCAGATGTGATTGATTCAGTAGCTAAAAAGTATCGCGAACACGATATGCCCGGCGGCTGGATTTTGCCCAACGACGGCTATGGCTGCGGCTATACCGACTTGCCGAAAGTGGTTGAAGGGCTCGCCAAATACGGTTTCAGAACCGGGCTTTGGACCGAAGATGGGGTAGATAAAATCGCCTGGGAAGTGGGCAAGGCGGGCACCCGCGCCCAAAAGCTCGATGTGGCCTGGACCGGTGAGGGCTATCAACATGCGCTGGATGCCAACAAGGCTGCTGCCGATGGCATTCTGGATAACTCAGACTCGCGTCCCTTCCTGTGGACCGTGATGGGCTGGGCAGGCATGCAGCGCTATGCGGTGACCTGGACCGGCGATCAGTCCGGCAGCTGGGATTACATCCGTTGGCATATCCCCACTTTGATTGGCTCTGGTCTGTCCGGCCAGGCCTATGCTACCGGCGATGTGGACGCAATTTTTGGTGGCAGCCCGGAAACCTTCACCCGCGACTTGCAGTGGAAGGCGTTTACACCGGTGCTGATGGGGATGTCCGGCTGGTCCAAGGCGGCGCGCAAACACCCCTGGTGGTTCGACGAGCCCTATCGCAGCATCAACCGCGACTATCTGAAGCTGAAAATGCGCCTCACCCCTTACATGTACACCACCGCCTTTGAAACGGAGCAAACCGGCGCCCCCATAGTTCGCGGGCTGATGTGGGATTACAACGATGATCCCAATGCCAACACAGAAGCGCACAAGTATCAGTTTTTGCTTGGCAAAGACATGCTGGTAGCACCCGTGTACCGCTCTCAGACGGCCAGCAAGGGTTGGCGTGAAGATGTGTACCTGCCCAAGGGCCAGTGGATTGATTACTGGGATGGCAGGGTGGTTGATGCCCCCGAAGGCGGTGCCAGCATCGACTATCAGGTGGACTTGAATACCATTCCGGTGTTTGTGCGCGCCGGTGCCATTATCCCCATGTACCCGGAAGCCCTGTATGACGGCCACAAGCCCAAGGATGTGCTGACCCTGGATATCTACCCCTACGGTGAGTCTGAATACCTGATGTACGAGGACGATGGCAACACCCGCCGCTATCAGCAGGGCGAGTTTGCCCGTCAGCTCTTTGCGGTGAAGGCGCACGAGGGCAAGGCTGGCGACATTGAAGTCAGCATTGGCGCTGCCGAGGGTAAGTTCGATGGCCAGGACGAAGAACGTGTCTACGAGCTGTGGCTGCATACCCGCACCAAGCCAGATTCTGTGCTGCTAAATGGTAAAAAACTGAAAGCCCTCAAGGATGAGGCAGCATTGGCCAAGGCCAAAAGTGGCTGGACCTATTCGGATACCAAGTACGGTACAGTGCTGGTGAAAGTCGCCAAGACTTCAGTGCGGGAGGCGCTGGAGATCAAGCTGGAAATTGATGACGCCAAGGTGCTGGCGGCTACCGCCGGTTATAGCGTGGCGCCCGAGCTTGGCAATGAAATTCCCGCCGACAGCCTGTTGGTACTGGGTCGTCCTGCCGAAGAATCCGGGCATCCGCTGGAAAATGCCTTCGATGGCAATCCGGATACCTGGTTCCGGACCAAGCGCGATCAGGCACAAAAAACGGGTGCCCACGAGTTTACCCTGGCACTGGGCGAGCGACGTTTTATTGCGGGTTTTGAGATTGCCCCCCGTAACGATAAGCACTGGGAGTATGGTCAGGTAGCCGACTATGAGGTGTATCTGGGCGAAAACAACGGTGAGTGGGGCGAGCCGGTGGCCAAGGGCAGGTTGGAGAAATCACAAACCATGCAGAAGGTTGAGTTTGCACCCAAGCCCGGCAGCTTGCTGCGTTTCAGGATACTCAGTACCCAGAATGAGCTTGGCAGCGACCCCATGGTGACCGCTGCCAAGGGGCAGGGTGGTGCCTTCAATGCGCTGCTGCCAAAGAGTGTCACGCCTATTACCATCAGCGAGTTCAAGGTGCTGACTGCGCCTGAGCCCAAAGCGCCTAAAACCCAGCTGTTTCTCGCTGAGATGACGCCGCAAAAGCTGGATAAATCCGCAGGCAGTCGTGTGGCCCTGAACAGTGCCATCGGCGGTAAACCCATGAGCATGAACGGCCTTAAGTTCAGCAAGGGGCTGGGGATGGCGGCAAACGGTCGGGTCGACTATCGCCTTGAAGGTAACTGGCAGCTGCTGCGGGCCGATCTCGGTATCGATGACAGCTGTAAAACCAAGGGCGGTTTGCACTTTAAGATCTTCGGTGACGGCAAGTTGATGTACGACTCTGGCCTGATTGAAGCGCCAGCTGTGGTGAAGCCCGAGCTGGACATACGCGGCGTTGAAATCTTGAGCCTGCAAACCGAAGGCACTGCCAAGGGCGTTTGTGGCAACTGGGCCAATGCCTCTGTGGTGGGCTGGCCCAAGGGCTGAACCCTGTCAGTGACATAAAGCAGACCCGGGATTTCCGGGTCTGCTTTTTTGCGGTGAACATTGGCGCGCATCGCCAACCGTAATTACAGCTGTTGATGACCCAAGTACACCTTCAACTGCCTGTGTCTGTCACTCAGGGCCTTTAACGTCAACAGACTAGTGCGGTTTTGTCGCTGATCCCGGGTGAAATCACCGGGTTCAACCCCCTGCTGCCATCCCCAGGTCGTATGGCAGGTATCGCCAACAATCAACACCGGCCCATTAAGGGTATTGAGCACATAGGCAGTGCTGCCTTCGGTATGCCCCGGGGTGGGCAATGCGAATACGCTGGCGTCACCAAATACATCTATCGCTTCGCCTTTATCGAAACCCCATTCATTCAATGGCGGCCTGCCAGACAAGAGGGCATCTGTTGCTGCCTGGGTCATGTGATTCTGAGGGTTCAGGCTCACATGTTCGTTGCGACCAACATAGAGGGGAATATCGGCGGCCAGATCGGGCAGGCCGCTGATATGATCCAGATGCAGGTGGGTCAGAAAGATACCGCTCAGGGGCTTGCCGCTTGATGCAATTTCACCGCTGCTTTGCAACAGTTGGATTTTCCCGAGGCCAAATGTCTGGAAGAGTTCAGCTTGTACGCCATGTTTTGCGGGCGACTCAAGTAAGCCCCGCGCCACCCCGGTATCGATAAAAAAGCGGCCATGCAGCGGGTGCGTAAACTCATACAGATAGACCTGAATAGGCTCATCAGCATCTTTTTTTCCGGCCGCCCTGGCGGCCGGAGCCTCAAGATTGAGCAAGCCCCTCAGAGGCACCTGCCAATTGGCGCTGGCATGGGCGCTGAAGTTCAGGGGACCGGTTTTGGCGAGGCTCTCTTCCATCAGGGCCAGACTCACGGGCTTACCCAGCAATGCAGCCTGACTGGCATGACTGGTTTGCGGCGCGTCGATTCCGGCCGTCACCAGCGGGCTTGCTGTCATCAGTCCCAGCAGTATTGCGGCAGTTAGGTATCGGGTATTCATATTCCATCCTTGCGGTGTTTTGGCTACTTTTATCTTGTGGTCATGTTTTCATGGATGGACAGTCGTCTCAATTGGCGAATATCGTATGTAGGTATTCGTTTTTGAATGGGTTTTGAAATGAGACAGGGTCTGAACTGGGAAGACATTCGTTTGTTTGTGGCGGTTGCCGAGCTTGGCAGCTTCAGCGCTGCGGCGCGGCAGTTGGGCTTGGGACAACCTACCCTGAGCAGGCGTATCGCAGAGCTTGAGGGGCAGTTGGGTGAGCCCTTGTTCATCCGCCGATCCCAGGGCTGTGATTTGGCGCCGGCGGGACTGCGGCTGTTACCTGCCGCTGCTCAAATGGCCCAATGGGCCCACGATGCTGAGGTGAGCCTGGCCAGACCCGAGGAGCGTATTGCGGGTAAGGTGCGTATTACTGCGCCGCCGGGACTTGCGCTGACTCTGCTGACTCAAGTTGCACAGGGGCTGAGGGCACGATTTCCGGCGTTGACCCTGGAAGCATTGTCGTCCACACATCTGCTCGATTTGTCCAGGGGGGAAGCAGACATTGCCCTTCGCACCCAGGAGGTGGCTGAGCCTGGGCTCATAACGGTTGGCAAGATACTGAGCAAACCCCAATTTTATGGCAGCCGGGAATATGCAGCGTCTCTGCCACCGGGGGCGACACTCTCGGATCTTGCACTTATCTGTTGGAGCGAGGATCAGGGGCATTTCAGGGTAAACCGTGAATTGCATCGCCTGCTGCCGGGGTTTAAGCCCGCCTTTGCCAGCGACGACTTCAATGTGCAGTTGGGTGCCTGTGTGCAGGGACTGGGCGCCATGGTGCTCTACGGTGCCCTGATGTCCCACCCAATGCTCAGCTCTCTGGTGCGCTTGCCGGTGTCCTTTGACAGTGAGTATCGCGGCGAAATCTTTATTCAGGTGCACAAGCGACTGTACGGATTACCGAGGATCATGGCGGTACTGGATGAACTCGATAGCTTTGGACGTGGTATCGCAGAGTATCAGGGGCCGGGCGAGGCGTGAGTTTGTGCTCGCAGGCGAGAATTGGCTTGATTCGGACATCGACTTGCGCTTTTTGTACCTCTGGGTATGATGTCGTCTGGGTCTGCAGTTCACCCAGACATCGCCGCGGCGTAAGCCGAGCTAAACCTGCCTTACACCTGAATCCGGTACCGTACATTCGCGTGCCCCGTTGGAAGTCGGCGATCACTGACACCCCAGGGCGGGCGCGCCTGTGTGAGGTACAGTCATGAAACAACCCATTCCGTTTGTGGCCGCCGACATCTCGGCATTGGCCAAGTCCCTTCGCAAGCAATTGATGGCCTGCGAGCAATTCCCGACCCATGTAGAAATGCTGAACCTGCTTGCCAAGGCCAGCGGGTATCAAAACTTTCAGCAGTTTAAGGCGCAGCAGGTGCCAGTGGGCGCGGATGCGTCAGGTGTTGACTCTTTGGCCGTGGATATTCCGGCCAAGCTGAAACCCTTTATGGACCAAGATTATGTGCTCAGGCAATGGCCCGGCCGTTTTGCGTTGCAGCAACAAAGTCTGTGGTTTTTCTGGTGCCGTTTCCGCTATGGGGTAGAGTACAGCGAGGCCGAGGTGAATGCCTTGCTCAAACCCTTTATCGGATTTGGGGATCATCCCCTTATCCGGCGGGAACTGGTCAACAAGGCCCTGCTGGGACGCACCGACGATGGTGGTCGTTATTGGCGCCAAAGCGCCATTCCACCTGCCGGATTTGAGCGCTTGGCCGAAGTCTGGTGAGGTAAGTTAAGCCCCGAAGTGTGTTCGGGGCTTTTTTGTTGCTGCGCCAGCAAGTAGCATGATTTTACAATCAATGATGCCGTTTCGGTGAGACAGGACGTTTCGGCAGTGCGCCGGCATGCTCAAGGAATAGAACTATGACACTCATGCAAAAGCTGTATTGGCTGATGGCCACTGTGGGCAATGGCCTGGCAATCTGGCTGTGTAGCCACCATCCCGGTCTGGGCTCGTGGCTGTTGCTGGCCTTTACCCTGGGCTACACCCTGATTGGCGCCTACGATCTATTCCTTTCCCGCCATAGCCTCAACAGACTCTATCCCGTGGTGGCCTATATCCGGTATGGGCTTGAGTCGTTTCGGGTAGAGATCCAGCAGTATTTCATTGCCAGCGACACCGAAGAAAAGCCCTTTAACCGCGAAGAGCGCTCTTTGGTGTATCAGCGTTCCAAGAGTGTGCGCGACACCATCGCCTTTGGTACTCAGCGCGATCTATTGGCTGATAACTACTTGAGTTTGTGGCATTCACTAAGTCCTTGCGAGGTAAAAGAAGACAGCAAACGGGTGCGCTTTGGTGGCGATGAATGTGTAAAGCCTTACAGTGCTTCACGGCTGAATATCTCGGCCATGAGCTTTGGGTCTCTCTCGTCCAACGCCATTCAGGCGCTGAATCTCGGGGCAAAAAAAGGCGGTTTTTATCATAACACCGGCGAGGGTGGGATAAGCGATCATCACCTCGAGCATGGTGGCGATCTGGTGTGGCAAATTGGCTCGGGCCTATTTGGTTGCCGAACTCACGAGGGGGCGTTCGACCCTGAGGCATTCCGCCGTCAGGCCTGCCTGCCCCAGGTGAAGATGATTGAAATCAAGCTGTCTCAGGGGGCAAAGCCCGGTCATGGCGGGGTTCTGCCCAAGGCCAAGATTACTGAGGAAATTGCCCGTATCCGTCTTATCCCCACCGACAGGGACTGCGTATCGCCTGCGGTGCATCCCATGTGTGCCACGCCCAAGGCGCTGCTCGGCTTTATCCGTGAGCTGCGGACATTATCCGGCGGTAAACCCGTTGGTTTTAAGCTGTGTATTGGCAATCCGGCGGAGTTTTTGGCCATCGGCAAGGCGATGTTGGAAACCGGTATTTACCCTGACTTTATTACGGTTGATGGCGCAGAAGGTGGCACGGGCGCCGCGCCGGTGGAGTTTACCAATCGCATGGGCATGGTATGTCTGGAGGGCGTTTACTTTGTTCACAATGCCTTGATTGGATTGGGGCTCAGAGACAAGGTGCGCATCATTGCCTCAGGCAAAACCGCTTCGGCCTTTGATTTGCTTTCAAAGCTTGCCCTGGGCGCCGATACCGTGAATGCGGCCCGCACCATGATGCTGGCGCTTGGATGCATTCAGTCCCGCCACTGCAACACCAACAATTGCCCCACGGGCATTGCCACCCAGGATCCGGTGCGTGGCAAGGCGGTGGACGTAGAGGTGAAAAGTGACCGGGTGAAAAATTTCCACCACAACACCCTGCATGCCTTTTATGAACTGCTGGGTGGCATGGGGCTCGACAGTCCCGCCAAGTTGTTGCCGCAAATGATAAAACGGCGTACCCCTTATGGTTTGCCGATGTCGGCCAGCAGTATGGTAAAGCAGCTTTCCCACGGTGAGCTTGCCGAAGGCAGAGCCACCGGCGTGTGGCAATCCTGGTGGCAGGGTGCCAGCAGTGACAGTTTCTTTGTTTATGACGACCTTATCCTAACGCCAATCGAGCTCAGGCAGGGGCATCCGGGATAGCTGTGATGATTCAGAAAACTAAAAAGCCGGGCAAGCCCGGCTTTTTGACGTCAGAAGCTGCGATAAACAGGGTACTTGAGGTATTCCTGGTCGTAATAATGGCTCTTTTCGTAGAACCAACGCAGGCGGGCGTTTGGATCGGCGGCAAAGTCCGGATCCTTGAGAGCATCGTCAAAAGCCTTTTTCAGCTCAGGATCTTCGGCCAACATCCGCGCCGCCATGGGTTCTACCGCATACTGCTCCATGTATTCGGTGCGGGTGAAGATGGGATTGAACAGGCCCCATTGCAGCAATGAGTCCGGGGACTGGGGTTCCAGCAGCAAAATGGCAAGGTCGCCCAGTGCCTGCTCTGTGCTGATTTTGATGGTGCCAACAGGTAATGTGGTTTCAACCTTGTTCAGGCTGACGTCGGCACTGACCCGCTGGCGGCCTTCATAGTCTTTGGCGCCAAATTGGGGGTTGCTGAAACTGTACTGACCCAGTGTCAGTTGCTGTGGTTGCTGCAGTCGCTCATAGCGGATACCGTGGGTTTCCAGCTTGGCTATGACTTCCTGCCATTGGGGCAACACATAATAGGCCTCGGGGCGGCTGACGCTGATATCGGGCACTGTATTGCCGATAACCGGCAGCTGTTCGTACAGCACGGGCTCGCCCGTCCAGCGCACCACATCGGCACCGGAAATGGGGCTTTTTTCCACCCGATAACCTATGCCTTTGAAGTCCCACCCCTTTGGCTGAAGTGCTTCTTTCCAGGTCAGGGTGACTTGCTCAGGGAAGGCAAAGCTGTCGGCCATGATGGCGGCCTTGAGCGCGGTTGCCTGCTCGCCCACCGTCTTCAGGGTTTGTTCCAGCATCACGTACGTGCCCAGTACCCTCTGTTTGAAGGGCTTGAGGCTGTGGTTTTCTATCAATATGGTCGGCAGGTGGCGGGCATCACCATAGCCATTGGAGTAGCGGGGCGATGCACTCCACAGCGACATGCCCCTGGTCATATCGCTGTTATCCAGGGCAAACACCAGAGGACCGGGAATATGACCTGCGCGGGTCAACGCCGATTCTATGTCCGGGCGATATTCACCGTCGAGCCAGGCAAACGCGGCCGGACTCAATCCCTGGCTCAGGTTGTAACCGAAGGTCACATCGTACTGGTAGTCTATGCCATCGGTGACGTGCACATCGATATAGAGGCTGGGGTTCCAGTCGTTGATGGCGGTCAGCATCAACTGCATCTCTTTGGTATCGGCCTTGGCGTAGTCACGGTTGAGGTTAAGGTTGCGCGCATTGGTGCGCCATCCCATGGTGACGGGGCCGCGCTGGTTTACCCGGTTATATTCGCTGGCGCGCTCGTGGGCATCCACACTGAAGATGGGCACAAACAACAGATTTACCTTGTCCAGCAGGGCACTCTTGCCCCCCATTTCGATATCCCGCAGCAGCATCATGCCCGCGTCTTTACCGTCGATTTCACCGGAATGGATGCCAGCCTGCACCAGCACACTGGGCTTGCCTTGTTTTTCCAGCTTGCCCGGGGTATCAGCCCCCTCTTTGCTGGCAACAATCATCCAGATGTCACGCCCCTGAGGGCTCTTGCCCAGACTCACCTTTGACAGATATTTGCTGCGTTTAACCAACTTGTCGAGCCAGGCCATGGTGGCTTCGTAGTCGGGACTCTTGAGGCCGCCACTCTGCTCAAAAGGAGTCGCCCATTTACTGTCGCGCGCCAGCATCAGGGCTTCACTGGCACCTTGCCAGGTTTCAATCGGGGGCAACACGGCATCGTTAACGAATTGATTGGCAACAACGGGGGCAGACCAAGCGGGCGCAGCGCTCAGCAAGGCAAAAGAAAGTAAGGTGAGGGACGATTTTATGGGGAAGAATGGCATGGACCAGGCCTATGATGGCAGTAAAAATCAAAGGCCTATCTTTTCGTAATTGGCTGGTCTTAGCAAGAGGCATTACAACCGTTTTTGCGTGAATAAACAGCAAATTCTGTTTAGGGGAACTGACAGGGGATTAAATGTAATTATGCGCTTTTTGTTGGTTGTGCCTGCTCTGGAATCCTGTTGACTGCTTAAGGAGGTGGTATGTCCCTACTCAGGCAAAGAAGCTTTGGAAGCGCTACAGCAAGGTTAAGGCGGTGAATGGGGTCAGCACGGGTATTTGAACGCGGGATCTGCATGTACGAAACGGAGCTCTG
Source organism: Shewanella amazonensis SB2B (assembly GCF_000015245.1). Classification (NCBI taxonomy): domain Bacteria; kingdom Pseudomonadati; phylum Pseudomonadota; class Gammaproteobacteria; order Alteromonadales; family Shewanellaceae; genus Shewanella; species Shewanella amazonensis. Next base: position 192,391 of record NC_008700.1, read on the forward strand.
TTGCAGCAGCGCTGTTTAACCGGCACTGATTTGACAGTTAAAAATGGCTCCTGCGGGAGCCATTTTTTTGCTGGACCAGTGGCAAGGAGGCCTTTATTCATCCGTTTGGGTCACTGAAATTTTGCGAACGCCAGCGGCCTTTACTTTATCCATAACCCCCACCACTGTGCCATGCAGGGTTTCGCCGTCGGCCTGGATAAGTACGGCAGCCCCCGGGGTTTCGGCCAGTTTGCGCTCAATGTTGGCAGTGACCCTCTCCATGTCCACCTGGCGCCCCTCCATGGTTATCAGCCCGGTTTTACTGACGGTGATCAGCACGTTGTCCCCCTTGGCGCGGGACTTTTGCGCCGATTCAGGCTTGTCGTAGTCAATCCCCATGGGCTTGACGAATGAGGTGGTGACAATGAAAAAAATCAACATGATGAAAATGATATCCAGCATGGGGGTCATATCGACCTTGGCTTCCTCATGCTCGGCAGCGTATTTTTTAAATGCCATATCAATTCCCCCTATTGCGCGGTCACTTTTACTGCACAGCTGGAGCAGTTATTGCTATCGGTTTGCGTGGAAAAGAAGCTGATAATTTATACATCGCATTGTCCTAATGGAATGTCCATCGCTTTTCACTCATATCAGTGAGTGAATGCTAAATCAGTGACGAGGCTCACTTTTATGGGGGATTTGTGCGCGGACAAAAGGGCTGGCAGAGGGTTGGATTCAGTCAGCGCCAGTCTGAATTGTGTCGCCGGGAACCAAGGCTAGGGTATGCCCCTGTCCTTGGTATTCCAGCCATAGCACACAGGATGGATTAACCCTTACTTGCGTGAAGGCTCAAACGCCGCGTAGCGGGGGAGCTCGGCATCAGGGTCGTCCCAGTTGGCCTTTGAGGTAATAAAATTATGGGATAGGGGGCGCTCGATAATGTCGGAGTCGAGGGAGCCGATTCGCAGGCGATAACGGCCCGGGTATTTGGCGTTGGCGCTGTAAATCGGCGAGGCGCAAACCTGACAAAAATATTTCCGCTTGCCCGGCTCGCTTTCGTAGAAGGTCAGCTTATTGTCAGCATCACTGAGGTGCAGATCGCTTGCTGCGATAAAACCGTTGGTGGCATAAGCGCTGCCGGTGGATTTGCGGCACAGGGAACAGTGACAATGAATAATGTCGCTGATGGCCCCGTTAAGGGTGTAATGGATAGCGCCGCACAAACAACTCCCTTTGTACATAAGGTCCTCTGCAATCTGATAAGTATGAGCCAGGGTGGCTCATTATCTTAACCTTGTATCAGGATTGCCTAAAGCAGATAAACCGTCGGATGGCTTGCGCTGGCGTGTTCATGGAAGATGTCGTCCAAGTAGGTGGTCAATTCTTCGGGTTCCAATGCGGCGGGGAGGATGACGTCATAAACCGGGCCCGTGCCGGACAGCAAAAATAAACGCCATTCTCCATTGTCACGGTGTGATGATATGGGTTTACCAAATACATCAAAGAGTGCGGGGTATTTGAGCGTAAATCACAGGATTTGCCTGTTGCGGACAATAAAAAACGGCCCCCGCAGGAGCCGTTTTAATGCTTTTTACATCAAGATGCTATCAGGCCTTGGGGCCGGCGTTCTTGATGGAGTCAGGTACCTGATACTTGGCAAAGTTGGCCTGGAACTCTTCAGCCAGCTTCTGCGCGTATTCCTGGTACTTGGCCTTGTCGGCCCAGGTGTTTACCGGATTCAGCAGGGCTGTTTCAACACCTGGAACGGCCACAGGCACTTCCAGATTCAGCTTCTCCAGGTGAACGGTTTCAACACTGGCCAGTTCGCCGCTGACGATGGCATCAACGATGGCACGGGTGGTTGGGATGTCGAAACGCTTACCCACGCCATAAGGACCGCCGGTCCAGCCGGTGTTCACCAGATAAACCTGGCTGCCGAATTCTTCGATACGCTTCATCAGCAGTTCGGCGTAAACACCGGCTGGGCGTGGGAAGAATGGGGCACCGAAACAGGTAGAGAAGGTTGACTGGATGGCGGCGGTTGAGCCCATCTCAGTAGAACCTACTTTGGCGGTATAGCCAGACAGGAAGTGGTATGCGGCCTGTTCCTTGGTCAGCTTGGACACTGGAGGCAGCACACCGGATACGTCACAGGTCAGGAACACCACGGCGCGTGGCTCACCGCCACGGTTTTCTTCCTGGCGCTGGGCAATGTGTTCCAGTGGGTAGGCGGCGCGGGTGTTTTCGGTCAGGCTGGCGTTTTTGTAATCAGGTACGCGCTTGTCGTCCAGTACCACGTTTTCCAGCACAGTGCCGAAACGGATGGCATCCCAAATTACCGGCTCATTCTTCTGGCTCAGGTCGATACACTTGGCGTAGCAGCCGCCTTCGATATTGAACACGCTGCCGGGTGCCCAGCCGTGCTCGTCGTCACCGATGAGGAAACGCTTGGGATCGGCGGACAGGGTGGTCTTACCGGTACCGGACAGGCCGAAGAACAGGGTGGTGTCGCCGTCTTTGCCTACGTTGGCGGAGCAGTGCATTGGCAGCACGCCCTTGGCAGGCAGCAGGAAGTTCTGCACGGAGAACATGGATTTTTTCATCTCACCGGCGTACTTGAGACCGGCGAGCAGCACTTTGCGCTCGGCAAAGTTGATGATAACTGTGGCTTCTGAGGCTGTGCCATCGCGTTCTGGCTCACACACGAAGCCAGGGGCGTTCATGATTTGCCAGGTGGGCTTGCCGGCCTGATTGAAGTGTTCAGGGATAATAAACAGGTTGCGGGCAAACAGCTGATGCCACGCATATTCGGTGGTCACTGTCACTGGCAGGTAGTGCTCTGGATCGGCACCGACTTCCAGATCGGACACGAACACTTCTTTGTCGGCCAGGTAAGCGGCTACGCGATCCCACAGGGCATTGAAGGCCTCTGGAGCGAAGGGCTTGTTGACGTTGCCCCATTCGATATCGGCTTCAGAACCGGCTTCTTTGACGATGAAGCGGTCATTGGGAGAACGGCCTGTACGGGCTCCGGTTTTGGCAACCAGGGCGCCATTGGCGGTTAATTCTCCTTCACCTCTTCTCAGCGCCAGTTCTACCAGCTCGGCCGTTGAGGGATTACGGTGTACGCGGTTAATTCCTTCCGCCATAGGTAAGGTCTCCAAATATCAAGAGGTTTTATTTTATGGGTACCGATCTGTGTTGCCGGTTTGTGGTGCGCCTTGATTTATCGGGTCGGGCGCCCGCGGCGATTGTAACTTAAGCGGCCTTGAATGTGTGAGCCGGATCTGAAAAAACGTCAAAAAAAACGGACGCCCCCGGGCGTCCGTTATCAGTCGGTGATCTGGCTCACTGTTTGGTGGCCTGTTCATCTGACAGGGGCACATTGGCATAGAGGGCTTCTATGTCGATGGCATCAAATCGGTAGAAGGTATTACAGTATTCACAGCCCAATTCCACCTGACCCTGCTCCGCCAGTAAGGACAGGATTTCTTCCTTGTCTATGCTGCGGATGGCACTGGCGCTGCGCTCGCGGGAACAGGTGCACTTGAAGCTGATGTCGATGGGGTCAAACAGACGTACCTGCTCTTCGTGGTAGAGACGATGCAGCACTTCTTCGGCTGGCAGTTCCAGCAACTCTTCCTGCTTGATGGTGGCCGTGAGGGTTGTCAGGTGTTCGTACTCGGCGTTGTGATCGTCTTCGCTTGGCAATACCTGCAGGAAGATACCAGCGGCGCGTTCGCCATCGGCGAACAGCCAAATGCCTGTTGGCAGCTGCTCGGATTGCAGGAAGTACTCCTGAATGCATTCGGCCAGAGTGGGTTTGTCCAGCGCGACTACGCCCTGGTAACGCTCGCCGTCGTCCGGTGTCAGTGTGATAACGATATAGCCGTCACCGAACAGGTCCTTCAGGCTGGCGTCATCGGCCAGAGTGCCTTCCCAACGCGCCACACCGCGCAGTTGCTGGTGATTATTGCCATTGATCACGGCCAGTGACACAGGACCATTGCCCTGCACCTGCACGGCGATATCGCCACTGAACTTGAGGGTGGCCGTCAGCAGTGAGGTTGCGGCCATCAGTTCGCCAAGGAAGCGGCGCAGCACGGCGGGATACTCATGGGCATTCACCACGGATTGGTAAGCATCGGCCAGTTGCACCAGTTCGCCGCGCACGTCGGCATTTTCAAACAAATAGCGGTATAAAGTGTCTTTGTTCATCACGTTAATCTTCATGCGCCAGGCGCTGGGTTAATAATCGCCGGACTTGGCCCTCAGCAACTCACGGCGCTGTTTCTTATCAGGCTTGGTGTCCGGTGACGGATTGTTCAATATATTCAGGCGTCGAGCCTCGGCATTGGCGGACCGTTTTTGTATGCTCTGCGCCGTTTCTTCATACAGGGTTTGCGCCAGAGTGGCATTTTGTCGCTGTTCCGACAATTTTTTAATGACCACCTCTTTTTCGTCATATCCCTGACGTATCTTAAGCACAGCACCCACTTCCGCATTCTTGCTGGATTTGGTGCGGGCCCCGTTGTAATGTACTTTACCGCCGTTAATCATTTCCTTGGCCAGTGCTCGGGTCTTGTAAAAACGAGCGGCCCAGAGCCATTTATCGAGGCGGACGGATTGCAGTATTGGATTCCCGGATTCCATAAATGCCTCCACTTTTGCAAACATTTGCTACATATAGATAGTGGCCGGATCACGTTGTGCAGGTTCATGCGCTTGATCCCTACGCAGAATTGCCATTTTAGCGGCCTGCCTCACACCCTTTTTGGGCGCGCAAAGTTAGCATAAATGGCGAAAAATCGCCACAGCCTGCGCTGTTATGGGGTTGTTGCCATCAAGTGGCTGAGTTAGCATGTTGCAGGTTTTCCTAAATTATTCTAATCAGAACAGAGACCTGTAAGAGGGTCCATAAATTATGGATTTATTGGATAAAGTTATCGCCCGGGCAGGAAGCATCCCGCACAAGCCTCTGAGTCGGCTGGTCTTTTGGCTGGCTTTCGCGGCTTGTTGCTATCTGGCAGCTCAGATCAGCTGGCGCTTGGTACCTGCCCAGACTGAATCAGCGGCCTGGCGTCCCAATCCCCCTTCCTCCGGTACCAACGGCAACAGCGGTATCGATGTCGATGGTCTTAAGTCTCTGTCTCTCTTTGGTAAAGCTGACACCAGTAAACCCAAAGAGCAGCCGGTGCAGGAGGTGATTACCGATGCACCCAAAACCTCGTTGTCGATTGTGCTGACCGGTATCGTGGCCTCCACCGCCGAACAAAAAGGCTTGGCTATCATCGAGTCGGGTGGCAGTCAGGAAACTTACGAGCTGGGTGAAAAAATCAAGGGCACTTCGGCTTCACTCAAGGAAGTGTATGCAGACCGGGTGATTATCACCAACGCGGGACGCTACGAAACCCTGATGCTGGACGGTGTGCCATACACCAGCGGCGCCAGTACACCCACGATAAACAACACTCGCCAGCGCGGCTTTGAAGATGAGGTACGCCGCATCGACAAGCGCCGTGATGAAGATGTCGCGGCAGAGCTTTCATCCTCACGGGACGAACTGCTCGCCGACCCAAGCAAGATAACCGATTACATTTCGATTTCGCCGGTTACCCAGGGCGAAGAGCTGGTGGGTTACCGCTTGCAGCCCGGTAAAGATCCCGGACTCTTTTCCCAGGCAGGTCTCAAACCAGGAGATCTGGCCAAATCCATTAACGGCTATGATTTGACTGTCAGCACCCAGGCTCTGGAGCTGATGGGCCAGCTGACTGAACTGACCGAAATCTCCGTCATGGTAGAAAGGGAAGGTCAGCTGATTGAAATCATGTTCAGTTTGCCGCAATAAGCGAAGTTTTAGGGGACAATAATTAGATGAACAATCAAGGATTCCGACGCAAACTGATCGCCAGCCTGGTCGCTGGTACAGTGCTCCTTTCGCCTGCGATTGCCTGGTCTGCTTCCAACGAGCAGCTGGCGCCAAGTTTCAAAAATGCCGAAATTCAGGAATTTATTAATACTGTTGGTAAACGACTGAACAAGACCATCATTGTCGATCCGACCATCCGCGGCAAAATCAACGTCAGAAGTTACGATAACCTCACCGAGGACCAATACTTCCAGTTTTTCCTGAACGTGCTCCAGGTGTATGGCTATGCTGTGGTGGAAATGGAAAATGGCGTCCTTAAGGTCATTAAAGACAAGGATGCCAAGACCTCCAACATCCGTGTAGCAGATGACAGTGCCCCGGGCTTGGGAGATGAATTGGTCACCCGCATCGTGCCCCTGTACAACTCCGAAGCCAAGCAGCTGGCACCGCTTTTGCGTCAGCTTAACGACAACGCCGGTGGCGGTAACGTGGTTAACTACGACCCGTCCAACGTACTGATGCTCACCGGCCGTGCTGCCGTGGTGAACAAGTTGGTGGAAATCGTTAAACGTGTAGATAAACAGGGCGATACCGAAGTTCTGGTCGTGCCTTTGCAGCACGCCTCCGCTTCTGAAATGGTGCGGATTATCGATACCCTCTACCGCGCTTCCGCCAACCAGGCACAGCTGCCCGGTCAGGCCCCCAAGGTGGTGGCTGATGAGCGTATTAACGCCGTGGTGATCAGTGGCGATGAAAAGAGTCGCCAGCGTGTAGTGGAATTGGTGAAACGTCTGGACGCCGAGCAGGCCAGCACAGGCAACACCAAGGTGCGTTACCTGCGTTATGCCAAGGCCGAAGATTTGGTTGAAGTGCTGACCGGCTTTGCCCAAAAACTGGAAGAAAGCAAAGACAACGGCGCACAGCAAGCTTCGGGCAAGCGTCGCAGCCAAATCAATATCATGGCGCACACAGACACCAATGCTCTGGTCATCAGCGCCGAGCCTGACCAGATGCGTACCCTAGAAAGCGTCATCAATCAGCTCGATATCCGCCGTGCTCAGGTGCTGGTGGAAGCCATCATTGTGGAAGTGGCAGAAGGTGACGATGTGGGCTTTGGTGTGCAGTGGGCCACTGAGTCCGGTGGCGGCACCCAATTCAATAATCTGGGCCCTACCATTGGTGAAATTGGCGCCGGTATCTGGCAGGCCCGGGGCGAAGAAGCCTCCGAAGTGACCACCATTGACGGCAACGGTAACCCAATCGTTTCCAAGAACCCTGAAAAACGTGGTGATATCACCTTGCTGGCACAGGCGCTGGGCAAGGTGAATGGCATGGCGTGGGGTGTGGCCATGGGCGACTTTGGTGCCCTGATTCAGGCCGTGTCCTCCGATACCAACTCAAACGTGCTGGCTACGCCTTCCATCACCACTCTGGATAACCAGGAAGCTGCCTTTATCGTGGGTGATGAGGTGCCGGTACTGACAGGGGCGCAAAACTCCAGCAACGGTAACTCCAACCCCTTCCAGACGGTTGAACGTAAGGAAGTGGGTGTGAAGCTGAAAGTGACGCCACAAATCAACGAAGGCAATGCAGTGAAGCTGGCCATTGAGCAGGAAGTGTCTGGTATCAATGGCAAGACGGGCGTAGACGTGACCTTCGCTACCCGCCGTTTGACCACCACAGTTATGGCTGACTCCGGCCAAATCGTGGTGCTGGGTGGGTTGATCAACGAAGAGGTGCAGGAGAGCGTGCAGAAGGTGCCTATCCTGGGCGATATTCCGCTGCTTGGCCATCTGTTCAAGTCGTCTTCCAGCGGTAAGAAAAAGAAAAACCTGATGGTGTTTATCAAACCCACCATCATTCGTGATGGCATTACCATGGAAGGCATCGCCGGTCGCAAATACAACTATTTCCGTGCCCTGCAGCTCGAGCAACAGGAACGTGGCGTTAATCTGATGCCCAATACCAGTGTGCCCGTGCTTGAAGAGTGGGATCAGTCGCAGCATCTGCCACCGGAAGTGAATGACATCCTTGACCGCTACAAAGAAGGCAAGGGGTTGGACACCGACATGCGTGAAAAGGACGCCGCACTGAATTACATCAACGAGAACAAGTAACGGGCGGCCTATGAGTGACATCAATCAGGGCGAAGTGCTGGAACGCCTGTCCGATGAACTTGGCGTAGAGGCCGAGACCCAGGTAGACGAGGCGTTTCGCTCCAATAGCCGCGAGCGACTGCCCTTTGCCTTTGCCCACCGTTTTGGCTTGGTGCTCGCCAAAGACGAACAGGGTGTGCTGGGGCTGTATTACACAGACAAAACACCGCTGGCCGCCTTGTTGGAAGTGCGCCGCTACGCCGGTGAAGCCGTGCCATTGCAACGACTGGAAGCTTCGGCCTTCGAGGCCAGACTGACCCAGGCGTATCAGGCCAATTCTTCTGAAGCGCAGCAGCTGATGGAAGATATTGGCAATGAGATGGACCTCTTCACCCTGGCCGAAGAGCTGCCTCAGACCGAAGATCTGCTGGAAGGCGACGATGATGCGCCCATTATCCGGCTTATCAACGCGCTCCTGTCGGAAGCCATTAAAGAAGAGGCGTCGGACATCCACATCGAGACTTACGAGAAGCAGCTCGTGGTGCGTTTCCGGGTGGATGGGGTGCTCAAAGAAGTGCTCAAACCCAACCGTAAGCTTTCGTCACTGCTGGTCAGCCGTATCAAGGTAATGGCTCGTCTGGACATCGCAGAAAAACGCGTGCCACAGGATGGCCGTATCTCATTGCGTATCGGTGGCCGAGCCGTGGATGTGCGGGTGTCGACCATGCCATCGAGCCACGGTGAACGGGTGGTACTGCGTCTGCTCGATAAAAATGCCGGTAATCTGGATTTGGCTCAGCTTGGGATGACTGAAACCATTCGCGAGCAATTCGATGAGCTTATCCGCAAGCCCCACGGTATCCTGCTGGTGACTGGTCCTACAGGTTCGGGTAAGAGTACGACTCTCTACGCGGGCCTCACCGAAATCAATTCCCGTGACACCAACATTCTCACGGTGGAAGACCCCATCGAATATGAGCTCGAAGGTATAGGTCAAACCCAGGTCAACACCAAGGTCGACATGACTTTTGCCCGCGGCCTGCGTGCCATTTTGCGTCAGGACCCTGATGTGGTGATGATTGGGGAAATCCGGGACCTGGAAACGGCTCAAATCGCGGTGCAGGCGTCCCTTACGGGTCACCTGGTGATTTCTACTCTGCACACCAACACTGCATCCGGTGCTATTACTCGATTGCAGGATATGGGGGTTGAGCCCTTCCTGGTGTCGTCCAGTTTGCTCGGTGTATTGGCCCAGCGACTGGTACGGACCCTGTGCCCAAGCTGTAAGGCGCCCCATGTGCCCGATGAGCGAGAGCGTGAACTGCTGGGTATTGGCGGTGGTGATGCGGTTATCTACCGCGCCACCGGCTGTAAGGCCTGTGGCCATAATGGTTATCGCGGTCGTACCGGTATCCACGAGCTGCTGTTGGTGGATGACACTGTGCGTGAACTTATCCATGGTGGCAGGGGCGAGCTGGCGATTGAGAAATACATTCGTCAATCGGTTCCCAGCATTCGCCACGATGGTATGCAAAAGGTCCTGGCGGGCATTACCACCCTCGAAGAAGTACTGCGGGTGACCCGCGAGGAGTAAGGCATGCCGGCTTTTGAATACAAGGCGCTCGATGGCAAGGGCAAACAGCAAAAAGGGGTGATTGAGGCAGACAGTGCCCGTCATGCCCGCAGTCAGCTGCGCGATATGCGTCTGATGCCGCTGGAAATCGAACCTGTTGTCGAAAAGGAAACCAAGGCCAAATCCGTTGGCTTCAGCCCCTTCAAGCGGGGGATCAGTGTGGCCGAGCTGGCATTGATCACCCGTCAGATTGCCACCCTGGTGGCCTCTGGCTTACCGGTGGAAGAAGCCCTCAAGGCAGTGGGCCAGCAGTGTGAAAAAGACCGTCTCGCTTCCATGGTGATGGCGGTGCGCTCTCGGGTGGTGGAAGGCTATTCTCTTGCCGACTCCATGGCCGAATTCCCTCATATTTTTGATGATTTGTATCGCTCTATGGTGGCCTCGGGTGAAAAATCCGGTCATCTGGAAGTGGTGCTCAATCGTCTGGCCGATTACACCGAGCGGCGTCAGCAGCTCAAGTCCAAACTGACCCAAGCCATGATTTACCCTGTGATGCTGACCTTGGTGGCCATTGGCGTGGTCGCCGTGTTGCTTGCGGCCGTGGTACCCAAGGTGGTGTCTCAGTTTGAACATCTGGGGCAGGAGTTGCCTGCGACCACTAAGGCCCTGATGGCATCGTCAGCCTTTGTGCAGGACTATGGCTTGTTAATTATGGTCTTGGTCGTGGTCGCCTTTGTGGTGTTTCAGCGTTTGCTCGCCAACGACAACTTCAAGATGAAGTACCATCAGTTTCTGCTGCGTCTGCCGGTGGTTGGCCGGGTCAGTCGCAGCATCAACACGGCCCGCTTTGCCCGCACCCTGAGTATTCTCAGTGCCAGTGCCGTGCCGCTGCTGGATGGGATGCGTATCGCCGGAGAGGTGATGCAGAACTTAAGGGTGCGCGAAGCGGTCGAAGAAGCAACGGCCCGAGTGCGCGAGGGGACCAGCCTGGGGGCGGCCCTGACCAACACCAAGCTGTTTCCGCCCATGATGCTCTATATGATTGCCTCGGGCGAAAAGAGCGGTCAGCTCGAAAACATGCTCGAGCGTGCTGCGGATAATCAGGACAGGGAATTTGAGGCCAATGTGAATCTGGCGCTGGGGGTATTTCAACCGGCGCTGGTGATCAGCATGGCTGCGGTGGTGCTCTTTATCGTACTCGCCATCCTGCAACCTATTCTGGAAATGAACAATTTGATTGGTGGCTAAGTACCACCTCAGCGGTTTTTACAAGGAGAAAGCGTCAATGCAAAAGCGCAAGCAACAAGGTTTTACCCTGCTGGAAATCATGGTGGTTATCGTGATCTTGGGCCTTCTGGCCGCCATGGTGTTGCCAAACGTGTTGGGTAACAAAGAGTCTGCCGACATCAAGAAAGCGGTAGCCGATATCGTCGCTCTGGAAAATGCTCTGGACATGTACAAGCTGGATAACAGCGTCTACCCCACCACTGAGCAGGGGCTGGATGCTTTAGTACAAAAGCCAATCATGTCCCCTGAGCCGCGTAACTACCGTGACGGTGGCTATGTGAAGCGTCTGCCTCAGGATCCATGGCGCAGTGATTACATGCTGCTGAGCCCTGGTGAAAACGGCAAAATTGATATCTTCAGTGCCGGCCCAGATATGCAGCCAGGAACCGAGGATGATATCGGTAACTGGAACCTGCAAAAGTACCAATAATGCGGGTGTGATGTGAGACAACGCGGTTTTACCCTGATAGAAGTCTTGCTGGTGGTGCTACTGATGGGCATCGCCGCGGCTTCGATTACCCTGAGTTTGCCGGGCTCCGGGGTAAAACCTGTGCTGGATAAGGCTGCGAGTCAATTTCTCGTGGCCACTGATTTGATTCGGGATGAGGCCGTGCTCAGCGGCCAGTTTCTTGGGGTGGTTGTCGATGAGGATAACTACCAGTATGTGGTGTATCACGAAGGCAAGTGGCACAAGCTCGAGAATGACAGGTTACTGGCTGCCAAAGCCATGGAACCCGGTATTCGTATGAGCCTGGTGGTGGAAGGCTTACCGCTGGATCAGGAAGAGGAAGACGAATCCTGGTTTGATGAACCTTTTATCGATGAACCCACGGCCGAGCAAAAAGCCAAAAACCCCGAGCCGCAGATACTGGTATTCCCCAGCGGCGAGATGTCCGCCTTTGAATTGACCTTCCTTGGCAGAGACGATGTGGGCCAGGAAGTCGACGTGCTGATAAGCGGTGATGCTCTGGGTCGACTCAAGCTGGGGAGGGGTGACGATGAAACGCCTTAACTCGCAACCTCAGACTGGGAAGATGAAATCGCGGGGGATGACGCTGCTGGAAGTCATGATGGCACTGGTCATCTTTTCCATCGCTGCCATCTCGCTGACCAAGAGTATGAGTGAGATGATGGGCAATCTGCCCATTCTCGAAGAGCGTACCCTGGCACAATGGGTCGCTGACAATCAGATGGTGGATGCCAAACTGGAAAAAGGCTTCCCCTCCATTGGTAAAAAAGACGGCGAAGTGGAATTGGCTGGACGTACCTGGTACTGGCGCAAAGAAGTGGTAAAGACCACAGATGATAATTTTCGCATGATCCGCATTAAGGTCAGCGACGATGACAGATATTCACGGACTCTGGCCGAGATAAGCACTTATGTCTTTAAGAGAGAATAAGCCTCAGCGGGGTTTTACCCTGATTGAGATGCTGCTGGCCATTGCCATCTTTGCCTTGTTGGGGCTGGCGGCAAATGCGGTGCTGGGGACTGTGCTGAAAAATGATGAAGTGACTCAGGATTTCAGCAACCGATTGCGTTACCTGCAGCAGGGATTTGGTGCCATTGAGCGTGATTTGGGGCAAATGGTGGCCCGCACACCGAGACTGCTGGAAGGCGGCCGTGGCACAACAGTGCTTCAGTCGGGCAGCGATATGCTGGATAGCGAGAGTGAGGCCTTGTCCTTTTTTCGCATCGGTTGGCTCAATCCCGATGGCAAGTTGCCCAGAGGCAGTTTGCAGTCCGTGGCGTATGTGGTTATTGCGGGCAAGTTGGAGCGTTGGTACTACCCGTATCCGGAACCTGAGTTTGGGGCACAGCCGCTGAAAACCGTGCTCTTTGATAAGGTGTTGTCGGTGGAGTACGCCTTCTTTGTGGGTGATAAGTGGGAAAAGCGTATCGAGGCGACCACCCTGCCGGAGGCCATTGCCATGGAAGTCGAACTTGAGGGCATAGGCAAAATCCAGCGTAAGTTTTTGCTGCCCAAAGGCAGTATGCCCAAGTCAGATGATGACGAGGGTAAAGACAAGGGTGACGACAGTTCAGGTGACGGCACCGAAAATGGCAGTGGCAACAGCCCGGGTAACGGCTCCGGAGCAGGCAAGGGCAATCCCGATGAGTCAGAGGACGATAACGGTCCCCGTGGCAGGGAGGACATCTGATGCGTAAACAGCGTGGTGTCGCTCTCATCGTGGTTTTACTGATTATCGCCATCGTGGCTGTGATAGCCACCAACGTGACGGCACGTAACCAAATCAGTATGCGCCGCACCATGAATCTGGCCCAGTACGATCAGGGTTACTGGTACGCACTCTCTGCCGAGGAGTTGGCCCGCAAGGTGCTTAAACAGGACTTGGATGACAGCGAAGGCAAGGTGCATCTGCAGCAGTACTGGGCACTCGCCAACGTGGTGTTTCCGGTACAGGGCGGGGAAATCGCCGGCAAGATTTCTGATATGCGGGCCTGTTTTAATCTCAACGCCCTGTCAGTGGAATCAAAAGAGGTCGAAAACGGGCAACCCCAGTTGCCGCTGGCGGCCAAGCAGTTCAAAGCCTTGCTGGTGGCTTTGGGTGTGGATGATTTTGGCGCCGAGCGCCTGACCCATACCCTGAAAGATTATTTGGATGAAGACACTGTCACCAGCCCCTTTGGTGCAGAGGATGCGGAGTACGAGTCCAGGCCTGCGCCTTACCGCGCGGCCAATACTCTGATGAATCACAAGAGTGAACTCAGGGCCGTGATTGGATTTACCGAAGAGGTGTACCGCAATCTGTCACCTTATGTGTGTGCCATACCGGGCAATGACAGACAGTTGCTGAACATCAACACCCTCAAGGTAGAGCAGGCTGCACTTCTGGTGGGTATGCTGGACGGGCAGCTCAGTGTGGGTGAGGCCGAAAGCATTATCAATCAGCGGCCATCGGAAGGGTTCGACAATCTGGATGAGTTTTGGCAACTGACCAGCGTAAAACCGGACGATAAGCTCAAGTCCAGCATAGTGCTCGACAGCAAGTTCTTTCTGCTGGAGGCGGGCTCGAAATTGGATGACCGGATTTTCAGGCTCGACAGCGTGCTGGCCCGAACGAGTGGTAACCATATGGACACCCTGACACGCCAATACGGCGGCCAGCAATAGCGCATGGTGATACAGAATAACAATACAGCCTCCCCAAAGCGGGGGCCGGAGAATGACAGTGAGTGAAAGGCTATTTATCCGCCTGGGCACCAAGGCTCAGGACAGCTGTTCCTGGCTGATTTGGTCTGAGCAGGAGCAGGAGATTATCGCCTCGGGAGAATTACCGGGCGCCGAGTCTCTCGCCAGCCTGACGGAAAGGGCGGGCAACCGTCCGGTAGACATTCTGGTGCCTGCGTCCAGCATGACCCTGACAGAAATACATTTGCCTGAAAAAGGCCAGCGTCAGGCGCTCAAGGCTTTGCCATTCATGCTGGAAGAAAACATCGCCCAGGACGTGGATGATATGCATTTTGTGGTGGGGAGCCGCGATGGTGAGCGCCTGTCCGTGGCCGCTGTTGCCCACGAGCAGATGCAAACCTGGCTTGGCTGGCTGGCCGACGCTGGTCTGAAGGCGCGCAGGCTGGTACCTGACTGTCTGGCTCTGCCACTGGAAAGCTGTGAATGGGCGGCCATGTTGATGGGGCAGGAGCTCCTGGTGCGTACCGGTAAAGGCTCGGGCCTTAATCTGCCACAGGACTGGTTGCCGGTGGCCTTGCCCATGATGCTTGCCGATAAAGATACGGCGCCTTCAGTGGCCACTTACAACGACATGAATATCCCCGGCGCCGATGTCAAACCGCAAACCCTGGACCTGCCCATGCTGGTGCTGGCCCGTGGCGTATTGCAGGCGCCGATGAATCTGCTGACCGGCAGCTATAAACCAAAGCGTGAGCTCAGCAAACATCTGTTGCAGTGGAAGAGTGCCCTCATCGTCGTGGCGGTAGCGCTCTTGTTGTCGCTGGTGAACAAGGGACTGACCATCTACCAGGTTGGCACTCAGGCGGAGGTGCTCAAGGCCGAGAGTGAGGCAATCTACCGTCAGGTTGTGCCCGGTTCGAGTCGTATCGTTAACCTGCGTTCTCAGTTGGACAATGAAGTACGCAAGTTATCCGGTAGCGGCAGCGGTGCTGAATTTTTCAGCATGCTGCAACGTTTGAAAACGTCTTTTGCGGCCGTGCCTGAATTGAAACCCAACAGCCTGCGTTTTGACAGTGCCCGCAGTGAAATTCGCATGCAGGTGACCGCAAAGGACTATGCCCAAATAGAAAAATTCAAAGAACTGGTGGGCAAAGATTTTGAGCTGGAAGCCGGTGCCATGAACAGCAGTGACGAGGCAGTCACCAGCACCCTGACCTTGAGGAGTCGCTAAGATGGATAAGCTGAAAGCCTGGTGGGATGGCTTGGCAACCCGGGAGCAGCAACTGGTTGGAGCCGGTGGATTTATGCTCGTTATCGCCGTGTTTTATTTCGGCATCTGGAGCCCGATCTCGAATGCTGAAGAGGCGGCGCTGGGGCGGCTCAAAGCGCAGCAGCAAACCCTGAGCTATGTAAAAGACACTGCCAACCGCCTTGCCGGTTTACGCCAAAGTGGCAGTCGTCCGTCACTGACCGGCAGCATGACCAACGTGGTGAACCAAACCGCCAGCCGTTATGGGCTGACCATAACCCGCATGCAACCTCAGGGAAATAAAATCCAGCTATGGATGGATGATGTTCCCTTCGATGCCTTGCTCGGTTATCTGGGCGATCTGGTGCAGCAAAAAGGTCTGTCGCTGGAGTTGCTGGATGTGGGTGAAACCGATACCCCCGGAATGGTGAAAGTTCGTCGTATTCAATTGGCCCAATAAGGGCAAAAGGGTTTAGCGAGTGTTTAAAAAGATTGTCATTGGCATACTCCTGTATGTGGTATTTCTGATTGTGCTGCTGCCGGCCTCTCTGGTGGTGGCGCTTGCACCTCTGCCGCAGGGCATCAGCATTGGCGGTGTAACAGGTACCTTGTGGCAGGGTGAAGCGGCCACCGTTCAAATTAAAGACAGGCAACTTGAGCAGGTTAAATGGGATATACATGCCCTTAAGTTGCTCACAGGTGCCTTGGCAGCGGATGTGCAGATCGGTGGCAGGACTTCGGCGCTGCAGATGAAAGGCGAGCTTGGCTGGTCATTCTCTGGCGTTCATGTTGCCAATCTTAAGCTAGACACAGGGCACGGTTTTTTACTGGCTAACACCAGGCTGCCGTTTGGCGCGAAGGTGCAGGGCGATGTCAGCCTGATGTTAACCGAATATCGTCAGGGGCAGCCTTTATGCGACAGCCTTGCTGGCAAGGTATTTATTCAAAACGCCAATCTTACCAACCAATTTGGTGAGTATCCCCTGGGCAGCGTTGAGTTGAATCTCGCCTGCGATGCCGGACAGGTGCAGCTGCTCGCCATGGAAGATAAAAACCAGCTGGGTCTGACGGGGACTGTGCTGCTGGCTGACGCGGGTAAGCTGGTGGTGAAGGCTAAAATCCGTGAAACCGATTTTCAGACAGAAGATATGAAAAAGGCACTGGCGTTCCTTGGCCGCAAAGATGCCGAGGGTTACTACCCGCTGGTTTGGCAGGGCAAGGTGCCCGGGCTCTGATTGAGTCAGCAATAAAAAAGGCGCTTGTGGCGCCTTTTTTATTAATCAGAACTATCTCTGTCGGAGACAAAAGTGCCAGCATGGATAAACACTATGTACTTGGCCTTGCCTGGCTCTTTTTCGCTTTCCATCATGGCGTTGAAATCCACGTTCCTGAGTAACTGGGTCCTGGCTTGGCGCAGGCTCTCAACGTTGTTGTAGGCGATTGTGACTGCGCATAGCCTCGAATCGCAGACGATGGGCTCGACATTGATATCAGGGAACTGCTGATAGACAGTGTCCTGATTGCGTTCGAGTTGGTGTTGCACGCTCATGGATCGCTCGTTTTTATCGCCTTTACCCAACCACGTAACGAACACGTCAAAATTATTGGCACTGAGCAGGGCGCTGACCTCGTCAATATACACATGGCCGTTGTGATTCAGCAGGAGCGGACCGAAGTCTGTCACCCCACTGAGTTCACAGTGGCTTTCAGAATACGCGGCTTCACATACTCGAGCCTTGGCGGCAAGTTGCTGCTGATGATCGACTGTCGCGGTTGTCGTCCCTGCCTCGTTAGTTTCCGTTGAGTGTGAGAAGTCGTGGGGTGCTTTGATTGCTGCTGCAACTGTGTCCGTTTGCCCGCTTACTGAATGTAGGGGGGCCGTTGCGGCAGCAGATGCAGGCACGGGCGATACAAGGTCGTTAGCCGACTGGTCTTGGTCGTTCAGCAGAAGACCGATTGCGATGCCTGCAATCAAGACGAGAAGTAGTGGAAGGGCTTTTCTCATATTCACTTCATCTATTCATTGCGTCATATAGGGTGTCTCGTCTTGGCTAGAGTCTTTTTTATCAGTCACTTGAACTTACATGATTTGATTTGACCACTATGCCTCTGTTGGTTTTGAAGGCGATGTATCTGCGCTGCCCATCTACCGTTGCCGAGACGAAGATGTTTTTCAGGCCTGATTTGCGAAAGAGCAGGTCTTTCGCTTTGTCCCACTCAGAGTCAGACGAGTAGCGGACCGTGAGGGTACAGATGCTGTCGGAGCAGATCGGCTTATCCACATTAAGACTTGGCAGTATTTCAGTCATCTCGGCCAGGTTATTGTTGAGGGCTTCTTCAAATTGCGAAGCCTGCTCACCACGATTCGCATATCCAAGCCATTCACTGAACACCTCAAAGTTGTCGGCATCCAGCAAGATGCTGACTGCATCAACATTGACGCTGTCATTCTTATTGAGCAACAGTGCCCCAAAGTCGGTTGCCGTACTGAGTTCGCAGTAATCCTCGGTTACCTGTATTTCACACAGCTGTTCGCGTAAATCCATGGACTGCGTATAACCCTGGACTGACGAGGCTGGCTCGCCTTGTTGCACTCCTGCAATCTCGGAGGTGGGATCAACATCGGCTTCTGCGGCTTTGGGGTTTAACGAGGTTGAATCTAAGCTGGCATCTGGCGTTGGTGCAGGGTGTGCCGACGCCTCAGTTGTCGCCGTAATTACTTGGGCTGACCCGGTGGGTAAAGGCAGTGGGGGCTCTGATGTTGAATCTTGGGGGAACAGGATGGCTCCGGCTACCAAGCCGATTGCCAGTGCTGCAAGGCTTGCAATCAGGGTTTTCATTCGATGTCCTTATCGTTTTTTATGAAACCCCGAAGTTACAGCAAACTCTTGTTTTTCACAAACCGGGAGGTTGGGTTACTCGTTGAGCAGAAGCCGGTAATCATGGATGGCTGGGAAGTCATGGAACACTTTGTTGGGTTGTTGGCTGTCGGGATTGCTGATCCCAAGCTGAAACCCGACACCGGCATGCTTTGCTGCCAGCAGAATCGCCTCACTGTCGTCGATAAAGAGACAGCGCCTGGGGTTGAGTTCGAAGCGGGCAAATACCGCCTGCCAGAATAACGGTGACTCTTTAGGATGACCGGTCTGATGGCTCGAGAGCATCTCATCCAAACCTGAAGCCAGTTCGGTATGTTCGAGCTTCAGAGCGAGGCTGTTCGGGTGGGCATTGGTGAGCAAGATGCGGCGTTTTCCGGCATCGGCGAGAGCCGTCAAAAAGGGCATGCTGTCCTGCCTGAGCTGTATTCTGTCAACCAGGGTTCGGTGCAGCGCCATGATATCCAAACCGAGTTCCCGTTCCCAATAATCGAGGCAGTACCATTCCAGTGTGCCCGCCACCTTGTCGTATGCCGCTCTGACATGGGAGGTGGCGGCCTCGGCGCTGATGCCATGCATTCGGCTCAGCGTGCCGGGAACCAGTGACAACCAAAAGTGGTTATCAAAGTGCAGGTCCAGCAGGGTGCCATCCATGTCGAGCAGTACTGTGTCAATTTGGTCCCAGGGAAACATTGGAAAATTCCATTGGTAGATTAAAAATGGGGTAGTAAGATTGTACCCCATCATGATTTATGAAACTCAAGAGTCAGGGGCGAGCATGGGAGAGCGGCGCCAAAAGCCGGAAATACTGCACACTGAGGTGGTGGCGAAGAGCCGTTTATTTCAGATAGAGCAGGTACATCTGCGCTTTGCCAATCAGGTTGAACGCTACTATGAGCGCATGAAGGGCTCAAATCGTGGCGCTGTGATGGTTGTGCCCGTGCTGGGAGAGCAGCTCCTGCTGGCTCGGGAATATGCCGCTGGTACCGACAACTATGAGCTGGGCTTTCCCAAAGGATTGGTGGATCCCGGTGAATTACCCGCAGAGGCCGCCAATCGTGAGTTGCAGGAAGAAATTGGCTTTGGGGCCCATAAACTCACTCTGCTGAAGGAGCTGAGCCTGGCGCCGGGGTATTTTTCCAGCAAGATGCAGATTTTTCTGGCGGAAGATCTCTACGAGAGTCGCCTCGAAGGCGATGAGCCTGAACCTATAGAAGTGGTGCCATGGCCCTTGGTTGATTGGCAACAGCTTCTTGAACTTGATGATTTTTCAGAATCCCGCAGCGTCAGTGCTTTGTTTTTGGCGCAAAAGCATCTACACCTTAAATAGATAGTTCCGGGCCCCGTGAGGCAGTGCCCCCTTCTGGAGTGGTTATGAAGCCAGAACAATTGGTCGACGAGGCAATTGCCATTGCGACCCAGGCAGGAAACAAGATCCGGGAAATTTATCTGGCCGGTGATTTCGAACGGATCGTGAAATCCGATAATACCCCTGTCACTTCTGCCGATCTTGCCGCGAATCAAATCATTATGGATGGGCTGAGGCAACTGACGCCCCATATCCCCATTTTATCGGAAGAAGCCGCCGATATTCCCCTGTGTGAGCGCGTCGACTGGCCTTGTTATTGGCTTGTGGATCCCCTCGATGGTACAGGCGAATTTATTGCAGGCAGTGGTGATTTTTCAGTCATTATCGCGCTGGTTGAGCATAACCGCCCCGTTATGGGGGTGGTGTACGTGCCCATGACCGGAGTGTGTTATTACGCCGTGGCGGGCCTCGGTGCATACAAACGCAGTGGTGGTATGGAGGTCAGGATCACCAGTCGCCAGCTGCCCTCCGGTGTTGAACCCTCGCTGAGACTGGCCGTGAGCCGCCGTCAGGACCCCCAATCTGTATTGAAGCTATTTCATCAGCCCCGCCATTGTGAGTTGGTGGTGATGGGGGGCGCTGCGCTGAAAAGCTGTTTGGTGGCCGAAGGCCGTGCCGATTGTTATGTTCGGGTAGGTCCCACGGGAGAGTGGGACACAGGGGCTGCGCAGATCATCATCGAAGAGGCCGGAGGCCAATTGATGGACATAGAACTGCAACCCCTCAGTTATAACGAACGTGACACCTTTGAAAATCCCAATTTTGTGGTGGTAGGTTCGCCTAATCTCGATTGGGATAAAATTCTTGTTGGTGAATAATACTTTGCAAATTCAATCTCTCTCTGCTTCCGACTGGCAGGATGCCTATCATGTCGAGCGTACCTGCTTTGGTTCTCATGCCTACCCCGACTTTTTCTTTCGTCAGGCCGTGGATGCCTGGCCCGATGGCTTGATTGGTGCATTTATTGAGAAAGAACTGGTGGGTTACGCCTTATGCGTACCGGGTAAGGATACCAATGTTGGTTGGATCCTGTCTGTTGCCGTGCTCAATTCCCATCGGGGATGCGGTGTGGGTAAGGCGCTGATGAACCACTGCTTGTCCTTGGGTTTTACCAGTCTCAAGCTCACGGTTGCACCGGATAATCCAGCCAAGTACCTCTACCTTAAACTCGGATTTCAGCAACAGGCTTTGGAGCGGGACTATTTTGGCCCCGGTGAGGATAGATTACTGCTCGTTCGGTAATTGATGCTCACGGAACCCTTGCTTAATAAACAGTGTTTTTTATTATTGTGAACATTGTTTTTAATTCGTTCTACTGTTAGTTTGTCACTAACAATCAAGACGGCAAACAGGGTGAAGGATGGCAAGGCGCAAGGAACACAGCCATGAGCAAATCCGTGAGATGGCCATCAGTGAGGTAGAGCGCTGGTTGGAGACAGAGCCTCTGCAGGATCTCAGCCTTCGCAAAGTGGCTCAACACATCGGTTATGCCCCCAGTACTCTGGTGAAGGTATTCGGCAGTTACCCTTATTTGCTGCTCGCCGTTGCCAGACGTGCGCTCGAAGCCCTGGACACCACTTTTGCAGGACATTTGGGCGCCGCCCGAGACAATTCCTCATTCAATAATCTTCCTCTGGATGCGCTCAAGGCAAAAACGGCGCTTAATGCCATGGCGCAGAGCTATGGACAATTTGCGCTCAGTTCGCCGGGCCGTTTTTCATTGGTCTTCGAGCTTAAGCTGCCCGCAGAAGCAACACTGCCGTCGGATCACAGCGCCCTGATAGAATCCCTGCTGCAACGACCTGAAGCTTGTCTAAGCGCCATGTTTCCATCACTGGGAGCTGCCCAGCTCAAATATCAAACCCGTCTCCTGTGGGCGGCACTTCATGGTCTGGTGGCGCTGTCGTTGCAGGATAAGCTTTTTTTACTTGAACACTCTCTTGCTGAACTCCTGACGGTTCAGCTTGGAAGCCAATTGCATGCGATTTCTGTGCTGGATGCACAGCACACGGAGGTGAGGCCATGATATTCAGTCGCCGCTTTTTGCCCTATTTTTTGACCCAGTGCCTGGGTGCACTCAACGACAATATATACAAGAATGTCCTCTTGCTGCTGGTGGCTTACAGTCAGGTCGACAAGTTGCCCATGGATCCCAACTTGTTTGTAAATCTTGCGGCGGGCGTGTTTATCCTGCCGTTTTTCCTGTTTTCAGCCCATGCCGGCGGCATCGCCGATAACATGGATAAGGCGAAGCTGATCCGTCGGCTCAAACTGCTGGAGCTGGGCATTATGTCCTGTGCCGCGGTCGCCCTGGTTACCGAGCACTATCTTGCGATGCTCCTGCTGCTGTTTATGACCGGCAGTCAATCGGCCTATTTTGGCCCGGTTAAATACTCCCTGTTGCCACAGGCATTGAAAGAAGAAGAGTTGGTGAGCGGCAATGCCTGGGTCGAAATGGGCACCTTTTTATCCATTTTGGTGGGTACCCTGAGCGCTGGCTTGCTGGTTGCCAACGAGGGGGCAACCTGGCTTGCAGCCATCACAGTGGCAACCCTGTCGCTGGCGGGCTATCTCAGCAGCCGCGCCATTCCGGCTTTGCCTCCCCAGAATAAGGTGCACAAAGTAAAGTTTGCGCCCCTGTCAGGTACCTGGCGCAGTGTACAGCGGGTAAGGCGTACTCCCACCATATGGATGGCGATTCTGGCCATCAGTTGGTTTTGGTTTTTGGGGGCCACTTATCTCACCCAGTTCCCCAACTTCGCCCGTGAACATCTGCATGGCGATGCCACAGTCGTTTCTGTGCTGCTGGCACTCTTTTCCATCGGCATTGCCGTGGGCTCGTTTTTGTGTGAGCGCATTTCCTTTGGCCGGGTGGAGCTCGGCGTTTTGCCCTTTGGTGTGGCCGGTTTAACCCTGTTTGGGGTGGATATGTTATTTGCTCTGCCGGGATTTGCTGCACCTCAGTCACTTTATGGTGCGGTCGAGTTTGTGCAGCTGAGTGCCCACTGGCGACTGATGTTTGACCTCTTTATGGTGGGTATCAGTGGTGGTCTCTTTATCGTTCCCCTGTATGCCTTTATCCAAACCCGTGCCGCCAGTGGTGAATGTGCCCGCGCCATTGCGGCAAACAACATTGTCAATGCCTTCTTTATGGTGGTATCGGCACTGTTGTCTATGTTGCTGCTTGGCCCGGTTGGCCTTGGCATACTCGAACTCTTTTTACTGCTGGCACTGATGAATGCCGTGGTGGCCTTCTATGTTTATCGCCAGGTGCCGGAATTTGCACAGCGTTTTATCTCGTATTTGCTCAGTCACCTGATGTATCGGGTATCCATCAGCGGCAGGCAACATATTCCCAAAGAAGGCGCGGCGCTGATGGTGTGCAACCATGTCAGTTATGTCGATGCCTTATTGCTGCTGGGGGCTTCAACCCGGCCGGTCCGTTTTGTGATGGACAAGAGCATCAGCGAAATGCCGCTGCTAAAGTACCTGTTCCGTCATGCCGGGGTCATTCCAATCTGCTCGCCCAAACAATGTGAGGCTACCTATAACGCTGCCTTTGAGCGTATCGACGAGGCGCTGATGGATGGAGAGTTAGT
Source organism: Shewanella amazonensis SB2B (assembly GCF_000015245.1). Taxonomy (NCBI): domain Bacteria; kingdom Pseudomonadati; phylum Pseudomonadota; class Gammaproteobacteria; order Alteromonadales; family Shewanellaceae; genus Shewanella; species Shewanella amazonensis. The sequence continues at coordinate 215,443 of NC_008700.1, forward strand.
GTGTATCTTTCCCGAAGGCAGACTGTCGCCAGATGGTGTATTGGGTGAGTTCAGACCCGGGGTAGAGAAGATTCTCTCCCGGCGGCCCGTGCCGGTCGTTCCCATGGCGCTCAAAGGCTTATGGGGCTCTTTCTTCAGCCATAAAGATGGTCATGCATTGACGACACGCCCCAAGCGTTTCTGGTCAAAGGTTGAGATTGAAATAGCACCGGCAGTGGATGGGGCTAGCTGCGACAGACACTCGTTGCAGGCTACTGTTTCTGAATTAATTGGTATGTAATTCTGTTATTTGGCAATATTTTATGCTGTGTATTGTCTCTGAGACTTTCTGCTGATTAAATGGCGGCGACGTTAACATAGGTGCTACTGGAGATTTACAAATGAAAGGGAAGTTACTGCTCAGTACCTGCTCGCTGTTGCTTGTTGCCTGCGGCGGTTCGGGTGATGCAGGGGGCGATCAGGGCTCGAACGGCAATAATGCCCACTTGGTTGGCGACTTTGTGCGCCAGGCAACCAAGTGTGATGCCCGTGCTGCAAATACCTCAGCCAAGGTCATACTGCATAGAAAAGATGGCTCTGTTATGTCGACACACCAGCCAAATGCTTCTGGTAGATTGGATATTGATTGGCCTGCAGATGCTGCTCATATCACCTTGGTCACCACTTCAAACGGTGAGTTGCGTTTGGACACTCAACTTGTGCGTAGTAGTGGCGATTTGGGCATTAATGCGGCTTATGATGACAGTTTGAACTTGCAATGCGAGTGTAAGACCCTCGATGTTAATGGCGCTGAGCTTGCGGCCGCATACCCCGACCATAAGATTCTGCTGCGTGGAGCCCGCCTGGATTCTGTGAATTCCACTGAATTTTGCAAAGTGCCTGGAAGTGAGTATGCCAGCGTGGATTTATGGCTGACACCAACTATTGCAAATGATAAGTCCTACGGCGCGCTGCTGGATGTGAATCAGAATAATGCTAGCTTAGTGTTAACAGCCGATTTGGTGTCAGATGCTGCCAATGAAGGTGTCGATGTGTCCTTTTACGATAACTATGATGGCATCTCCCGCGCTTACACTTATGGCTTAAATAAGGATGGCCGTCGTCACTTCATGCGTTCACCGGACATTCTTTCGGTATTCCCGGGCATATACAGCAACAACTACCTTCAGCTTTTTCACAGCAGGGATTTGGGTTCGACAGCAGAAGGCTCGCTCAGTTACCACGCCGGACGCAGGATTAAAGTGACAGAGCCGACCCAAGTTCAAACTGTCGATATTGCCGACAATGAACAGGCCATGCTGGCTTCGGTCAACGCCTTATTACAGGGGATCGCAAGTGGCTCAGCGGTTAACTACGATCTTGGCAACATAGGTACCAACCGTGCCGGGTTGATGGTATTTGTGAACGGTAATGGGATGTACTGGAGTATAAACGGACCTCTGAAAGGTACTTTCCCGGATTTGCAGTTGCCAGCGGAAATAGAAGCTCAACTGGAAACCGCTGATATACAGCAAATATCATTTCAGAGCTCTGGATACCGTCAGGCTGGTGGTATAAACGCACTGCGTGAACAACTGGCGACTGAAAGCCGCAGTGGTACGAAGTTGCGTCCCGCGTTTTTTGATAACTACGACTATGAAGATATTACGGTCTGGTTGAACTGAGCCCACTTGGCATCATTTAGATGAAAGCCCTCTTTCGAGGGCTTTTTGCTATTTGCCGAGACTACTCAGATACTCGTGCATTTCAGCGTGAGTTCCGGTAAAGCGCACCCGGGCGGCTTTTTTGCCCAGTTGATAGTGGTACATGGGGTCGTAATAACTTTCCAGCAGCAGTGATATCCAGTCCAGGTGGGCACTGGTATCCCTGCGGCTTTGCTCCGTGGCCAGTGCTTTGTTCATCAGCTCTGTCATTTCAGCATGCAGCTTACCGCCAAGGCGTTTGTAGATGCCCTTGAGGCTGCCGAGCAGATAGTCACGATAAGCGATAAAGCCCTGCTCTTCACCCAGACGTTCCACATAACCCGCGTGCATCTTGTGGACGTAATCGTCCAACAGGCGAGGCAGACGTTCTTCGAGCGTAGAAGTCAGCACCAATACCGGCGCCTGCTGCATCTTTTCGAAAAAGGTCTTGGGGATGGCATTGCGGCCAATGAGGAAGCTTTCATCTTCCAGTAGCAGTTTGGCTTGTTCGCGCTCCTGATGACGCAGCAGTTCGATGGCGAGCCGATTCTCAAAATCAATCTGACTGGGTTGCCCCTCGTGCTGGCGACCAAAGCTGGAGCCCCGATGGTTGGCGATGCCTTCCAGATCGACCGACTCACTGCGAAGGCGTACAAAGTCAGTTTTACCGCTGCCGGTAATGCCGCTGAGGATAAGCATTTCGCTTTTGCCTGGCGCAGTGTCAATCTCGTCAATCAAGAATTGGCGCATTGCTTTGTAGCCGCCTTCGATAAAGGGAATATCGAGTCCGACCTCTTTGAGCCAACTTTGAGTGATGCGCGATCTCAACCCGCCACGAAAGCAATACAGAAAACCATCTGGATGCTCGCTGAAAAAGGCTTTCCAGGCATCGACTCGGTTCGCTTTGACCTTACCGGCAACCAGCTGGTGGCCAAGCTCTATAGCTGCTTCCTGGCCATGCTCTTTGTAGCAGGTTCCCACCTTTTGCCGTTCGCTGTCGGTCATCAGAGGCAGATTCACCGCATTGGGAAAAGCGCCCTTGCTGAACTCGATGGGGGCGCGCACATCCATAATGGGATGACCTTTTAAGAAGATCTCCCGATATTGCTTGGCGGGGACGGTATTGGTACTCATGCCAAACCACCGGATTTGAGAAGCAGTCTACCCGGGCCCGCCTTCAGCTCGCCAATGCATACAGGCGTTATACCGTGGCTGCTGAGGAGCTCGCATAAGGCCGCTTCGGCCTCATCGCAGACTGCCACCAGAAGGCCGCCGCTGGTTTGTGGGTCACAAAGCAGCGCCTTTTCGCGCTCGCTGACGTTTGGCAGATGCTCGCCGTAGCTGTCAAAGTTTCTGTGGGTGCCGCCGGGTATACAGCCAAGGTCAAGATAATGCTCGGCGCGCTCCAGCAGTGGAACTGCCTCAAGGTTCAGTTCGGCATCCACAGTGGCGCCCTGACACATTTCCAGCAGGTGCCCCGCCAATCCAAAACCCGTTACATCTGTCATGGCACTGACGCCGGGCAGAGTTGCTATATCGGCGCCAATTTTATTGAGCGTGCACATAGCTTCGGGGGCTATGTGGGCATCGGCGTCTTCAAGCTTTTTCTGCTTTTGGGCCGTCGTGAGAATACCAATGCCGATGGGCTTGGTGAGGTACAGCTTGTCACCCGCCTTGGCAGTATTGTTTTGTTTCAGGCGCTCCAGCGGTAGCTGACCAGTCACGGCCAGACCGAAAATAGGCTCGGGCGCATCAATGCTGTGGCCACCGGCGAGCATGATTCCGGCATCCATACAGGCCTGACGGCCACCATCCACCACCTGTTGAGCCACTTCGGCGGGCAGCTTGTTCACAGGCCAACCCAGAATGGCAATCGCCATCATGGGGGTGCCGCCCATAGCGTAGATATCGCTGATGGCATTGGTGGCAGCGATACGGCCGAAGGTGAAGGGGTCGTCCACTATGGGCATGAAAAAGTCGGTGGTGCTGATGATGCCGGTGGTGTCATTCAGCTTGTAAACGGCTGCGTCATCGCGGCTGGCATTGCCAACCAATAGATTGGGGTCAACAAAGCTTGGCAGCTGCGATTCAAGGATGGTACCCAGTACCTTGGGCGATATTTTGCAGCCACAACCGGCTCCGTGGCTGTATTCGGTCAGTTTGATGGGCTGTGAAAGTTGCGATGACATACGGATTTGCCTGCCTGAAAGGAATGGCAACCATGATAGTCAGATACGGCCTCCATGCAAGGAGGCCGTGTTGATTCTTATAGCGGGATCAGCGACAGGCGGCTGTCACTGATGCCCAGTTTTGCTGCGCCAGACGCAGGCGGTTCTTCAGCTCCGCTACCTTGGGTGAGAGTTCTTTTACACAAAGCTCGGCACGACGGGCTTCCAGCAGTTCTTTTTTAGCTTCGTAGTAGGCCAGGAGCTGTTGCTTCAGACGCTCGTATTCCAGCTGCAGGGATTCCAGTAGCTCTTCGGCATCTTTATGGCCGGCAATGCGATGTTGGCTGCGCTTGAGCTGCATCTGCAGTTTGGCGCTTTCGATACGTTCCTGTGGCACTTTGCGTAAGTCACCGGCCAATCCACACCAGGACAAGCCCTTGATAAGCCACTTGGTTGGGTCGTAGTCCCACCAGTGGATACCATTGCGGTAGTCGTTTTCAAAGATATGGTGGAAGTTGTGGTAGCCCTCGCCATAGGTTAAAAACGCCAGCAGCGGATTGTCGCGGGCGGTGTTCTTGTCGGTATAAGGCTGCGAGCCCCAGATGTGCGCCAGTGAGTTGATAAAGAAAGTGCAGTGGTGAACCAGCACCAAACGCGCCAAACCTGCCAACAGTAACATCGACAGCACATCACCATGAAACCAGCCCAGCAGCGCCGGCAGACCCACATTCATCAAAATGGTCAATAGCAAATAATGTTTGTGTTGCCACATGACGATAGTATCGTTTTGAAGATCGCGTACGTTGTTGTAGTCGTGATATCTGTGGGCCTGATACTCCCTCAGCATCCAGCCGATATGGCTATACCAGAAACCCATGTTCGCTGAATAGGGGTCTTTGTCGTTGTTGTCGACATGCTTGTGGTGCACCCGGTGATCCGAAGACCAGTGCAAGGCGCTGTTTTGCAATGCCAGTGCACCACCGAGTGCATAAAAGAAGCGTACCACGGCATTGGCCTTGTACGCCTTGTGTGACCAAAGCCTGTGATAGCCCGCAGTAATAGAGAGGCCGCTGTAAAATACCAAGACCACAAAGGCGACCCATTCAACGGCGTCAAAGCCATGGGTGATAGCTCGCCACGGAACCAGGGTAATTGCACCGCCAAGGGTTAGAACGAACAGAGAGAGGTTCAGCCAAATGATGGGGGGTTTATTCATTATTGTTTCCATATATCGCTTTAAGCGTACAGCTGTAAGCTAATTTAGACGAGCTGATGACCAAGGTCAAGGAAGGCGGGGCTGTGTTTTAGGGGCAAAAGGGTTATTATCCCGTGAATCAGTAAGATGAACGGAATATCACATGGGAGTTAGAGCACAGCAGAAAGAGAAGACCCGTCGTGCCTTGGTGGACGCGGCCTTCAATCAGCTCAGTGCCGAGCGCAGTTTTTCCAGCTTGAGCCTGCGGGAAGTTGCCCGGGAGGCCAGCATTGCGCCCACTTCTTTCTACCGCCATTTCAAGGATATGAATGAGTTGGGGCTTACCATGGTGGATGAAGGCGGCCTGGCGCTGCGGCAGATGATGCGTAAAGGGCGTCAGCGTGCCGAAGCGGGTGGCAGTGTAATTCGCATTTCCGTCGATACCTTTATGGAAGTTCTCGACTCCAATCCCAACGTATTCCGTATCCTGCTGCACGAGCGTTCCGGTACTTCTGCGCCGTTCCGTGCCGCTGTGGCCAGAGAGATTGAACACTTTATTTCTGAGCTTGCCCATTACACCGAGGAAAAGGCCAAACGCAGCCCGGAACTGGCCAGAGCCCAGGCCGAATCCATGGTTACTCTGGTGTTTAACGCAGGTGCTGCGGCGCTGGATATGAAAAAGTCTGAGCGCAAGATCCTGGCTGACCAGCTGGTATTACAGCTGCGTATGGTGGCCAAAGGGGCTGAGTTTTTGCAGCAAAAGGTCGATGCAAAATAAAAAACGGAGCCTAAGGCTCCGTTTTTTATGTAATGATTGCCAGTATCAGCGGCGTTTAAGCATCACGCCGGCTTCTGTGTGATGGGTATAAGGGAACTGATCGAACAGCGCAAAGCGCACTACTTCGTGAGTTTCGCTAAGTACCTTGAGGTTATCATTCAGAGTATCGGGATTGCAGGAGATATAGAGAATGTTCTCGTAACCCTGAACCAGCTTAACGGTCTCATCATCCAGGCCCGCTCTGGGTGGATCCACAAAGATGGTGTTGCACTGGTAGCTTTGTAAATCAATGTCGCCAAGACGGTTGAAACGCTTTTCACCTTTCATGGCTTCGGTGAATTCTTCCGCTGACATACGGACGATATCGAGATTACTTACCTTATTGACTTGAATATTGTACTGAGCCGCTTCTACAGAGGGTTTGGCCAGTTCAGTCGCCAGTACCTTGCCAAAGTTTGGTGCCAAAGCGATGGAAAAGTTGCCGTTACCACAGTAAAGCTCCAGCAAGTCACCACTACTTTGTTTGGTGGCATCCAGCGCCCATTCCAACATCTTAACCGCCACACCTGCATTGGGCTGAGTAAAGCTGTTCTCTACCTGCTTATAGTGCAGGGTCTTACCATCCACATCGAGTGACTCAACTACAAAGTCGCGGTCGAGCACAAATTTTTGTTTGCGGGCACGGCCAATAATGTCGACTTTAAAGTGCTCGCCCAGACGCGCCTTGAGCGCACGGGCTTCAGTGAGCCATTGATCGTCCAACTGGCGGTGATACAAGAGACTGACCAGAATCTCGCCACTCAGGGTAGACAAGAAGTCTACCTGGAACAGCTTGTGGCGCAGGGCGCGATTGGGGCGAAGTTCGTCCAGCAGGGCAGGCATCATGCGGTTGATGAGTTCGCTGGCTGGCAAAAACTGATCGGTACGTACCTTTTCTTTTGCCACGTTGTCGAACATACAGTAGTAGAGGTCGTCGCCATCGTGCCACACCCGGAATTCACAGCGCATCCGATAATGGGCTGGGGCAGATGGGAATACTTCCAGAGCCGGTGGATTATAGTGGGCAAATGCCTCAGTCAGTGCCTGGCACTTTTGCTCAAGCTGCTGCTCGTACTGTTGAGGGTCCATGGCTTGTGCGTTCATTTGCAATCTCGTCCGGCTTAAAAAATGGCCGCAAATTTTACCCCAGCGAAACCGTATGTCCAGCTTTCTGGCTTTGCCCTTTATTTTAGGCT
>NC_008700.1:227500-275000 GCF_000015245.1 Shewanella amazonensis SB2B
TCCCAAAGTAATTGCTAAGTGGGAAACGATGTGGGAAGGCTTAGACAGCTAGGATGTTGGCTTAGAAGCAGCCATCATTTAAAGAAAGCGTAATAGCTCACTAGTCGAGTCGGCCTGCGCGGAAGATGTAACGGGGCTAAGCAATTCACCGAAGCTACGGGTGTGCACGATAACGTGTACGCGGTAGAGGAGCGTTCTGTAAGCCGTTGAAGGTGAAGGGGTAACCCACACTGGAGGTATCAGAAGTGCGAATGCTGACATGAGTAACGATAAAGGGGGTGAAAAACCCCCTCGCCGAAAGACCAAGGGTTCCTGTCCAACGTTAATCGGGGCAGGGTGAGTCGACCCCTAAGGCGAGGCCGAAAGGCGTAGTCGATGGGAAACGGGTTAATATTCCCGTACTTCTGCTAACTGCGATGGAGAGACGGAGAAGGCTAGGCCAGCACGGCGTTGGTTGTCCGTGTTTAAGGTGGTAGGTAGTGTGCTTAGGCAAATCCGGGCACACATATACCGAGAGCTGATGACGAGTCACTACGGTGATGAAGTGGTTGATGCCATGCTTCCAGGAAAATCTTCTAAGCTTCAGGTTAGCAGGAATCGTACCCCAAACCGACACAGGTGGTCGGGTAGAGAATACCAAGGCGCTTGAGAGAACTCGGCTGAAGGAACTAGGCAAAATGGTACCGTAACTTCGGGAGAAGGTACGCTGCTGTTGGTGACGGGACTTGCTCCCCGAGCTGACGGCAGTCGCAGATACCAGGTGGCTGCAACTGTTTATCAAAAACACAGCACTGTGCAAACTCGCAAGAGGAAGTATACGGTGTGACGCCTGCCCGGTGCCGGAAGGTTAATTGATTGGGTTATCGCAAGAGAAGCTCATGATCGAAGCCCCGGTAAACGGCGGCCGTAACTATAACGGTCCTAAGGTAGCGAAATTCCTTGTCGGGTAAGTTCCGACCTGCACGAATGGCGTAATGATGGCCACGCTGTCTCCAGCCGAGACTCAGTGAAGTTGAAATTGCGGTGAAGATGCCGTATACCCGCGGCTAGACGGAAAGACCCCGTGAACCTTTACTATAGCTTGGCACTGAACATTGACCCTACATGTGTAGGATAGGTGGGAGACTTTGAAGCGGGAACGCCAGTTCTCGTGGAGTCAACCTTGAAATACCACCCTTGTAGTGTTGATGTTCTAACCTCGGTCCATGAATCTGGACTAGGGACAGTGCCTGGTGGGTAGTTTGACTGGGGCGGTCTCCTCCCAAAGAGTAACGGAGGAGCACGAAGGTTGGCTAAACACGGTCGGACATCGTGTGGTTAGTGTAATGGCACAAGCCAGCTTAACTGCGAGACAGACACGTCGAGCAGGTACGAAAGTAGGTCATAGTGATCCGGTGGTTCTGCATGGAAGGGCCATCGCTCAACGGATAAAAGGTACTCCGGGGATAACAGGCTGATACCGCCCAAGAGTTCATATCGACGGCGGTGTTTGGCACCTCGATGTCGGCTCATCACATCCTGGGGCTGAAGTCGGTCCCAAGGGTATGGCTGTTCGCCATTTAAAGTGGTACGCGAGCTGGGTTCAGAACGTCGTGAGACAGTTCGGTCCCTATCTGCCGTGGGCGTTGGAAGATTGAGGGGGGTTGCTCCTAGTACGAGAGGACCGGAGTGAACGAACCGCTGGTGTTCGGGTTGTCATGCCAATGGCATTGCCCGGTAGCTACGTTCGGAATCGATAACCGCTGAAAGCATCTAAGCGGGAAGCGAGCCCCAAGATGAGTCTTCCCTTGGACCTTGAGTCCACTGAAGAGCCGTCCGAGACCAGGACGTTGATAGGCAGGGTGTGTAAGCGTTGTGAGGCGTTGAGCTAACCTGTACTAATGACTCGTGCGGCTTAACCATACAACCCAGATGGGTTTCAGATGGTGTAGATAGTCTTGAAGAAACCAGACTTGATTGAAGTGATAACTCAATAATACAGAATACCGGTCGCTTAGCTCAGCCGGGAGAGCACCTCCCTTACAAGGAGGGGGTCACTGGTTCGATCCCAGTAGCGACCACCACATTTTCTGCAAAGCAGCTTTCCGAATTGCATGTTCTTGCCCAAAGGCGAGAGCATAACGAATTTGCTTGGTGACAATAGCGCTCTGGTCCCACCTGATCCCATTCCGAACTCAGCAGTGAAACGGAGCAGCGCCGATGGTAGTGTGGGGTCTCCCCATGTGAGAGTAGGTCATTGCCAAGCGCCTAATAACACGAAGAGGCCACCCAAGCGGGTGGCCTTTTTGCATTTCAGCTTTTTCATCTCTGTGGCTTTTAGTAACAATCAAATGCAGTTCCCACGGGTTTGGCAGTTTCTGTTTCTCGCTGATGCGTTGAATGCCACCCTTGGTTACAATGGCCTTTTATTCGTGGCGGAAAGCGGTATGCCTGTTTCTCTCAAGTCCTACAACACCTTTGGTATCGATCATCATTGCGCTGAGCTTATCGAAATAGCTGACGCAGCTGAGTTGCCAGCAATTATCCGTACCCTGGACGAGCGTGATCAGTCTTACTTTATCCTCGGTGGTGGCAGCAATGTGGTACTGACATCGGATCTCGATACCACAGTGCTGAGAATGGTAAATAAAGGAATTGAGGTAGCTGAGGACGATGCTTCCTGGCATTTAAGTGTGGCCGCCGGCGAAAACTGGCATCAATTGGTGAGCTGGACCCTTGAAAACCAGATGCCGGGACTTGAGAATCTGGCGCTTATTCCGGGTACTGTTGGCGCGGCTCCCATCCAGAACATAGGCGCCTACGGTGTTGAGCTGATGGATATCTGCGAGTGGGTTGAGTATTTGTCGCTGCCAGATTGCGTGACTGTCAGGCTGACCGCCGCAGAGTGCCGGTTCGACTACCGTGATTCCATTTTTAAACACGATCTTAAGGGTAAAGCGATTATTACCCGGGTCGGTTTCAACTTACCTAAGATGTGGCAACCTAAGCTCAATTACGGCCCGCTGGCAGAGTTTGATACAGATACTGTGACGCCCGAGATGATCTACGAGCGTGTGATTGCAGTGCGTTCAGAGAAGCTGCCCGATCCTGCCAAATTAGGTAACGCTGGCAGCTTTTTCAAGAATCCTATCATTGATGCAGCATCCTTTGCCGCCATCGTAAAACAGTATCCGGACGCTGTGGCCTATGCCCTGGAAGATGGCCGAATGAAACTGGCTGCCGGCTGGCTTATTGATAAGGCTGGCTTAAAAGGCTTTCGTCTTGGCGACGCCGGGGTACATGATAAACAGGCGTTGGTGCTGGTTAATTTCGGCGCTGCCACTGGTAAAGATATCCTGAAGCTCGCCAAACATGTCATCAATGAGGTGCATACGCGCTTTGGTGTGCAGCTTGAACCTGAGCCCAATGTGATGGGTCGATTATCACTCTTAACCGAATAACTCTAAACAGGGAACTGCAAATGGAACAGTGGCAACGTAAACGCGACATTATTGCGATGCTGTCAACGCAGGAGTTTGTGTCAGGCGAAGCCCTTGCCGAACGACTTGGTATTTCACGTGCTGCGATCAGTAAGCATATTGATGTGCTTGAAACCTTGGGGCTCAGTATTTACAGCGTTAAAGGCCGTGGCTACAAACTGGCAACGCCGGTTTCCCTGATTGATGAATCCAGGCTCAAACAAGGTATCGAGCGCCGGTGTTTTTACTTTGATGACATTCCCAGCACCAATGCCTTTATGTTATCCCACTCAGAAGAGCTGGAAAGCGGCGATGTGTGTATAGCAGAGCACCAGTCTGCTGGACGTGGCCGAAGAGGTCGCAAATGGGTGTCTCCCTATGGCAGCCATCTGTACTTTTCCCTATTTTGGCGTTTAACCGATGGCATGAGTAAAGCTATGGGGTTGAGCCTTGTTGTTGGTTGCTCTCTTGCCAAAGTACTTAAGGACCTCGGTGTTGCAGGTATTGGACTTAAGTGGCCCAATGACGTCTATCTGGATGGTCGCAAACTTGCGGGTATTCTGGTGGAGATGAAAGGTCAGGCCGATAGCAATTGTGAGCTGATTATTGGCATAGGCGTGAATATGGCCATGCCGGATGCACAGGGTGAAGTCATCGATCAGCCCTGGGCCGACTTGCAGGGCCTTGCCATGCCGGGTAAAACCGAGTTTGCAGTACGCTTACAACGGCAACTTCAGGCTGACCTTGCCTTGTTCGAGCGGGAAGGACTCAAAGCTTTTTTAGAACGTTGGCAAGCATCAGATAGCTTTATTGGTAAGCCGGTTAATTTGATTATGGCAGATAAGGTGGAAACCGGTATTTGCCGGGGCATTGATGAGCAAGGGGCCTTGCTGCTGGAGGTCGCCGGTGAGAGCAAAAGCTATATCGGTGGGGAAATCAGTTTGCGGCCAGCGTAACACCCATTGAGCCAGATAATGCCGACCAAGCCTATATCCGCTGGTCGGCATTTTTTATGGTTCATTTACGCAGCAGTACCCGATTCATCAAATGATCGGCGCCTTTGCGCAGGATAAGATGTGCCCGTTCGCGGGTAGGCTGGATATTCATGCGCAAGTTGGGACCGTTGATACCGTCCCAAATTTGCGAGGCTGTTTCAGTGGCTTGTGTGTCATTCAAACTGGCGTAATGGCGGAAGTAGGAATTTTCATCTGCGAAGGCACTGCTTCTGAATTGCAGGAAGCGTTCGATATACCAGGACTTCAGTAAAGACTCATCTGCATCCACATAAATAGAGAAATCGACAAAGTCGGACACAAAGGGCCTGCGGATATCCACTGGTGAGTCGAGACCGGTTTGCAAGACGTTTAAGCCTTCAAGGATCAATATGTCCGGCTTTTGGATGACTTGCCGCTCATAGGGCAAGCGGTCGTAGATGATGTGAGAATACAGCGGTACTTCAACACGTTCGGCGCCGGACTTTACTGCAGAAACGAAGTCAATCAGCATCTTGGTGTCGTAACTCTCGGGAAAGCCTTTACGCTGCAGCAATCCTTTACGCTTGAGTTCAGTCAGTGGATACAGAAAACCGTCGGTGGTGACCAGGTCAACCTTGGGATGCTCGGGCCATTGCTTCAACAATGCCTGCAGGATACGGGCGGTGGTGCTTTTCCCCACGGCCACACTGCCAGCGATACTGATGACGTAAGGGCTATCAGGTTGCTTGTTGCCCAGGAACTGATTCAACACCAGGCCGCGCTGTTGACGCGCACCGACGATGAGGTTGAGCAGTCTGCTAAGGGGCAGATAAATGTCGGTTACTTCAGACAGGGAAATGCGTTCGTTAATACCGCGCAACCGCGTCAGGTCGGCCTCGCTCAGTGTCAGGGGAACGGAGTTTCTCAACTCTGCCCAGCGCGCTCGGTCGAAGTCGAGATAAAGCGCTTCTTGCGTCTGGTTATTAATCATTCAAATTCCTCGCCTTAGGCTGCGCACAGTACAACAGCTATGGTGCTTTAACAATAGTTCAACGGCTTTTGTGCACTGACAGAAGCAATTTGTCATAGGCAGTGTAAATTGGCGTGCAAAAAAGCGCCGCTTGGCATTTTTTTTGGTTGAAATTCGATTTTTCTATTGCAACCCAAGCCACATTTACCTAATATCCGCTACCGAAATGACATGCCGGCATAGCTCAGTTGGTAGAGCAACTGACTTGTAATCAGTAGGTCCCGAGTTCGACTCTTGGTGCCGGCACCATTTTCTTGGAGGGGTTCCCGAGTGGCCAAAGGGATCAGACTGTAAATCTGACGGCTCCGCCTTCGAAGGTTCGAATCCTTCTCCCTCCACCATTTTCTAGGTACTAGGTAGCCTACAGTTAGGTTGCGCGGGCATCGTATAATGGTATTACTCCAGCCTTCCAAGCTGATAACGCGGGTTCGATTCCCGCTGCCCGCTCCAAAATGTAAGAGATGCTGATATAGCTCAGTCGGTAGAGCGCATCCTTGGTAAGGATGAGGTCGGCAGTTCGATTCTGCCTATCAGCACCAGCCTCTCTTAACATGCTGCCTTTTATCTAAACAAACGGTTCGATGTCATTTGATGGCATCGGATTTTTTCTATATGCAGGTTTTCATCACCAAGACTCTTGGATTGAGGCAATACCATGGCTAAAGCTAAATTCGAACGTACTAAACCCCACGTAAACGTGGGCACCATCGGTCACGTTGACCATGGTAAAACCACTCTGACCGCTGCTATCTCTCACGTACTGGCTAAGACCTACGGTGGTGAGGCGAAGGACTTCTCTCAGATCGATAACGCCCCAGAAGAGCGTGAGCGTGGTATTACCATCAACACCTCTCACATCGAGTACGACACTCCTACTCGTCACTACGCCCACGTAGACTGCCCAGGCCACGCTGACTATGTTAAAAACATGATCACCGGTGCTGCCCAGATGGACGGCGCTATCCTGGTAGTAGCTGCGACTGACGGCCCAATGCCACAGACTCGTGAGCACATCCTGCTGTCTCGTCAGGTAGGTGTACCTTTCATCATCGTGTTCATGAACAAGTGTGACATGGTAGATGACGAAGAGCTGCTGGAACTGGTAGAGATGGAAGTTCGTGAACTGCTGTCTGAATACGACTTCCCAGGTGATGACCTGCCAGTAATTCAGGGTTCTGCTCTGAAAGCTCTGGAAGGCGACGCTGCATGGGAAGGCAAGATCATCGAGCTGGCCGAGGCCCTGGATTCTTACATCCCTGAGCCAGAGCGTGCTATCGACAAAGCATTCCTGATGCCAATCGAAGACGTATTCTCTATCTCTGGCCGTGGTACAGTAGTAACCGGTCGTGTAGAGCGCGGTATCATCAAAGTTGGTGAAGAAGTAGAAATCGTAGGTATCAAAGATACCACCAAGACTACCTGTACCGGCGTAGAAATGTTCCGTAAGCTGCTGGACGAAGGTCGTGCCGGTGAGAACTGCGGTATCCTGCTGCGTGGTACCAAGCGTGATGAAGTAGAGCGTGGTCAGGTTCTGTCCAAGCCAGGCACCATCAAGCCACACACCAAGTTTGAATCAGAAGTATACGTACTGTCTAAAGAAGAAGGTGGTCGTCACACTCCATTCTTCAAAGGCTACCGTCCACAGTTCTACTTCCGTACAACTGACGTGACCGGTACCATCGAACTGCCAGAAGGCGTAGAGATGGTAATGCCAGGCGACAACATCAAGATGGTTGTTACCCTGATTTGCCCAATCGCGATGGACGAAGGCCTGCGCTTCGCTATCCGTGAAGGCGGCCGCACAGTAGGTGCTGGTGTAGTAGCCAAGATCCACGAGTAATCTCGTAGACTTGGAAGAAGGCGACCTTAGGGTCGCCTTTTGTTTTTTCAAAGTACAATAAACTTGATTCACAGCGGCTTAACCGGGAGTTGTGGCCTTGCTAAGCAAGCTGAATAAGAATACAATCTATGGCCGATTTTTGAGCCCCGAGCCGATGAAAAGGTATCTTTAAGGGGAAATTCGGACAGGCGGATCCCGGAAGGGGATACCTAGCTCAGGCCGTAGTGAGTAACGGAATTAACCGATGACGACAAATACTGAAAACCAGGGCAGTTCTCTGGATATCGTAAAGTGGGGCATAGCCATACTGCTGCTGGCAGCTGCCGTAGTGGGTAACCAGATGTACAGCGAGGCCAGCGTGGTCGTGCGTGCTCTGGGTGTGATCGTGGCCTTTGCTATTGCCGGATTTATTGCTCTGCAGACCGTGAAAGGAAAGCAGGCGCTGGCATTTGCCCGTGAGTCTCACATCGAAGTGAAAAAAGTGGTTTGGCCTACCCGTCAGGAAGCCTTGAACACCACCTTCATCGTGCTGGCCGCAACCGCCGTACTGGCACTGATCCTCTGGGGTCTGGATGCGTTGCTGCTGAAAATCGTTAATTTGATCACCGGTGTATAACTCGATGACTGAAGCTAAAGAAGCAAAGAAAAGATGGTATGTGGTACAGGCTTTCTCTGGTTATGAGGGGCGTGTAGCCAAGTCTCTGGTCGAGCACATCAAGATGCACGGCATGGAGCAATATTTCGGTGAAGTGCTGGTGCCTACCGAAGAAGTGGTAGAAATGCGTGCGGGTCAGCGTCGCAAGAGCGAGCGTAAGTTTTTCCCCGGCTACGTTTTGGTGCAAATGGAAATGAACGATGATTCCTGGCACTTGGTGAAAAGCATCCCTCGCGTGATGGGCTTTATCGGCGGTACTTCAGACCGTCCGGCGCCTATCACTGACCGTGAAGCCGATGCCATCCTGCGTCGTCTGCAGGAAACCACAGAGTCTCCGACTCATCGCGTTATGTACGAACCCGGTGAAGTTGTGCGTGTGGTCGATGGCCCATTCGCTGATTTCAACGGTACCGTAGAAGAAGTGGATTATGACAAGAGCCGCGTAAAAGTGTCTGTTATGATCTTCGGCCGTTCTACACCGGTAGAATTGGACTTTAATCAGGTTGAAAAAAGCTGATTAAATAAAATACAAAATCCGTTTGGCAACGGGTGCGGATTTCTATATAATCCGCACCCGTTGTTTTCGGGGAGCCCCTCGCATGTTGCTTGGAGCGTTTGAACCCAAACTGAGGAAAATCAGATGGCAAAGAAAATTGAAGCTTATATTAAGCTGCAAGTAAAATCCGGATCTGCAAACCCTTCACCACCAGTTGGTCCAGCTCTGGGTCAAAAAGGTGTGAACATCATGGAATTCTGTAAAGCGTTCAACGCCCGTACAGAAAAAATGGAAAAGGGCATGCCTATCCCTGTAGTGATCACTGTGTACAGCGATCGCTCATTCACTTTCGAAACCAAGACGCCTCCAGCTTCGTTCCTGCTCAAGCAGGCTGCTGGCCTGAAATCAGGTTCTAGCCGTCCTAACACCCAGAAAGTGGGTACTATCAAGCGTGCAAAAGTTCAGGAAATCGCTGAGCTGAAAGCAGCTGACATGACTGGTGCTGACGTTGAAGCGATGACTCGCTCAATCGAAGGTACTGCACGTTCAATGGGCTTGGTAGTAGAGGACTAATAGAATGGCTAAGCTGACTAAACGCATGCGCGTAATCCGCGAGAAAGTGGACGCTACCAAAGCTTACGACATCAACGAAGCTATCACTCTGCTGAAAGAATTGGCCACTGCCAAGTTCGTTGAGAGCGTAGACGTTGCTGTAAACCTGGGCGTAGACCCACGTAAATCTGACCAAAACGTTCGTGGCGCTATCGTTCTGCCACACGGTACTGGTCGTGACGTACGTGTAGCTGTGTTCACCCAGGGTGCCAACGCTGAAGCCGCTAAAGAAGCTGGTGCTGAGCTGGTTGGTATGGAAGATCTGGCTGAGCAGGTGAAAGCCGGCGAAATGAACTTCGACGTAGTTATTGCTTCTCCAGATGCAATGCGCGTTGTAGGTATGCTGGGTCAAATCCTCGGCCCACGTGGTCTGATGCCTAACCCTAAGACTGGCACTGTAACTCCTAACGTTGCTGAAGCCGTTAAGAACGCCAAAGCTGGTCAGGTTCGCTATCGCAACGACAAGAACGGTATCATCCACACCACTATCGGTAAGGTTGATTTCGATTCTGTTAAGCTGAAAGAAAACCTGGAAGCTCTGCTGGTTGCTCTGAAGAAGCAAAAGCCAGCCGCTGCCAAGGGCCAGTACGTTAAGAAAGTGAGCATTTCCACCACCATGGGTGCCGGTGTTGCTGTTGACCAGAACACCTTGGAAGCCACTGCTTAATTTTACAAGAGGCGCGCATTAATCTATAATGCGCGCACTTTTGTGGGTTGAAGCCCGTTTTTGTCCCTGACAAATGCGGGTTTCCGTCCAAGACCGCAGGTGTAAATCACTAGATTCACTTAATTTCCTGCGTAGACGGTGACAGTCCCCAGTTTAGATTTTTTCTGCTGGATACTCTGCACCGTAAGTCACTCACCTTCGGGTGGGTAGGTAAATTCCGGGTTTTCCCGGGTAGAATCCAGGAGTATAGCCAATGGCATTAAGACTCGAAGACAAAAAAGCGATTGTTGCTGAAGTCAACGAAGCTGCCAAAGGTGCACTGTCTGCAGTAGTTGCCGATTCTCGCGGTGTTACTGTAGGCGCCATGACCACTCTGCGTAAAACTGCTCGCGCCAACGGCGTGTACGTACGTGTAGTACGTAACACTCTGGCTCGTCGTGCAGTTGAAGGTACTGCTTTTGAGTGCCTGAACGAAGTGTTCACTGGCCCAACTTTGATTGCTTTCTCTAACGAGCACCCAGGTGCCGCCGCACGTCTGCTGAAAGACTTCGCGAAAGAGCAAGCCAAATTCGAAGTTAAAGGTGCAGCTTTCGAAGGGAACTTCATCCCTGCAGCTGACATTGATCGTTTGGCAAAACTGCCAACTTACGAAGAAGCACTGGCACAGCTGATGATGACTATGAAGGAAGCATCTGCTGGCAAGTTCGTTCGTACACTGGCTGCACTGCGCGATCAAAAACAAGAAGCCGCTTAATTTTAAGCTGGTTGCTTGAATTAATTGAATTCAGAACATTAGGAAATTTTTGTTATGTCTATCACTAAAGACCAAATCCTCGAAGCCTTTGCAGCTATGTCTGTAATGGAAGTTGTTGAACTGATCGAAGCTATGGAAGAGAAGTTCGGTGTTTCTGCCGCTGCTGCCGTAGTTGCCGGTGGTGCTGCTGATGCTGGCGCTGCTGCTGAAGAGAAGACCGAGTTCGACGTAGTTCTGACCTCTCACGGCGACAACAAAGTTGGCGTGATCAAGGCCATCCGTGGCGCTACCGGTCTGGGTCTGAAAGAAGCCAAAGCTATGGCTGAAGCTGCTCCAGTAGCCGTTAAAGAAGCTGTTTCTAAAGAAGAAGCCGAAGCTCTGAAGAAAGAGCTGGAAGAAGCTGGCGCTCAAGTAGAGATCAAGTAAGCTATTCTTTAGCTTACAACATTCGGGTTAGTGCCCGGATGGAGGCTGACGGTTTTTTAGCCGTCGGCCTTTTTTGCGCTGTAAGCGCCGGCGATTTTTTTTCACCGTTTATCGCCAAAGTCTGCAGTCCCTAGCAGTGATTATTGGTTAGGTTCTTGCCTTCAACGGTGATGGGCAAACGTGCTGGATTAACAGAGAGTTAGTTCAGTCTTGGTCACATCTCGCAAGCAAGAGGAAACCCATGGTTTACTCCTATTCTGAAAAGAAGCGTATTCGCAAAGACTTTGGTAAGCGTCCGCAAGTGCTGGACATCCCTTACCTGTTGTCTATTCAGTTAGATTCTTTCAAGAAGTTCACCGATCAAGATCCTACCGGTGAGCGCGGTTTGGAAGCCGCCTTCCGCAGCGTTTTCCCCATCAAGAGCTTTTCCGGTAACTCCGAGCTGCAATATGTCAGCTATAAGCTGGGTGAGCCTGTATTTGATGTGAAAGAATGCCAGATCCGTGGTGTTACTTATTCTGCCCCCCTGCGCGTAAAACTGCGCATGGTATTGTTTGACCGTGAAGCCGCTCCTGGCACGGTTAAAGACATCAAAGAACAAGAAGTCTACATGGGGGATATCCCTCTGATGACTGAAAACGGTACCTTCGTTATCAACGGTACCGAGCGTGTTATCGTTTCTCAGCTGCACCGCTCTCCAGGTGTGTTCTTCGACCACGACCGTGGTAAGACTCACTCTTCAGGCAAGGTGCTGTATAACGCGCGTATTATCCCTTACCGTGGTTCCTGGCTGGACTTCGAATTCGATCCGAAGGACGCCCTGTTCGTCCGTATCGACCGTCGTCGTAAACTGCCTGCAACCATTATCCTGCGTGCCCTGGATTTCTCTACTCAGGACATCCTGGATATCTTCTTTGAGCGCGTAGACTTCACCATCAAGAAAGACTCTCTGGTGATGAAGCTGCTGCCTGAGCGTCTGCGCGGTGAAACCGCCAGCTACGACATCAAAGATGCCGAAGGCAACATCGTGGTTGAAAAGGGCCGTCGTATCACTGCCCGTCACATTCGCCAGCTGGAAAAAACCAACACCACTGAACTGGAAGTACCGGTTGAGTACATCGTTGGTAAGATTGCCGCCCAGGACTATATCGATCCGGATACCGGTGAAGTGTTGGTGACTGCCAACAACGAAATCCGTCTGGAAGATCTGGCTCAGCTGTCGCTGGCCGGTATCAAGGACATCTCCACGCTCTATATCAACGAGCTGGACCACGGTGCCTACATCTCCGACACCCTGCGTATCGATTCCACCACCAACCGCCTTGAGGCGCTGGTTGAAATCTACCGCATGATGCGTCCTGGCGAGCCACCAACCAAGGATGCTGCCGAAGCCCTGTTCCAGAACCTGTTCTTCAGCGAAGAGCGTTATGACCTGTCCAAAGTAGGTCGTATGAAGTTCAACCGTCGTCTGGAAATCGCCGATGACGTGGGCACTGGCGTTCTGTCTAACGACGATATCGTTGCGGTGATGAAGAAGATCATCGAAATCCGTAACGGTAACGACGAAGTGGACGATATCGACCACTTGGGTAACCGTCGTATCCGCTCTGTGGGCGAAATGGCCGAGAACCAGTTCCGTGTAGGTCTGGTACGTGTTGAGCGCGCTGTACGTGAGCGTCTGTCTCTGGGCGATCTGAACGAGCTGATGCCTCAGGACCTCATCAACGCCAAGCCGATTTCTGCGGCGGTGAAAGAGTTCTTCGGTTCTTCTCAGCTGTCTCAGTTTATGGACCAGAACAACCCGCTGTCTGAAGTAACCCACAAGCGCCGTATTTCGGCCCTGGGTCCAGGCGGTCTGACCCGTGAGCGCGCCGGCTTCGAAGTTCGCGACGTACACCCAACTCACTACGGTCGTCTGTGTCCAATTGAGACCCCTGAAGGTCCAAACATTGGTCTGATCAACTCGCTGGCAACCTTCGCCCGCACCAACTCTTACGGGTTCCTGGAAACTCCATACCGTAAAGTGGTTGATGGCGTGGTAACCGACGACGTTGAATACCTGTCAGCCATCGAAGAAGGCCGCTATGTGATTGCACAGGCCAACATCGAGCTGGACGGCGAAGGTCGTATCCTGGAAGAGCAGGTTGCCTGTCGTCATAAGGGTGAATCTACCTTTATGCGCGCCTCTGACATCCAGTATATGGACGTATCGCCACAACAGATCATCTCTGTTGCAGCATCTTTGATCCCGTTCCTGGAACACGACGACGCCAACCGCGCACTCATGGGCGCGAACATGCAACGTCAGGCCGTTCCAACCCTGCGCTCTGAAAAGCCGCTGGTAGGTACCGGTATTGAACGTGCTCTGGCTGTGGACTCAGGCGTAGTTGTTGCTGCCAAGCGTGGCGGTGTGATTGACTACGTTGATGCCAGCCGCATCGTGGTTAAGGTGAATGAAGATGAGCTGCGCCCAGGCGAAGCCGGTATCGACATCTACAACCTGACCAAATACACCCGTTCTAACCAGAACACCTGTATCAACCAGCGTCCTTGCTGTCAGGTAGGCGACCCAATCGTACGTGGCGACGTACTGGCTGACGGTCCTTCTACCGATCTGGGTGATCTGGCTCTGGGTCAGAACATGCGTGTGGCATTCATGCCCTGGAACGGTTACAACTTCGAAGACTCCATCCTCATCTCTGAGCGTGTAGTTCAGGACGACCGTTTCACCACCATTCACATTCAGGAACTGTCTTGTATCGCCCGTGATACCAAGCTCGGTAGCGAAGAGATCACAGCTGACATTCCAAACGTGGGTGAGTCTGCTCTGTCCAAGCTCGACGAGTCCGGTATCGTTTATATCGGTGCTGAAGTGAAAGGCGGCGACATTCTGGTTGGTAAGGTAACGCCAAAAGGCGAAACCCAGCTGACGCCGGAAGAGAAACTGCTGCGCGCCATCTTCGGTGAAAAAGCCTCTGATGTTAAGGATAGCTCTCTGCGCGTTCCTAACTCAGTGACAGGTACCGTAATCGACGTTCAGGTATTTACCCGTGACGGCGTTGAGAAAGACAAGCGTGCCATCGAAATCGAAGAGATGCACATCGCTCAGGCCCGTAAGGACCTGTCCGAAGAGTTCAAGATCCTCGAAGAGGGCGTTCTGAGCCGTGCCCGTAACCTGCTGCTTGCCGGTGGTTACACTCAGGCCCAGCTGGATGCTATCCCACGCAAGGAACTGCTGACTCAGGTTATCGATGACGAGACCAAGCAGACCGAACTTGAGCAACTGGCTGAACAGCACGAAGAGCTGAAAGCCGACTTCGACAAGAAGTTTGAGCACAAGCGTCGCAAGATCACCCAGGGCGATGACCTGGCTCCAGGCGTACTGAAGATCGTTAAGGTTTACCTGGCGGTTAAGCGTACCATCCAGCCTGGTGACAAGATGGCCGGTCGTCACGGTAACAAGGGTGTGATCTCCAAGATCTGTCCTATCGAAGATATGCCATACGACGAGCAGGGTAATCCTGTGGACATCGTACTGAACCCACTGGGTGTACCATCTCGTATGAACATCGGTCAGGTTCTGGAAGTGCACATGGGTGCAGCTGCCAAGGGTATCGGTAACCGCATTCAGGCCATGCTCGAAGAGCAGCGTGAAGTGGCCGAGCTGCGTGGCTATATCAAGCAGGCTTACGATCTGGGTGAAACCCAGCAGAAAGTGGATATCGAGTCCTTTACCGACGAAGAAGTTATCCGCCTGGCCAAGCACCTGAAAGATGGTCTGCCAACTGCGACTCCAGCGTTCGACGGCGCCAAAGAGAAAGAGATCAAGCAGATGCTTGAACTCGCCGGCCTGCCGACTTCTGGTCAGCTGCGTCTGTTTGATGGTCGTACCGGTAATGCGTTCGAGCGTGAAGTGACCGTAGGTTACATGTACATGCTCAAGCTGAACCACCTGGTCGACGACAAGATGCACGCCCGTTCTACCGGTTCTTACAGTCTGGTTACCCAGCAGCCACTCGGCGGTAAGGCCCAGTTTGGTGGTCAGCGTTTCGGTGAGATGGAAGTGTGGGCCCTGGAAGCATACGGTGCTGCGTACACCCTCCAGGAAATGCTCACTGTTAAGTCCGATGACGTGAACGGCCGTACTCAGATGTATAAGAACATCGTGGACGGAAACCACCAGATGCAACCTGGTATGCCTGAGTCCTTCAACGTACTGCTGAAGGAGATCCGTTCGCTCGGTATCAACATCGAGCTGGATCAAGAGTAACAGGGCGCCAAGCGCGTTTGGCAATTAACACGGTGTCCCGTCTGCAGGGACGGGGCACCTGGTTTAACTCCTTCAGGAGAGAAACGTGAAAGACTTATTAAAGTTTCTGAAACAGCAGGGTAAGACCGAAGAGTTTGAAGGTATCAAGATTGGTCTGGCTTCACCTGACCTGATCCGTTCATGGTCTTTTGGTGAAGTTAAAAAGCCAGAAACCATTAACTACCGTACCTTTAAGCCTGAGCGTGAAGGTCTGTTTTGTGCCCGCATCTTTGGTCCTGTGAAGGACTATGAGTGTCTGTGTGGTAAGTACAAGCGTCTGAAGCATCGCGGTGTCATCTGTGAGAAGTGCGGCGTTGAAGTTACCCAGACCAAGGTGCGCCGTGAGCGCATGGGTCACATCGAGCTGGCCAGCCCAGTTGCCCACATCTGGTTCTTGAAGTCACTGCCGTCCCGTATCGGTTTGATGCTGGATATGACGCTGCGTGACATCGAGCGCGTGCTGTATTTCGAATCTTATGTCGTAATTGAGCCAGGCATGACCAGCCTGGAGCGCGGTCAGATGCTGACCGAAGAAAACTACCTGGATGCGCTGGAAGAATACGGTGATGAATTCGAAGCCAAAATGGGCGCCGAAGCCGTATTGGATCTGCTGCGTGCCATCGACCTCGAGAAAGAAATCGAGCAGATGCGCGAAGAGCTGCCTTCCATCAACTCTGAGACCCGTCGCAAGAAAGTGACCAAGCGTCTGAAGCTGATTGAAGCCTTCTACACTTCTGGCAATAAGCCAGAGTGGATGATCCTCAAAGTACTGCCAGTTCTGCCACCGGATCTGCGTCCGTTGGTTCCGCTGGACGGCGGTCGTTTCGCGACTTCGGATCTGAACGATCTGTATCGCCGCGTCATCAACCGTAACAACCGTCTGAAGCGTCTGCTGGATCTGGCTGCTCCGGATATCATCGTACGCAACGAAAAGCGTATGCTGCAGGAGTCTGTGGATGCGCTGCTGGACAACGGCCGTCGTGGCCGTGCCATTACCGGTTCCAACAAGCGTCCTCTGAAATCCCTGGCCGACATGATCAAGGGTAAGCAAGGTCGTTTCCGTCAGAACCTGCTGGGTAAGCGCGTTGACTACTCAGGCCGTTCGGTTATTACCGTAGGTCCTACTCTGCGTCTGCATCAGTGCGGTCTGCCAAAGAAAATGGCTCTTGAGCTGTTCAAGCCCTTCATCTACGGCAAGCTGGAAGGTCGTGGCCTGGCCACCACCATCAAAGCCGCCAAGAAGATGGTAGAGCGTGAAGTTGCCGAGGTTTGGGACGTACTGGATGAAGTGATCCGCGAACACCCAGTAATGCTCAACCGTGCACCAACACTGCACCGTCTGGGTATTCAGGCGTTCGAACCTGTACTGATTGAAGGTAAGGCAATCCAACTGCACCCACTGGTGTGTGCGGCATACAACGCCGACTTCGACGGTGACCAGATGGCGGTACACGTACCTCTGACTCTGGAAGCTCAGCTGGAAGCCCGTGCGCTGATGATGTCTACCAACAACATCCTGTCGCCAGCCAACGGTGAGCCAATCATCGTTCCTTCTCAGGACGTGGTATTGGGTCTGTACTACATCAGCCGTGAGCGTGTAAACGGTCGCGGTGAAGCCATGGCGTTCGAGTCTGTTGCTGAAGCTGAAAAAGCCTACCGTGTAGGTGCTGCCGAGCTGCACGCCCGCGTGAAAGTTCGTATTACCGAAACCATCATTGGTGAAAACGGTGAGCGTACCAAGCAGCGTCGTATCGTTGACACCACAGTGGGTCGTGCCATCCTGTCGCAAATCCTGCCAGCCGGTCTGTCTTTCGACCTGGTAAACCAGGACATGGGCAAGAAGCAGATCTCCAAGCTGCTGAACACCTGTTACCGTCAGCTGGGTCTGAAAGATACCGTTATCTTCGCCGACCAACTGATGTACACCGGTTTCCAGTACGCCACCATCTCCGGTGCCTCTGTTGGTATTAACGACATGGTTATCCCAGAAGAGAAATACTCTCTTGTGGCCGATGCCGAAGCCGAAGTTATCGAGATCCAGGAACAGTTCCAGTCTGGTCTGGTAACCGCCGGTGAGCGTTACAACAAGGTCATCGATATCTGGGCAAGTGCCAACGAGAAGGTGTCCAAGGCGATGATGGAAAACCTGTCTTCCGAGACAGTGATCAACCGTCATGGCGAAGAAGAAAAGCAGAAGTCGTTCAACAGCATCTACATGATGGCCGACTCAGGCGCGCGGGGTAGTGCCGCTCAGATCCGTCAGTTGGCGGGTATGCGTGGTCTGATGGCCAAGCCAGACGGCTCCATCATTGAAACGCCCATCGTGGCGAACTTCCGTGAAGGTCTGAACGTACTCCAGTACTTTATCTCTACCCACGGTGCTCGTAAGGGTCTGGCGGATACTGCACTTAAGACAGCGAACTCCGGTTACCTGACTCGTCGTCTGGTGGATGTGGCCCAGGATCTGGTGATCATCGAAGACGATTGTGGCGCGACCGAAGGTCTGTCCATGAAGCCGCTGATTGAAGGTGGTGACGTGGTTGAGCCGCTGCGTGAGCGCGTACTGGGTCGTGTAGTTGCTGAAGACGTTATGTACCCAGGTACCGACGAAGTGCTGGCACCTCGCAACACCCTGCTGGACGAAGCCTGGTGTGACAAGCTCGAACAGCACAGCGTTGACGAAGTACAGGTTCGCTCCGTAATTACCTGTGAAACCGACTTTGGTGTGTGTGCCAAGTGTTATGGGCGTGACTTGGCCCGTGGTCACATCATCAACATGGGTGAAGCCATCGGTGTGGTTGCAGCCCAGTCAATCGGTGAACCAGGTACACAGCTGACGATGCGTACGTTCCACATCGGTGGTGCGGCATCCCGAGCGTCTGCCGAAAACAGCGTACAGGTGAAGAACGCCGGTACTCTGAAGCTGCACAATGCCAAGTACGTAACCAACAGCGACGGCAAACTGGTTATCGTGTCTCGTTCTTCTGAGCTGGCCATCATCGATGAGCTGGGTCGTGAGAAAGAGCGCTACAAGGTGCCTTACGGTACCGTGCTTGACACCAAAGAAGGTGCCGAGGTGAATGCTGGCCAGATCATTGCGAACTGGGATCCGCACACTCACCCAATCATCACTGAAGTGGCAGGTAGCATTAAGTTCGTAGACATGATTGACGGTGTAACCATTACCCGTCAGACCGACGAACTGACCGGTCTGTCTTCAATCGTCGTACTGGACGTGGGTCAGCGTACCTCTGCCGGTAAAGAAATGCGTCCAGCAGTACGTCTGGTGGATGACAACGGCAACGACCTGACTATCCCAGGCACCGACGTTCCGGCGCAGTACTTCCTGCCTGGTAACGCGATTGTGAACCTGGACGACAACGCCAAGATCAGCGTGGGTGACGCCCTGGCTCGTATTCCTCAGGAATCGTCCAAGACCCGCGACATCACCGGTGGTCTGCCACGGGTTGCTGACTTGTTCGAAGCCCGTCGTCCAAAAGAGCCTGCTATTCTGGCCGAAATCAGCGGTACTATCTCCTTCGGTAAAGAAACCAAGGGTAAGCGCCGTCTGGTTATCACCCCGAACGACGGTGGCGATGCTTACGAGGAAATGATTCCTAAGTGGCGTAACCTGAACGTGTTCGAAGGTGAAAAGGTTGAGCGTGGTGAAGTTATCGCAGACGGTCCAGAGTCAGCCCATGACATTCTGCGCCTGCGTGGCATCCACAACGTGGCCAACTACATTGTGAACGAAGTACAGGACGTTTACCGTCTGCAGGGTGTGAAGATCAACGACAAGCACATCGAGGTGATCATTCGCCAGATGCTGCGTAAGTGCATCATCACCCAGGCCGGTGACTCTGAGTTCCTGGAAGGTGAGCAGGTAGAAGTAGCTCGCGTGAAGATTGCCAACCGCGATCTGGAAGCTGCCGGTAAGCAGCCAGCTAAGTTCGAACGCGAACTGCTGGGTATTACCAAGGCATCTCTGGCGACTGAGTCCTTCATCTCTGCGGCCTCGTTCCAGGAAACCACTCGCGTTCTTACCGAAGCGGCTGTTGGCGGTAAGTCCGACAACCTGCGCGGTCTGAAAGAGAACGTTATTGTGGGTCGTCTGATCCCTGCCGGTACCGGTTTTGCTTACCACAAGAATCGCGCCAAGGCGCGTGCTTCTGGTGAAGAAACTGCGGCTCCGACCATTACTGCCAGCGAAGCTGAGCAGAACCTGGCGGATCTGCTGAATCTGGCCGGTAGCCAAGAGTAAGTTACCACTCTGTAAAAAAGGCGCCTCCGGGCGCCTTTTTTGTATTCATAACGCGTCATTAGTTGGCTATTTCTTGACAGTTTGCCTCGACCTTTCTAAAATTCCGCGTCCCACTACTGTGGGATTAGATTTTTACACCCTTACGTTGAGCTTTTTCAACTAAACGGAGCAATAAATGGCAACTGTAAATCAGTTGGTACGTAAGCCACGTGCACCTAAAGTCGACAAGACTAACGTGCCAGCGCTGGAAGCGTGCCCACAGAAGCGTGGTGTTTGTACTCGTGTGTACACCACCGCCCCTAAGAAACCAAACTCTGCACTGCGTAAAGTAGCTCGTGTGCGTTTGACCAACGGTTTTGAAGTTACTTCATACATCGGCGGTGAAGGCCACAACCTGCAGGAACACAGTGTGATTCTGATCCGTGGCGGTCGTGTTAAAGACCTGCCAGGTGTGCGTTATCACACCATTCGTGGCGCTCTGGACTGTGCTGGTGTGAACGCTCGCCGCCAGGCTCGTTCTAAGTACGGTGCCAAGCGTCCTAAGTCTTAATGGTTATCCGTTAAGTAAGGCCAAGCTTAATTTAAATACTTCCAGTTTTGGAAATACCTGAAGCATACGGAGAATTGTTATGCCAAGACGTCGCGTAGTAGGTCAGCGCAAGATCCTGCCTGATCCAAAGTTCAATAGTGAGTTGCTGGCTAAGTTCATCAACGTCATTATGCAAGACGGTAAGAAGTCCGTCGCTGAAAAAATCATTTACAAGGCTCTGGATGTAGTTGCCGAGAAGAAAGGCGAAGACCACCTGGTGGTTCTGGAAGCTGCTCTGGACAACGTTCGTCCTTCTGTTGAAGTTAAGTCCCGCCGTGTTGGTGGTTCTACTTACCAGGTTCCTTGTGAAGTCCGTCCAGTACGTCGCAACGCTCTGGCGATGCGCTGGTTGGTTGAAGCTGCTCGTAAGCGTGGTGAAAAATCTATGGCTCTGCGTCTGGCTGGCGAAATGCTGGATGCATCCGACAACAAAGGCACTGCAGTGAAGAAGCGTGAAGACGTTCACCGCATGGCCGAAGCGAACAAAGCGTTCGCTCATTACCGCTGGTAATAAAAATGGCGAGGACAGCTCCGGCTGTCCTCGCCACTACGGATTTTGCCGGAAGTCTTTCCGGTATAGAGGATTATTATCGTGGCTCGTACAACTCCCATTGAGCGTTACCGTAACATCGGTATCTGTGCTCATGTTGATGCAGGCAAAACTACCACCACCGAGCGTGTGCTGTTTTACACTGGCCTGTCTCATAAAATCGGTGAAGTACACGATGGTGCCGCGACCACTGACTGGATGGTTCAGGAGCAGGAACGTGGTATTACCATTACCTCGGCTGCCGTAACCACCTTCTGGCGCGGTATGGACGCTCAGTTCACCGAACACCGCATCAACATCATCGACACCCCCGGACACGTTGACTTCACCATTGAAGTAGAGCGCTCTTTGCGCGTACTCGACGGTGCTGTCGTGGTTTTCTGTGGCGCCTCAGGCGTTGAGCCTCAGTCAGAGACTGTATGGCGTCAGGCCAACAAGTACGGCGTGCCACGCATGGTGTTCGTTAACAAGATGGACCGTGCCGGTGCTGACTTCGATCGCGTATGCAACCAGATCCGTAAACGTCTGGGTGCTACCTGTGTCCCTATCCAATTGAACATTGGTGCGGAAGAACACTTCAAAGGCGTGATTGACCTTATCAAGATGAAAGCCATCAACTGGAACGAAGCGGACCAGGGGATGACCTTCACCTATGAAGACATTCCTGCGGATCTCCTGGATAAAGCCACAGAGATGCGCGAGTACCTGGTAGAAAGTGCCGCCGAAGCGACAGAAGAGCTGATGGAAAAGTACCTGGAAACAGGTGAACTGACCGAAGCTGAAATCAAGGCCGCACTGCGCCAGCGTACTATCAACAACGAAATCGTTCTGGCCACCTGTGGCAGTGCCTTTAAGAATAAAGGCGTGCAAGCCGTGCTGGACGCGGTTGTTGAGTACTTGCCAGCCCCGGTCGATGTACCTGCTATCAAGGGCATCGATGATTACGAGAAAGAAGTTGAGCGTCATGCCGACGACAATGCACCTTTCTCCGCGCTGGCATTCAAGATTGCGACTGACCCATTCGTGGGTACCTTGACCTTTATTCGTGTTTACTCTGGCGTGCTGGAATCCGGTGCGTCTGTGTACAACTCGGTCAAGCAAAAGCGTGAGCGTATCGGTCGTATCGTGCAGATGCACGCCAACGATCGTACTGAACTCAAAGAAGTACGTGCCGGTGATATTGCCGCCGCTATTGGTCTGAAAGAAGTCACTACGGGTGATACCCTGTGTGATTCAGACAATAAGGTAGTCCTGGAGCGTATGGAGTTTCCAGAGCCTGTGATCACAATTGCCGTGGAGCCACGCTCCAAGGCCGACCAGGACAAGATGGGTATCGCGCTGCAAAAGCTGGCAGCCGAAGATCCGTCTTTCCGGGTTGAGACTGACGCTGAGTCTGGTCAAACTCTGATTTCCGGTATGGGTGAGCTACACTTGGACATTATCGTTGACCGTATGCGTCGCGAGTTTAACGTCGAGTGTAACGTGGGTAAGCCTCAGGTGGCCTACCGCGAAACTATCCGTGCCAAGGTCGAAGCCGAAGGTAAGTTCGTACGTCAATCCGGTGGTCGTGGCCAATTTGGTCATGTCTGGTTGCGTATCGAGCCCAACGAAGACGGCGCCGGCTATGAATTTGTCAACGAAATCGTGGGTGGTGTGGTTCCAAAGGAATACATCCCTGCCGTTGACAAGGGTATCCAGGAGCAGATGAAGAACGGCGTACTCGCCGGCTTCCCTGTGCTGGACGTGAAGGTCACCCTGTTCGATGGCTCCTACCACGATGTGGACTCGAACGAAATGGCCTTCAAAGTTGCAGGTTCAATGGGCTTCAAAAAGGGCGCGCTCGAGGCGAACCCTGTGTTGCTCGAGCCTTGCATGAAGGTAGAGGTAACTACCCCTGAAGACTACATGGGTGACGTAGTAGGTGATCTGAACCGTCGTCGTGGTCTGATTGAAGGTATGGACGATGGCGTCGGTGGCGTTAAGATAGTCCATGCCGTTGTGCCTCTGTCTGAAATGTTTGGTTATGCGACTGATTTGCGCTCTGCAACTCAGGGTCGTGCGTCATACTCCATGGAGTTCTTTAAGTACGCCGACGCGCCGCAGAACATAGCAAAGGCAGTTATTGAAGCCCGCAGCTGATGTCCAGCAAGGGTGTAACTGTTACATTAACTGATATTGCCCGCTCGTATTGACGGGTATTTCTGAAAAGAAAGGAATATATCGTGGCTAAAGCTAAATTCGAACGTACTAAACCCCACGTAAACGTGGGCACCATCGGTCACGTTGACCATGGTAAAACCACTCTGACCGCTGCTATCTCTCACGTACTGGCTAAGACCTACGGTGGTGAGGCGAAGGACTTCTCTCAGATCGACAACGCCCCAGAAGAGCGTGAGCGTGGTATTACCATCAACACCTCTCACATCGAGTACGACACTCCTACTCGTCACTACGCCCACGTAGACTGCCCAGGCCACGCTGACTATGTTAAAAACATGATCACCGGTGCTGCCCAGATGGACGGCGCTATCCTGGTAGTAGCTGCGACTGACGGCCCAATGCCACAGACTCGTGAGCACATCCTGCTGTCTCGTCAGGTAGGTGTACCTTTCATCATCGTGTTCATGAACAAGTGTGACATGGTAGATGACGAAGAGCTGCTGGAACTGGTAGAGATGGAAGTTCGTGAACTGCTGTCTGAATACGACTTCCCAGGTGATGACCTGCCAGTAATTCAGGGTTCTGCTCTGAAAGCTCTGGAAGGCGACGCTGCATGGGAAGGCAAGATCATCGAGCTGGCCGAGGCCCTGGATTCATACATCCCTGAGCCAGAGCGTGCTATCGACAAAGCATTCCTGATGCCAATCGAAGACGTATTCTCTATCTCTGGCCGTGGTACAGTAGTAACCGGTCGTGTAGAGCGCGGTATCATCAAAGTTGGTGAAGAAGTAGAAATCGTAGGTATCAAAGATACCACCAAGACTACCTGTACCGGCGTAGAAATGTTCCGTAAGCTGCTGGACGAAGGTCGTGCCGGTGAGAACTGCGGTATCCTGCTGCGTGGTACCAAGCGTGATGAAGTAGAGCGTGGTCAGGTTCTGTCCAAGCCAGGCACCATCAAGCCACACACCAAGTTTGAATCAGAAGTATACGTACTGTCTAAAGAAGAAGGTGGTCGTCACACTCCATTCTTCAAAGGCTACCGTCCACAGTTCTACTTCCGTACAACTGACGTGACCGGTACCATCGAACTGCCAGAAGGCGTAGAGATGGTAATGCCAGGCGACAACATCAAGATGGTTGTTACCCTGATTTGCCCAATCGCGATGGACGAAGGCTTGCGCTTCGCTATCCGTGAAGGCGGCCGCACAGTAGGTGCTGGTGTAGTAGCCAAGATCCACGAGTAATCTCGTAGACTTGGAAGAAGGCGACCTTAGGGTCGCCTTTTTTATTGGGATTTAGCGGCTTTTGGCGCTGTGCATAAAAGGCTGGTAATTTGTGCAAAAGTCCGTATAATGCCCCGCTACTTACGTTACGACAGAAAACTGTCGACGAATTGCGCAACTGACTTGATCCTGCCTGCCGGCCGTGTATAATAAGCCGCTCGCAAACTCAGGTTAGCGACATAGTTGACCGGGCTTTAAGCCATGGTAACTACTACAGCGACCCCGATTGGGGGTCGAACGGTTAAATCATCTCGCTCTGTCTTTCCCAGATGGGAAATGGCTAGAGGGTGATTTTTTATGTGTTCATTTTAGGAGCTCTGGTCAATGCAGAACCAAAGAATCCGTATCCGCTTGAAAGGATTTGATCATCGTTTGATCGATCAGTCCACTGCGGAAATCGTTGAAACTGCTAAGCGCACTGGCGCTCAGGTTCGTGGTCCTATCCCACTGCCTACTCGCAAAGAGCGTTTCACCGTTTTGATCTCTCCGCACGTTAATAAAGATGCTCGTGACCAGTACGAACTGCGTACTCACAAGCGTCTGGTTGACATCGTTGAGCCAACTGAGAAAACCGTTGACGCACTGAT
Organism: Shewanella amazonensis SB2B; assembly: GCF_000015245.1. Taxonomy (NCBI): domain Bacteria; kingdom Pseudomonadati; phylum Pseudomonadota; class Gammaproteobacteria; order Alteromonadales; family Shewanellaceae; genus Shewanella; species Shewanella amazonensis. The sequence continues at coordinate 252,155 of NC_008700.1, forward strand.
GCGTCTGGATCTCGCTGCTGGCGTTGATGTCCAGATTAGCTTGGGTTAACAGAGATCCTTATAAGAGGTTTGTAGAGATGGCTATCGGTCTTATTGGTCGTAAAGTGGGCATGACCCGCATCTTCACCGAAGATGGCGTGTCTATCCCTGTTACTGTAATCGAAGTAGAAGCCAACCGCGTAACCCAGGTGAAGACTCTGGAAAACGACGGTTATCGCGCACTTCAAGTTACAACTGGTGCCAAAAAAGCCCATCGCGTTACTAAGCCAGAAGCTGGCCACTTTGCCAAGGCAGGCGTTGAAGCCGGCCGTGGTCTGTGGGAAATGCGTCTGGGCGAAGGTGAAGGCGAAGGCATTGAAGTTGGTGCTGAGCTGAATGTAGAGATCTTCGCTGACGTTCAGAAAGTTGACGTGACTGGTCAATCCAAAGGTAAAGGCTTCCAGGGCGGTGTTAAGCGCTGGAACTTCCGTACTCAGGATATGACTCACGGTAACTCTTTGTCACACCGCGCTAACGGTTCTATCGGTCAGAACCAGACGCCAGGTCGTGTATTCAAAGGCAAAAAGATGTCAGGTCACATGGGCGCTGAGCGCGTTACCACTCAAAATCTGGACGTAGTACGTGTAGATGTTGAGCGTAACCTGCTGCTGGTTAAGGGTGCCGTTCCAGGCGCTACTAACGGCGACCTGATCATCAAGCCAGCTGTTAAAGCATAAGGTCTGAGGAGATAGTAATGGAATTGGTATTGAAAGACGCCTCTCGCGCTCTTGAAGTTTCCGAGACTACCTTCGGCCGTGACTTTAACGAAGCACTGGTTCATCAGGTAGTTGTAGCTTACGCTGCGAACGCGCGTCAGGGCACTCGTGCTCAAAAGACTCGCGCTGAAATCACTGGCACTGGCAAAAAGCCATGGCGCCAGAAAGGTACCGGTCGCGCTCGTGCCGGCGGTATCAAAGGTCCACTGTGGCGTGGTGGTGGCGTAACATTCGCTGCTAAAACCCAAGATCACAGCCAAAAAGTAAACAAGAAGATGTACCGCGGCGCTCTGATGAGCATTCTGTCCGAGCTGGTACGTCAAGAGCGTCTGGTTGTAGTTGAACAATTCGCCGTTGAAGCTCCTAAAACTAAAGAGCTGAAGGCCAAGCTGAAAGCTATGGACCTGGAAGACGTGCTGATTGTGACTGCAGAAGTTGATGAGAACCTGTTCCTGGCTGCTCGCAACCTGTACAAGGTTGACGTGCGTGACGTAGCAGGTCTGGATCCAGTAAGCCTGATCGCGTTCAACAAGGTTCTGGTAACTGCTGACGCTGTGAAGCAAATCGAGGAGATGCTGGCATGATCCGCGAAGAGCGTTTACTGAAAGTTATCCTGGCACCACACATCTCTGAAAAGAGCACCGTGGTTGCTGAGAAGACCAACACTGTAGTTTTCCGTGTAGCTATCGATGCCACCAAGAGTGAAATCAAAGCTGCCGTTGAGAAACTGTTCGAAGTTGAAGTTGCTGGTGTGCGCACCCTGATCAACAAAGGCAAAACCAAGCGTCACGGTGCCCGTGTAGGCCGTCGTAGCGATTGGAAAAAAGCCTATGTGACTCTGGCTGCCGGTGCTGACATCGACTTCGTTGGCGCTGAAGCGTAAGGAGATCACCCATGGCAATTGTTAAGTGTAAGCCTACTTCTCCAGGTCGTCGTGGCGTTGTTAAGATCGTTAACAGCGATCTGCACAAAGGCAAGCCTTTCGCTGGCCTGCTGGCCAAGAAGTCCAAGACCGGTGGTCGTAACAACACTGGTCGTATCACTACCCGTCACGTTGGTGGTGGTCACAAGCAACACTACCGTCTGATCGATTTCAAGCGTAACAAAGACGGTATCCCAGGTAAGATTGAGCGTCTGGAGTACGATCCAAATCGTACCGCCAACATTGCTCTGGTTCTGTATGCAGACGGTGAACGTCGTTACATCCTGGCTGCCAAAGGCATGCAGGCTGGCGACAAAGTCGTTTCTGGCATTGATGCAGACATCAAAGTGGGTAACGCTCTGCCACTGCGCAACATCCCTGTGGGTTCTGTTGTTCACGCCGTGGAAATGAAGCCTGGCAAAGGCGCCCAGATCGCTCGTTCTGCTGGTGCTTACGTTCAGGTAGTAGCTCGTGACGGCGAATACGCCACTCTGCGTCTGCGCTCCGGCGAAATGCGCAAAGTGCCTGTAGACTGCCGCGCTACTCTGGGCGAAGTGGGTAATGCCGAACACATGCTGCGTCAGCTGGGTAAAGCTGGTGCCAAGCGTTGGAGAGGTGTACGCCCAACAGTTCGTGGTGTTGCCATGAACCCAGTAGATCACCCACACGGTGGTGGTGAAGGCCGTACTTCTGGTGGCCGTCACCCAGTAACTCCTTGGGGTGTTCCAACCAAGGGTTACAAGACTCGCAGCAACAAACGCACCGACAAGTACATTGTACGTCGTCGTACTAAGTAATTAAGAGGATTCGCCATGCCACGTTCTCTCAAGAAAGGTCCATTTATCGACCTGCACTTGCTGAAGAAGGTAGAGAAAGCGGTGGAAGCCGGTGACAAAAAGCCTATCAAGACTTGGTCTCGCCGCTCTATGATCATCCCACAAATGATTGGGTTGACCATCGCTGTCCATAATGGGCGTCAGCACGTACCTGTGTTCGTTACTGACGAAATGATTGGTCACAAGCTTGGTGAGTTTTCACCAACTCGCACTTATCGCGGCCACGCTGCTGATAAGAAAGCGAAGAAGCGCTAATACGGGAGACTTAAGATGGAAGTTTTAGCTAAACATCGTTTTGCCCGTACGTCGCCTCAGAAGGCTCGCCTGGTCGCTGATCAGATCCGCGGTCTGCCTGTTGCCAAGGCCCTGGAGATTCTGACTTTCAGCCCGAAAAAGGCTGCCGTACTGGTTAAGAAAGTCGTTGATTCTGCTATCGCCAACGCCGAGCACAACGAAGGCGCTGACATTGACGATCTGAAAATCGCCAAGGTTTTCGTTGACGAAGGCCCAACTATGAAGCGCATCATGCCACGTGCCAAAGGCCGTGCTGATCGTATCATCAAGCGTACCAGCCACATCACTGTGGTTGTATCAGATCGCTAGGAGATAGAGAGCAATGGGACAGAAAGTACATCCTAATGGTATCCGTCTGGGTATCACCAAGCCTTGGATCTCTACCTGGTACGCCGATAAGTCAGATTATGCAAATAACCTGCACAGCGACTGGGAAGTGCGTAAGTTTCTGGAAAAGAAACTGGAAGCCGCATCAGTTTCCAAGATCGTGATTGAACGCCCAGCGAAAAGCATCCGCGTTACCATCCACACTGCCCGTCCAGGCGTTGTGATTGGTAAGAAGGGTGAAGATGTTGAAGTACTGCGCGCTGAAGTTGCCAAGATTTCTGGCACTCCTGCCCAAATTAACATCGCTGAGATCCGTAAGCCTGAGCTGGACGCTAAGCTGGTTGCCGATTCTATCGCCCAACAGCTGGAGCGTCGCGTAATGTTCCGTCGTGCTATGAAGCGCGCTGTACAGAACGCCATGCGCATCGGTGCACAAGGTATCAAAGTTGAAGTTAGTGGCCGTCTCGGCGGCGCTGAGATTGCGCGTACCGAATGGTACCGTGAAGGTCGTGTGCCTCTGCACACACTGCGTGCTGATATCGACTACGCTACTTCTGAGAGTCACACCACCTACGGTGTGATCGGCATTAAAGTTTGGGTCTTCAAAGGTGAAGTTCTGGACGGCATGCTGCCTCAGGTAGAAGAGCCGAAACAGCAGCAACCTAAGCGCAAGCCTCGTGGTAAATAGGAGAGCCGGCAATGCTGCAACCAAAACGTATGAAGTTCCGCAAGATGCACAAAGGCCGCAACCGTGGTCTGGCTGCAGGTACTGAAGTAAGTTTCGGTACTTTTGGTCTGAAAGCTGTTGGCCGTGGTCGCCTGACAGCCCGTCAGATCGAGTCTGCGCGTCGTGCAATGACACGTCATGTTAAGCGTCAAGGTAAGATCTGGATCCGTGTCTTCCCTGACAAGCCAATTACCGCTAAGCCTCTCGAAGTGCGTATGGGTAAAGGTAAAGGTAACGTTGAATACTGGGTATGCCAGATTCAGCCTGGTAAGGTGCTCTATGAGATGGATGGCGTGTCCGAAGAGTTGGCCCGTGAGGCCTTCGGTCTGGCCGCTGCCAAACTGCCTATCAAGACTACCTTTGTAATTAAGACGGTGATGTAATGAAAGCGAGCGAACTGAGAGAAAAAAGCGTTGAAGAACTGAACGCTGAATTACTTGGTCTGCTGCGTGAGCAGTTTAACCTGCGTATGCAACACGCCACTGGCCAGCTGGCTCAAACTCACCAGCTGAAGCAAGTGCGCCGTAACATTGCGCGTGTTAAGACCATTATTACTTCTAAGGCGGGTGCATAATGTCTGACAAAATCCGTACTTTGCAGGGTCGTGTGACCAGCAACAAGATGGACAAGTCCATTACTGTGGCTGTTGAGCGTCTGGTGAAACACCCAATCTATGGTAAGTTCATCAAGCGTACAACCAAGATCCACGCCCACGACGAGCTGAACCAGTGCAACGAAGGCGATATCGTGACCATTCGCGAATGTCGTCCTCTGTCCAAGACCAAGTCCTGGACCCTGGTAGACGTAGTTTCTAAGGCTTAATTTTAGCCTGGAAAGAAAAACGGCCCCTTTTCGGGGCCGTTTGTTTTTAGCACTGTTCTTTCAAATTTAACGGTGTTATACTTGCGCGCCATTTTTGTCTGTTTTCGGACCGAAATGGTTAGTTAATGCCCCGAAAAGGGGTTTGTGAAGTAACGATAGCGGAGCACTTAAAATGATCCAAATGCAATCGACTCTGGACGTCGCATGTAACAGTGGCGCTCGCAGAGTTCAGTGTATTAAGGTCTTGGGTGGCTCTCATCGTCGTTATGCCGGTATCGGCGACATCATCAAGGTTTCTGTTAAAGAAGCCATTCCTCGCGCTAAAGCGAAGAAAGGTGATGTGTATAACGCGGTGGTAGTCCGTACTAAGAAAGGCGTACGTCGTCCAGACGGTTCTGTCATTCGCTTCGATCGGAATGCAGCTGTTCTTCTGAACAACAACCTGCAGCCGATTGGTACTCGTATCTTTGGACCTGTGACACGTGAACTGCGTACTGAGCAATTCATGAAGATTGTGTCGCTGGCACCAGAAGTACTGTAAGGAGCTTCAAAATGGCAGCAAAAATCCGTCGTGAAGACGAAGTGATTGTACTGACCGGTAAAGATAAAGGTAAGCGTGGCAAAGTGACTCGCGTACTGGTTACCGGCAAGGTAGTTGTTGAAGGCATCAATCTCGTTAAGAAGCACACCAAGCCAAACCCACAACTGGGTATCACTGGTGGCATCGTAGAGAAAGAAGCTGCGATTCAAGTATCAAATGTGGCGATCTTTAACCCTGCTACTGGCAAGGCGGATCGTGTAGGTTTCCGATTTGAAGACGGCAAGAAAGTACGTTTCTTCAAATCGAATGGTGAACTCGTTAAGTAACTGGAGTAAACGATGGCGAAACTGCATGATAAATACAAAGAGACTGTGATCGCTGAACTGTCTAAAAAGTTCGGTTATACCAGTGTCATGCAAGTCCCTCGGATTGAGAAAATCACCCTGAACATGGGTGTTGGCGAAGCTGTTGCTGACAAGAAAATCATGGAAAACGCTGTCCGTGATATGACTGCAATCGCTGGCCAGAAGCCAGTTGTGACTGTAGCTCGTAAGTCAGTCGCTGGTTTCAAAATCCGTGAAGGCTACCCTATTGGCTGCAAAGTAACCCTGCGCGGTGAGCGTATGTGGGAATTCTTTGAGCGTCTGCTGGATATCGCAATCCCTCGTATCCGTGACTTCCGTGGTCTGAGCGCTAAGTCGTTCGACGGCCGTGGTAACTACGCGATGGGCGTGCGTGAGCAAATCATCTTCCCTGAGATCGACTATGACAAGATCGATCGCGTTCGTGGTATGGACATTGTGATCACCACAACCGCCAAGAACGATGAGGAAGGTCGTGCTCTTCTGGACGCTTTTAACTTCCCATTCAAGAAATAAGGGGTAGCGTAATGGCAAAAACTTCAATGAAGGCACGCGAAGCAAAGCGTGCAGCTCTCGTGGCTAAGTATGCTGAAAAGCGTGCTGCTCTGAAAGCTATCATCAACAGCCCAGAGTCTTCCGACGACGCTCGTTGGGACGCTGTTCTGAAGCTGCAAGCTTTACCACGTGATTCCAGCGCCGCGCGTCAGCGTAACCGTTGTAATCAAACTGGTCGCCCACATGGTTTCCTGCGCAAGTTCGGCCTGAGCCGTATCAAGCTGCGTGAAGCTACCATGCGTGGTGAAGTTCCTGGTCTGCGTAAGGCCAGCTGGTAAGCACTTGTCACGGAGAAAGCTAATATGAGCATGCAAGATCCTATTGCGGATATGCTGACCCGTATCCGTAACGGCCAGGCTGCTAACAAAGTATCTGTGAAGATGCCTTCCGCTAAACTGAAAGTAGCTATCGCTAAGCTGCTGAAAGACGAAGGTTACATCACCGACTACGCTGTTGCGTCTGAAGGCAATAAAGCCGAGCTGGAAGTTACTCTGAAGTACTTCCAGGGCCGTCCAGTTGTTGAGACTATCCAGCGCGTAAGCCGTCCTGGTCTTCGTATTTACAAAGGTAAAGACGAACTGCCAAAAGTGATGGGTGGCCTGGGTATCGCAATCGTTTCCACTTCTAAAGGCCTGATGACTGATCGTGCCGCCCGCCTCGCTGGCATGGGTGGTGAGGTTATCTGCTACGTAGCATAAGGAGCTAGGAATGTCTCGTGTAGCAAAAGCACCTGTATCTATTCCTGCCGGCGTAGAGGTGACCTTAAATGGTCAGGAAATCACCGTTAAAGGCGGCAAAGGTACTCTGACTCGCGTAATCAACAGCGCTGTTGCAGTGACTGTTGAAGATGGCGCTATCAAGTTTGCCCCCGTAGAAGGCGTTGTTAACGCCTGGGCTCAAGCTGGTACTGCCCGCGCTCTTATCAACAACATGGTTGTTGGTGTATCTCAGGGTTTTGAGAAGAAGCTGCAGCTGGTTGGTGTAGGTTATCGTGCCAAAGTGGCCGGTAGCGACGTCGATCTGTCTCTGGGTTTTTCTCACCCACTGGTACACAAACTTCCAGCTGGCGTTACTGCTGAATGCCCAAGCCAAACCGAAATCGTTCTGCGTTCTATCGACAAAGAACTGGTTGGTCAAGTGGCTGCTGAGATTCGTGGCTATCGTCCACCAGAGCCTTACAAGGGCAAGGGTGTTCGCTACGCTAACGAAGAAGTACGCCGTAAAGAGGCTAAGAAGAAGTAAGGTAACGCTATGGATAAGAAATCATCTCGCTTGCGCCGCGCTACCCGCGCTCGCAAGAAGATCCAAGAGCTGGGCGTGCACCGTTTGGTGGTACATCGTACCCCCCGTCACATCTACGCTCAGGTGATCAATCCTGAAGCTCAGGTTGTTGCAGCGGCTTCTACTGTTGAGAAATCAATCAAGGAAGCTCTGAAGTCTACCGGTAACGTGGATGCCGCCAAGGCAGTGGGTAAAGCCATCGCTGAGCGCGCCGTCGAGAAGGGCGTAACTGTAGTTGCGTTCGATCGTTCTGGCTTCAAGTATCACGGTCGTGTTGCTGCCTTGGCAGACGCCGCTCGTGAAGCTGGCCTCCAGTTCTAAGGGGTTTATTACAATGGCTAAAGTAGAAGCTCAGCAGCAGAAAGACGATCTGCAAGAGAAACTGATTGCAGTAAACCGTGTTTCTAAAGTAGTTAAGGGCGGTCGTATCTTCAGCTTCACTGCATTGACTGTAGTGGGTGATGGTAACGGTCGTGTTGGCTACGGCTACGGCAAAGCCCGTGAAGTTCCAGCTGCCATCCAAAAGGCAATGGAAAAGGCTCGTCGTAACATGGTGACTGTAGAACTGAACGAAGGCACTCTGCACCACCCAGTTAAGGGACGTCACACCGGTTCGCGTGTTTACATGCAGCCTGCGTCTCAGGGTACCGGTATTATTGCCGGTGGTGCGATGCGCGCCGTATTGGAAGTAGCAGGCGTTCACAACGTACTGTCTAAGGCCTACGGTTCCACTAACCCGATCAACATCGTTCGCGCGACTGTTGATGCTCTGACGCACATGAAGTCACCAGCGCAGGTTGCTGCCAAGCGTGGTCTGAGCGTCGAAGAAATTCGGGGGTAATGCATCATGGCTAAAACTATCAAAGTAACTCAGACCAAAAGTGCCATTGGCCGTCTGCCAAAGCACAAGGCCACTCTGACTGGCCTGGGTCTGCGTCGCATTGGTCACACCGTTGAGCTGGAAGATACTCCAGCTGTTCGCGGTATGATCAATAAGGTCTACTACATGGTTAAGGTGGAGGACTGATAATGCGTCTGAACACACTTTCTCCTGCCGTAGGCGCGAAGTCTGCTCCTAAGCGTGTAGGCCGTGGTATTGGTTCTGGCTTGGGCAAGACCGCTGGTCGCGGTCACAAGGGTCAAAAATCTCGTAGCGGTGGCGGTGTACGCCCTGGCTTCGAGGGTGGTCAAATGCCACTTAAGATCCGTCTGCCTAAGTTCGGCTTTACCTCTCGTGTTTCTATGGTAACTGCTGAAGTTCGTCTCGGCGAACTGGCAAAAGTTAACGGTGATGTTATCGACCTGAACGCACTGAAAGATGCGAACGTAGTAACTCGCAACATCCAGTTTGCGAAAGTCGTTCTTTCAGGTACCATTGAGCGCCCAGTGACCGTAAAAGGTCTGAAGGTTACCAAAGGTGCACGCGCAGCTATTGAAGCTGCTGGCGGAAAGATCGAGGAATAATACGTCGATGGCAAAACCAGGACTTGATTTAAAAAGCGCGAAGGGCGGTCTGTCAGAACTGAAAGCCCGTCTCCTGTTCGTGATTGGTGCAATTATCGTGTTTCGTGCCGGTTCATTTGTACCAATTCCTGGTATTGACGCAGCTGTATTAGCAGAGCTGTTTGCTCAACAAAAGGGAACCATCCTGGGCATGTTTAACATGTTCTCGGGTGGTGCCCTTGAGCGTGCCTCAATATTCGCATTGGGTATCATGCCGTACATTTCGGCATCGATCATTATGCAGTTATTGACTGTAGTGCACCCCGCACTTGCCGAACTGAAAAAGGAAGGTGAGTCTGGACGTCGCAAAATCAGTCAATACACCCGTTGGGGTACCCTGGTGTTGGGTACATTCCAGTCGGTCGGTATTGCAACCGGTCTGCCAAACCTGGTTCCAGGTCTGGTAGTGAATCCAGGTTTTGGGTTCTATTTCGTTGCAATCGTAAGCTTGGTTACCGGGACTATGTTCCTGATGTGGCTGGGTGAACAGATTACCGAGCGTGGCATTGGTAACGGTATTTCGATCCTGATTTTCGCAGGTATCGTAGCCGGCCTGCCATCGGCTATCGGCCAAACGGCCGAACAGGCGCGTCAAGGTGATTTGAACGTATTGGTATTGTTGTTGATTGGCGTGATAGTATTCGCCGTTACCTATTTTGTGGTGTTTGTGGAGCGTGGCCAGCGTCGTATCGTCGTGAACTACGCCAAGCGTCAGCAAGGAAATAAAATCTTTGCTGCCCAATCCACTCACTTGCCGCTGAAGGTGAACATGGCGGGTGTCATCCCCCCAATCTTTGCGTCCAGCATCATTCTGTTCCCTGGAACCCTGGCTCAGTGGTTCGGTCAGAATGAGGCCCTGTCTTGGCTCAGCGATATTTCTCTGGCCGTAAGCCCCGGGCAGCCGCTGTACTCACTGCTTTATGCAGCAGCAATTATCTTCTTCTGCTTCTTCTATACCGCGCTGGTGTTTAACCCACGTGAGACAGCAGACAATCTGAAGAAGAGTGGTGCGTTCATTCCCGGGATCCGTCCTGGCGAACAGACCTCGCGTTACATTGATAAAGTGATGACCCGACTGACTCTGGCAGGCGCGTTATACATTACCTTTATCTGTTTGATTCCGGAGTTCATGCTCATCGCCTGGAAAGTACAGTTCTATTTTGGCGGTACTTCCCTGTTGATTATGGTGGTAGTGATCATGGACTTCATGGCTCAGGTTCAGACCCATATGATGTCTCATCAATATGAGTCTGTAATGAAGAAAGCTAACCTTATCAACAAAGCGAATCTCGATCGCTTTGGCCGATAAGTTAGTTTACGGAGTTGTGAAATGAAAGTTCGAGCTTCCGTGAAGAAGATCTGCCGTAACTGCAAGATCATCAAGCGTAGCGGCGTTGTACGCGTTATCTGTGTTGAACCAAAACACAAACAGCGTCAAGGCTAAAAAATCTGGCCAGTCCCTGGTAACAGGGCTGGCCAAAAAATGTTTGCAAAACTGTCACCTGTCGAGTATCCTTTCGGGCTTTTCACAGGTGGCCTTTAACTTAAGGAGTGCATAGTGGCCCGTATAGCTGGCATTAACATTCCTGATCATAAGCACGCAGTCATCGCTTTGACTGCAATCTACGGTATCGGTCGTACTCGCGCAAAAGCCATTTGCGCCGCTACTGCCATTGCTGAAGATGCCAAGATCAAGGAATTGAGCGAAGCTCAAATCGATACCCTGCGCGAAGAAGTTGCCAAATACACAGTAGAAGGTGACTTGCGTCGTGAGGTTTCCATGAACATCAAGCGTCTGATGGACCTTGGTTGTTATCGTGGCCTCCGTCATCGTCGCAGCCTGCCCCTGCGTGGGCAACGTACCAAGACCAATGCGCGTACTCGCAAAGGTCCACGTAAACCTATCAAGAAGTAACGGGAAGGTGAGAAATGGCTAAAGTTCCATCACGTTCTCCGCGCAAGCGCGTACGTAAACAGGTTGCCGATGGCATGGCTCACATCCATGCATCTTTCAATAACACAATCGTGACTATCACCGATCGTCAGGGTAATGCTCTTTCTTGGGCAACTGCAGGTGGTTCAGGCTTCCGTGGTTCACGTAAGTCTACTCCATTCGCAGCTCAGGTAGCAGCAGAGCGCGCAGGTGTTGCCGCTCAGGACTACGGTCTGAAAAACCTTGAAGTGTTTGTGAAGGGTCCAGGTCCAGGTCGTGAATCAGCCATTCGTGCGCTGAACGCTGTTGGTTACAAAATCACCAACATCACTGACGTGACACCGATCCCACACAACGGTTGTCGCCCTCCTAAGAAGCGCCGCGTGTAACGCCGTTAGTTAGGATAGTTGGAGAAAGAACATGGCAAGATACTTGGGTCCCAAGCTCAAGCTCAGCCGCCGGGAAGGTACCGACCTTTTCCTGAAAAGCGGTGTGAGAGCAATTGATTCGAAGTGTAAGCTGGAAACCGCTCCAGGTCAGCACGGTGCGCGCAAGCCACGTCTGTCTGAATACGGTACTCAGCTGCGTGAGAAGCAAAAAGTTCGTCGTATTTACGGTGTGCTGGAAAAGCAGTTCCGTAACTACTATAAGGAAGCTGCACGTCTGAAAGGCAACACCGGTGAAAACCTGTTGCAACTTTTGGAAACCCGTCTGGATAACGTAGTTTATCGTATGGGCTTTGGCTCAACTCGTGCCGAAGCACGTCAGCTGGTTAGCCATAAGTCTGTTATGGTAAACGGTCGTGTTGTTAACATCCCTTCATTCAAAGTGTCTGCGAATGATGTAGTAAGCATCCGTGAGAAGTCACGCACTCAAGCCCGTATCAAAGCGGCTTTGGAAGTGGCTGCCCAGCGTGAGAAGCCTACTTGGGTTGAAGTAGACGCCGCTAAGATGGAAGGTGCTTTCAAGCGTCTGCCAGAGCGTAGCGATTTGTCTGCGGATATTAACGAACAGCTGATCGTCGAGCTTTACTCTAAGTAAGGCTAACAAACAAGAGAGGACACAATGCAGGGTTCTGTTACAGAATTTCTTAAACCGCGTCTCGTGGACATCGAGCAGGTTAGCCCAACTCGTGCCAAAGTTACCCTGGAACCGCTTGAGCGTGGTTTCGGTCACACTTTAGGTAACGCGTTGCGTCGCATCCTTCTGTCGTCCATGCCTGGCTGCGCGGTCACCGAAGTTGAAATCGACGGTGTACTGCACGAATACAGCAGCAAGGAAGGCGTTCAGGAAGACATCCTCGAGATCTTGTTGAACCTGAAAGGTTTGGCAGTGATTCTTGAGGGCAAAGACGAGGCTATGCTCACTCTGAGCAAGTCCGGCGCAGGCCCTGTTACTGCAGCAGACATCACCCATGATGGTGATGTTACTATCGCCAACCCTGATCATGTTATCTGTCACCTGACCGGTAATCATGACATCAGCATGCGTATCCGCGTTGAGCGTGGTCGTGGTTATGTGCCGGCTTCTGCCCGTGCACAGAACGAAGACGATGATCGCCCAATCGGTCGTCTGCTGGTTGACGCTTCTTTCTCACCGGTTGCCCGTATTGCCTACAATGTAGAAGCGGCCCGTGTTGAGCAGCGTACTGACCTGGACAAGCTGGTAATCGATATGACCACTAATGGTACAATCGATCCAGAAGAGGCTATCCGTCGCTCTGCAACTATTCTGGCTGAACAGCTGGATGCGTTTGTAGAACTGCGTGATGTGTCTGTTCCAGAGCAGAAGGAAGAGAAGCCAGAGTTCGATCCAATCCTGCTGCGTCCTGTCGACGATTTAGAGCTTACTGTACGTTCGGCCAACTGCTTGAAGGCCGAAGCGATTCATTACATCGGTGATCTGGTTCAACGCACAGAAGTTGAGCTGCTCAAGACTCCTAACCTGGGTAAGAAATCTCTTACCGAGATCAAGGACGTATTGGCTTCTCGCGGTCTGTCGTTGGGTATGCGTCTGGAAAACTGGCCTCCAGCCAGCTTGGCAGACGACCTGTAATACCGGATTGGTACAGAGATAGTTTATAAGGATTAGGTCATGCGCCATCGTAAGAGTGGTCGTCAACTTAACCGCAACAGCAGCCACCGTCAGGCTATGTTCCGCAACATGGCTTCTTCACTGGTACGTCACGAGATCATCAAGACTACCGCTGTGAAGGCGAAAGAACTGCGTCGCGTAGTTGAGCCCCTGATTACACTCGCTAAGAGTGATAGCGTTGCAAATCGCCGTTTGGCATTTGCTCGCACCCGCGATCAAGAAGTCGTTGGTAAACTGTTCAACGAATTGGGTCCACGTTACCAGGAGCGTCCTGGTGGTTACACCCGTATTCTGAAGTGCGGTCTGCGTGCCGGTGATAAAGCCCCTATGGCTTACATCGAGCTGGTTGGTCGCCCAGAAGCTGCTCAAGCTGTTGAAGTTGAAGCCGCTGAGTAATTGAGCGTTACCGAAAAAACCGGACCTTAGGGTCCGGTTTTTTTATGTCTGCAAACTACTCCATCCAATCAATTTTCCCATCCAGACCATCGGGCACTTTGAGTTGCCATTTCTGCATTCCACTACGACTGAACACCCAACGGCCGCTGTCATCGATCACCGGATAGATACTCGACGCGGGTGTGCCATTTAAGATACGTTCTGCCATCCTGGCGGCTGTCCTACCGTGGGCATATCCATCCAGAACATAACCACCTACATTACCCCTCGGGCCGATAGAAAAATCCCAGAAGCCGAACGATGGAACGGATGTATGGTCGTAGATCCAGTTAAGCATCTCATCTGGCGGGGTATAGCTGCCATCAGCTTCAAAGAGAGTATGGTAGAGGCCGACGATAATCGCATCGTAGCCTTGCGCCTTCGCTTGAGTCACCCGGTCTCGCCACACTTCGCTGCGGTTATCCAGCCGTATGTCGATATGAATATTGCCGACCTTTACATAAGGCTCCAGCTGACTGAGGTGTGCGTGTGACACCGTCGAGGTAGTGGACGCATCAAATAGCACCAGTATTCTGGGGGCGTCTTTGTTTAGCAGAGCGCTCATAAACAATACCGACCGTTTCAACAGTGGCCTCTCAAACACCCCGGTGATCGCGCTGAACTGTTCCAGTTCGTAGTCTCTTGGTGTACCGTTAAGTCCGAGGAATACCAACGGGACTTTAAGCTTGCTTAGTCGCGCTGATAGCAATCTGAATGCATTATCGTCTCCAATCAATATCAGTTCTGGCTCATACGCTTTGAGCTCGTTCCAGACGCGGTCTGCGGCGGTCTCATAGTCTTCCCGAGGGATGCGTTTGGTATCGAGCTGGAAACGTGTCAGCTGATGTCCTGCAAGCACATCTTCAATACCAGTCACGTATTCTTGGTCCCAGGCGTAGCCTGCGTGGTAGCTTTCTATAATAGCTACGCGAGCGGCAAAGGCTGGGGAAAGTAAAAGGCAGCAGAACAATATGATGAAGCGGCACATGATGTCATCTCCGTGAATGACTCCACCAAGTATAGTCGTGCCGCTAAGAAGAAAGCCTCCGGGTGGAGGCTTTCGAAGAGATTAGCGTGAACCGCCTTTCTGTGTCTCGGTATATTCCAGCTTCTCATGGTTTTTACCCATGGCTTCAGCGACTTCAGGCGGCATGTAGTTTTCGTCGTGTTTGGCGAGCACTTCACTGGCCTGCAGTTTACCGTCTTCGGTCAAAACGCCCTGGGCTACAATGCCCTGGCCTTCACGGAAGAGATCCGGCAGCAGGTCATCATAAGTCACAATCACTTCACCGCCGCCAGCATCGTGAACTGCAAATTCAACGTGGAGGCTGTTGGGGTCACGGATCATGGAGCCAACAGTCACCATACCACCTACACGAATACGCTGCCCCACTTCAGGTTTGATGCCAGTGTCTGCTTTTCCGTGAGCGATTTCAGTTGGGGTATAGAACAGGTTAAGGTTGGTATTCAGTGCATACAGCAGCAAAGAAGCCACCGCTGCCACACCACCAATCAGACCTACGACAAGGGCCAGTCTTTTCTTACGTCTTGGATTCATGCTTTGTTGCTCCGGCTTTCTTTCAGGCGCTCTTCCCGAGCGATTTTCTTAGCGATCTCCGTGAGCACCTTGCCTTTTTGGCGCGTGCTAAGAATGATGAGGGTCGCGAGGCTGGTAGCAGTAACGCCATAAGCCAGCCAGACATAGAAGGCGTAGCCTCCCATGTTGATAAAGTCTGTAAAGGATTCAAACTGCATTATTTAACTCCTTGAGCCAAGGCCATCTCGCGCACCCAGGGACGCATGGCATTGCGTGCCAGGATCTCGGCCTTGAATCGAACCAGGGTCAAAGCACCGATCATCAAGCCAAAGCCCACAATATTAATGAGCAAAGGGTACAGCATGTCGCTGGACATGGTGGATTTTTCGGTGATTCGAATCGTGGATGGCTGATGCAGTGAGCTCCACCATTCCACTGAATACTTGATGATGGGGATGTTAATCACACCCACAATCGCCAGAATACCAGCGGCCCGGGCGGCCAGCACCTTGTCTTCGAAAGATGCATAAAGCGCAATCACGCCCAAATACAGGAACAGCAGCACCAACTCAGAAGTCAGGCGTGCATCCCATACCCACCATGTGCCCCACATCGGCTTGCCCCAGGTTGCGCCGGTGAAGAGGGCGATAAAGGTGACCACAGCACCGATTGGCGCGATGGCTGCGGCGGTCCAATCAGCTGCTTTAATTTGCCATACCAGACCAATAAAGGCGGCGGTGGCCATCCCCATATACGCTGCCATCGACATGGATGCCGCTGGCACGTGAATAAAGATGATGCGATAGCTGTCACCCTGTTGATAGTCTGTCGGCGCAAACAGCAATCCCCAGGTGGTGCCAGTGGCGATAAAGGCTAACGCCAGGAAGGCAAACCAGGGTAAGAGTTTGTCTGATAACTTGTAAGCACGCTCGGGATCGGCGTAAGGATGTAACCACTTCCACATATTAGTTAGTACTCACTCTTAAAGAGGCGCCAACGGCAAAGGGCGCCAGTGTTAAAGACCCAACCAGCATGGCACCTATTATAGCGAGCTGGCCATCGTAGGGTAAATTCATTCCCGCTGCATCAATGGCACTGGTCGCAAAAATCAGTACCGGAATATAGAGCGGCAGTATTAACAAACTCAGTAATACGCCGCCTTTACGTAATCCTACCGTCAGTGCCACACCTATGGCACCAAGCAGACTCAGCACCGGAGTACCCAGCGCCAGGGTGCTCATCAGCGCACCATAACTGTTGTCTTCCAGATGCAGCAATACCGCCAGCAGCGGCGACACCAAAATCAGTGGCACGCCGGTTAACAGCCAGTGGGCCAGCACCTTGGCCAGCACTGTGATGTACAGTGGCTGCGGACTTAGCAGCATCTGCTCCAGCGAGCCATCGACAAAGTCTGCTTTGAACAAACGCTCCAGCGATAACATGGACGCCAGCAGCGCAGCTACCCAAATGATGCCGGGAGCAATGCGGGTCAATACCTGTGGTTCAGGGCCAATTCCCAATGGGAACAGGGTCACGACCATCACAAAAAATAACAAGGGATTGAAGATATCGCCGCGATGACGGATGGCAATTTTTAAATCCCGCTTGAGTACAGTGCCAAATGCCTGGGTAAAACTAATGCCTCTTTTCATGCGAGCCAACCTTATACGAACCTGTACTCAAGCTTGAGTTTGCGAAGCCGCTCATCCTTGATGAGTCCCATATCCTGGTGAGTCGTCAGGATCACACAGCCGCCGTTATCGGCATGCTTGAGAAACAGTTGTTCAAGCTCAGCAACGCCGCGTTTGTCAATGGCGGTAAAAGGCTCGTCCAGGATCCACACTTTACAGTTGCTGTGCCAAAGCCGTGCAAGCGCGGTGCGTCTGTGCTGCCCCGCAGATAAATGACCTGCAAGCGCTTCTTCAAATCCCTTCAGATTGACCTTGGCGAGGACCTCGCCGGTGTCGAAATCATCATAGCCACTGAGCCTTAAATTGAAGTTAAGGTTCTCTTCGGCTGTCAGCTCGCTTTTGACACCCGCCAAATGGCCTAAATAAAGTAGGTCTTCGTTAAATTCATCGCGGCAACGGCCAATTTCTTCGTCGCGGTAAAACACACTGCCGGCGTAAGGGCGGGAGAGTCCTGCAAGGATGCGCAGCAAGCTGGTTTTGCCCGCGCCATTGGGGCCTTCAATTTGGATGATATCGCCTTCGTTCACACTGAAACTCAGTTCGTCAAAGAGGATCCTTTCTTCACGAATGCAAGTCAGCTTTTCGGCGGATACCAGTGAGTGGGCTGTTTTTGTTGGTAGTGTCACTGAGACCTCTAATACCGCGTAATCCTGTGCTGATACTAACATACTTGAAATCCGGGGTTTACCGATGAAGTAGACTAAGTATCAGCAATTTGATGCAGTTCCAATAAGTGCAATGATGCCGGAACTTTTTCAATATTTGCTAATATATTGCCGAATTTGTGGGGTAAATCTCATCCTCTAAAACAAGCTGGGAGGGAACTCACAAAAAGGTGAGATCTTTTGAAGTTTGTAGTACCCTAATCTCGCTAAAACCAGTCTGCCTTCGAGGGCAGCGTTGAGCATGTAAGTATTTGCATTAGGAACATTGAACATGAAAAAACTGTTAGCAATGACTGCAGTAGCTGCTCTGACTATGGCTGCCAGCGTATCTGCCCAAGAAGGTGAAGCTGTATATAACAAGGCTTGCCAGGTATGTCACAGCATGGGCGTAGCCGGTGCCCCTAAGGCTCACGATGCTGCCCAGTGGGAACCTCGTCTGGCCAAAGGTATCGATGCGCTGCTGACCAGCGTTAAAGGTGGTCTGAACGCTATGCCTCCAGGCGGCATGTGCACTGACTGTACCGACGAAGACTACAAGAACGCCATCGAGTTCATGTCCAAGTAATTGGAATGTAGTTCGAAGAACCGGCCATCAGGCCGGTTTTTTATTGTCCGTTTTTTTGTAATTTTGCCTTGAGCAAGACTGACCTCAGGCAAACAAAAAGCCGGCAGATAGCCGGCTTTATTGTAGGTGAGTACCTGTCGCCCGGGGCTTATTGCACCAAGGTATCCAGTACCAGGTTCACAGACTCGCCACCCACATCGACCCCATTAAGGCTGCCTTTAAGGTCTCCTGATTGAGGCTTAACGCTGCCGTGCTTCGACAATACCGCAATGATCTCAACCTGCTTGGCGCTGCTGAGCTTCACATCGCCGCCCATATTGGTGCTATCGTCCAGAGTGATAGTGGCAGGCAGTGCTTTGGCGCTGATCTTGGTCGCCGCCAGTGGCACTTTCGGGCCTTCGGTAGCACGGGCGAAGATAAACAGCATGTCGGAATCGCTGACATTGGCGGCAAGCTCAGGTGATACCGAAATTTGAACCGTTACCGTTGGCACTGCCTTGGCAACAGGTTGGTGAACGCTGTCCTGAGGCATCTCGCCTGACTCGGCCGCCATCTTCATACGGGCGGTTTCGATGGCGTTCATCAGTGCTGTTCTATCGATATCGGTGCGTTGGGTAGACAATATGCTTTGCCAGGCGTCGATAGCCTTTTGGTAGTTGGCGGTAAAGAAAGAATCCATACCCACCAACAGCAGAGTCGATGGATCCTGAGGATCGAGTGCCAGAGACTGGTCGACTAATGCCTGTATCTCAGCCGACATCTGTTGATTGTTCTTGTAATAAAGGGCGGTGGCTTTAGGGCCCAGCAACTCGGCATGGGTACCTACCAGTGCCATTACCTTATCGAAAGCGTTTACGGCTTCGTCAAACCGGTTCGCAGAAATATAGGCGTGACCCAGATTAAACCAGGCCTGGCTGTTATCGGGTTCAGCCTGTACTGCCATTTCCATCATTTGTACCCGCTGCGACATAATTTGTTCGGCGGTCATACCTTCATGGGGATTGGCGGCGCGGGGAGGATTGGCCACATTCTCATATTGGCCAAGGTGCTGATACATGTAGCCGGAAATACCAAGCAGCGTAACGGACATCACCACAGGCCACAGCAACCCTTTGGGTTTAACTGTGTTGACCAGTGACTCGTCACTGCCCTGCTTGATGTCTTGCAGCAGGCTAATTTCGAGTTCTTTCTTCAGCGCCTCGAATTCCTGATTATCCAACAGATCTTCAGCCAGTTCTTTTTCGAGAATCGCCAAACGTTCATTAAAGAGTTCAAGGTTGGTTTGCTTACGCACGCCAGCTTCTTCAGCCTCTAACAGACGCTGCTGCCGGAAGTGGGGCACCCAGATCAGCATGAGGCCGATCAGCACAACAAATGCAATCAAAATCCAGAATGTGGTCATTATCTTATATTACCTTGGTTGCCTTGAATGGCGATACCGCCGGGTTTGCGGGTCAGATTATACGATAAGCATATTCATTGAACAGTAATATAAGCTTAAGCCCGAAGCCGAAACACCAGAGTTGGGCACTGGTTCACAGAAAGCTGATTTAACCGCAACCAATTGGTAAAAATGGGGTCAGAATGTTCGCCCAAGGGTGGTTGGGTGCGAAATTCGTCAATGTTGTAAGAATGAGACTGGCCACCCAGATTTGCGCGAAAATGGCAGACAGGAACTATAGCAACTACTAAAATGGCGCAAATTCGCAAAAACTAATGTGTGATTCATGTTGTGCGTCGATAGTAGTTGTCAGGCTGTCGACCCGGACTAATAAGACTGAGGAGTACCCATGATCCCGGAACTTGGACACTTTGCGCTGATAACAGGACTGGCATTTGCCTTACTGCTCAGCTGCGTGCCGCTCATTGGGGTAGCGCGCAAAGATCAGTATCTGGTGCGTTACGCCTGGCCATTGGCTTACGGTATGTTTCTGTTCATTGCACTGTCTGTTGTGACTCTGGCGTACAGCTTCGCGGTCGATGATTTTTCTGTTGCTTACGTGGCACACCATTCCAATTCTCAGCTTCCGAGCTTCTTCAAGATAGCGGCCGTTTGGGGTGGTCACGAAGGCTCTCTGCTGTTTTGGGTATTCTCCTTGTCTGTATGGGCTGCAGCCGTAGCCAAGTTCAGCAAAGGACTGGAAGAAGTCTTTACCGCCCGGGTACTGGCGGTGCTCGGTATGATTACTGTGGGCTTCACCCTGTTTATGCTGCTGACCTCCAGCCCGTTCGAGCGCCTATTCCCTGCGCCGATGGAAGGTCGAGACCTAAACCCCATGCTGCAGGACGTAGGCCTTATCTTCCACCCACCCATGCTGTATCTGGGATATGTGGGCTTCTCTGTCAGCTTTGCCTTTGCGATTGCCGCACTGCTCAGTGGTCGTCTCGATTCTGCCTGGGCACGCTGGAGCCGTCCCTGGACACTGGCCGCCTGGATTTTCCTGACCGGTGGTATTGCGCTGGGTTCCTGGTGGGCTTACTACGAGCTCGGCTGGGGTGGCTGGTGGTTCTGGGATCCGGTCGAAAACGCGTCCTTTATGCCATGGCTGATTGGTACCGCACTGGTGCACTCACTGATTGTGACCGAAAAGCGCGGTACCTTCCGTAACTGGACGGTACTGCTGTCTATCTTTGCCTTCTCTTTGAGTTTGCTCGGTACCTTTATTGTGCGTTCCGGCGTGCTGACATCGGTGCACTCATTCGCTGCCGATCCAAGCCGCGGTATGTTTATTCTCTTACTGCTTGGTCTTGCTATTGGTGGCTCACTCACACTGTTTGCGTTCCGTGCCAGTGAAATGAGCAGTCCAGCGAAGTTTGAACTCTGGTCAAAAGAAACCATGCTGCTGGTATGTAACCTGCTGCTGACCGTTGCCTGTGGCACAGTGCTGCTGGGTACTCTTTACCCACTGCTGATTGATGCGCTGGGCATGGGTAAGATTTCTGTAGGCCCACCATACTTCAATGCCGTATTTGTGCCCATCATCCTGGTGATGTTTGTGTTCATGGGTATCGGTCCTATTATCCGCTGGAAGAAAGCGAAAGAAGGTGAAGTGAAGCGTCAGCTGTTGATCCCGGCTATCGTCTCTGCGGTCGTAGGTATTGCAGTGCCTTTCATCGCTGGTGGCGCATTCAACGCCTGGGTTGCTTTGGGTATCGGCGCTGCCGTGTGGATCACCCTGGCCACACTTCGTGCAGGCTATAACATCGTCAAGACCAACGAAGGCCTGAGTCTTGCGCGCATGGGTCGCAGTCAGTTGGGCATGATCATCGCTCACCTGGGGATTGCGGTCTCGGTCGTGGGTGGCACCATGGTGTCCAACTACTCAATCGAGAAGAGTGTGCGTATGGGTCCGGGTATCAGCCATGAGCTGGCCGGTTATACCTTCAAGTTTACTGAGACCAAAAACGTGGTAGGTCCGAACTACACCGCACAACAAGGTCAGATAGAGGTGTATAAGGGAGACAAGTTCCTGACGCTCCTCAAGCCCGATCGTCGTCAGTACAACGTGCGCACCATGGACATGACCGAAGCCGGGATCGACTGGGGTCTGTTCCGAGATCTGTATGTCACCATGGGTGACCCTATCAGTGCCACCGAGTACGCGGTGCGTTTGAACTACAAGCCATTCGTTCGTTGGTTATGGTTCGGCGGTATCTTTATGATGGTGGGTGGTTTCTTTGCGGCCTCGGATAAACGTTACCGCGTAAAGGCAGCGGCTTCCGACAAAGCTAAAGAAGCGACTAAAGGTAACCTGGCTACAGCCTGAAAATTGGAGAAACGATGAAGAAGCTGGTCTTATTCATTCCATTGGTACTGTTTCTGGGGATGGGGATATTCCTCTACAAGGGCTTGTTCCTGAATCCTCAAAAACTGGAGTCGGCGCTTGAAGGTAAGCCTATTCCGGCGTTTCAGTTAGAGAAACTGGAAACGCCCGGTGAGATGATCACTCAGGAAGACCTGAAAGGTCAGGTGTCCCTGTTGAACGTCTGGGCAACCTGGTGTCCATCCTGTAAGTATGAGCATCCGTTTTTGATGACGTTGACCCGTCAGAAGTTGGTGCCTATTTACGGTATCAATTATCGCGATGAGCGTGCAGAAGCTATTCGCGAGCTTCGCCATCAGGGTGACCCCTATGTACTGAACATCTTCGATAAAGATGGTCGTCTAGGGTTGGACCTGGGGGTGTATGGTGCGCCGGAAACGTTTCTGGTTGACCATAAGGGTATTATTCGCTTCCGCTTTGCCGGTCCGGTTGATCAGCGTGTGTGGAGTGAGACTCTTTACCCCATGGTTCAGCAGTTGCAGCAGGAGGCCGCTGCGGAAGCGGCCGCTTCCGGTAAAGCCACTGCGACAGGAGCCGCCTCATGAAACCATTAAACCTGTTGTTGGCAATGGTGCTGTTCTGTATCAGCACCCTGACATTCGCAACGCCGGTGGACACCTATGAATTTAAGTCTGCCGACAATCAAAAGCGTGCTTTGTCGCTTGCACATGAATTGCGCTGTCCACAGTGTCAAAACCAAAACCTCATCGACTCCAACTCACCGGTTGCCCGCGACCTGCGTCTGGAAGTTTACAAGATGGTGGACGAAGGCAAGTCAGACGATCAGATTATCGAGTTTATGACCACCCGCTATGGTGACTTCGTGCTCTATAAGCCAAGGGTCGAAGGGCGGACTTATATCCTGTGGCTCGGACCAGTAGCACTGCTGTTGATTGGCTTGATGGTGGTAATACTATTCATCCGTAAACAACGCAGTCAAACAGCCGATGCTGCCGATTTGACCCCTGAGCAGCAGGCAGAACTCGATGCCTTGCTGAAAGGTAGCCAGCCCGAAGCCGATAACGGCAAGGGTAAAAAATCATGAAGCGCATAGTCTGCGCACTGATGTTGGCGGCCTCCGGGGCCGCCATTGCTTATCCGGGGATGCAACAGCAAATGGTGCAGCCAGCATCCAGTGTGGATCTCATCCGCCAGTTGCCACATCCTTTCGCGATTG
>NC_008700.1:277500-282500 GCF_000015245.1 Shewanella amazonensis SB2B
TCTTTAACAATTTGGAAAGCTGATAGTAGAAACCAAGTCTTCGGATTTGGTGAATACAAAAAATGAGTTCTCAAACACTTCAATCAAGTGTTTTGGAAATTCTTCAAGGCGAGTTCAGTAAAATGAACTATCGAAAACCAGCTGGTTGCAATACAGCACGATGAGGAAACTCATCCGGGTTGTATGGTTAAGCGACTAAGCGTATACGGTGGATGCCTTGGCAGTCAGAGGCGATGAAGGACGTAGTAACTTGCGAAAAGCGTTGGTGAGGTAGTAACAACCGTTATAGCCAGCGATGTCCGAATGGGGAAACCCGGCAGCATAAGCTGTCATCACTAAGTGAATACATAGCTTAGTGAGGCGAACGAGGGGAACTGAAACATCTAAGTACCCTCAGGAAAAGAAATCAACCGAGATTCCCTCAGTAGCGGCGAGCGAACGGGGATTAGCCCTTAAGTCTTCGGGGTGTTAGTGGAATGGTCTGGAAAGTCCAACGGTACAGGGTGATAGTCCCGTACACGACAACTAACCAAAGATGAAATCGAGTAAGGCGGCACACGTGATATGTTGTCTGAATATGGGGGGACCATCCTCCAAGGCTAAATACTCCTGACTGACCGATAGTGAACCAGTACCGTGAGGGAAAGGCGAAAAGAACCCCTGTGAGGGGAGTGAAATAGAACCTGAAACCGTATACGTACAAGCAGTGGGAGCGGTTCTTGAGACCGTGACTGCGTACCTTTTGTATAATGGGTCAGCGACTTACGTTTTGTAGCGAGGTTAAGCGAATAGCGGAGCCGTAGGGAAACCGAGTGTTAACTGCGCGTTTAGTTGCAAGGCGTAGACCCGAAACCCGGTGATCTAGCCATGGGCAGGTTGAAGGTTGAGTAACATCAACTGGAGGACCGAACCGACTAATGTTGAAAAATTAGCGGATGACTTGTGGCTGGGGGTGAAAGGCCAATCAAACCGGGAGATATCTGGTTCTCCTCGAAAGCTATTTAGGTAGCGCCTCGGACGAACACCTTTGGGGGTAGAGCACTGTTAAGGCTAGGGGGTCATCCCGACTTACCAACCCTTTGCAAACTCCGAATACCAAAGAGTGCTATCCGGGAGACAGACGGCGGGTGCTAACGTCCGTCGTCAAAAGGGAAACAACCCAGACCGTCAGCTAAGGTCCCAAAGTAATTGCTAAGTGGGAAACGATGTGGGAAGGCTTAGACAGCTAGGATGTTGGCTTAGAAGCAGCCATCATTTAAAGAAAGCGTAATAGCTCACTAGTCGAGTCGGCCTGCGCGGAAGATGTAACGGGGCTAAGCAATTCACCGAAGCTACGGGTGTGCACGATAACGTGTACGCGGTAGAGGAGCGTTCTGTAAGCCGTTGAAGGTGAAGGGGTAACCCACACTGGAGGTATCAGAAGTGCGAATGCTGACATGAGTAACGATAAAGGGGGTGAAAAACCCCCTCGCCGAAAGACCAAGGGTTCCTGTCCAACGTTAATCGGGGCAGGGTGAGTCGACCCCTAAGGCGAGGCCGAAAGGCGTAGTCGATGGGAAACGGGTTAATATTCCCGTACTTCTGCTAACTGCGATGGAGAGACGGAGAAGGCTAGGCCAGCACGGCGTTGGTTGTCCGTGTTTAAGGTGGTAGGTAGTGTGCTTAGGCAAATCCGGGCACACATATACCGAGAGCTGATGACGAGTCACTACGGTGACGAAGTGGTTGATGCCATGCTTCCAGGAAAATCTTCTAAGCTTCAGGTTAGCAGGAATCGTACCCCAAACCGACACAGGTGGTCGGGTAGAGAATACCAAGGCGCTTGAGAGAACTCGGCTGAAGGAACTAGGCAAAATGGTACCGTAACTTCGGGAGAAGGTACGCTGCTGTTGGTGACGGGACTTGCTCCCTGAGCTGACGGCAGTCGCAGATACCAGGTGGCTGCAACTGTTTATCAAAAACACAGCACTGTGCAAACTCGCAAGAGGAAGTATACGGTGTGACGCCTGCCCGGTGCCGGAAGGTTAATTGATTGGGTTATCGCAAGAGAAGCTCATGATCGAAGCCCCGGTAAACGGCGGCCGTAACTATAACGGTCCTAAGGTAGCGAAATTCCTTGTCGGGTAAGTTCCGACCTGCACGAATGGCGTAATGATGGCCACGCTGTCTCCAGCCGAGACTCAGTGAAGTTGAAATTGCGGTGAAGATGCCGTATACCCGCGGCTAGACGGAAAGACCCCGTGAACCTTTACTATAGCTTGGCACTGAACATTGACCCTACATGTGTAGGATAGGTGGGAGACTTTGAAGCGGGAACGCCAGTTCTCGTGGAGTCAACCTTGAAATACCACCCTTGTAGTGTTGATGTTCTAACCTCGGTCCATGAATCTGGACTAGGGACAGTGCCTGGTGGGTAGTTTGACTGGGGCGGTCTCCTCCCAAAGAGTAACGGAGGAGCACGAAGGTTGGCTAAACACGGTCGGACATCGTGTGGTTAGTGTAATGGCACAAGCCAGCTTAACTGCGAGACAGACACGTCGAGCAGGTACGAAAGTAGGTCATAGTGATCCGGTGGTTCTGCATGGAAGGGCCATCGCTCAACGGATAAAAGGTACTCCGGGGATAACAGGCTGATACCGCCCAAGAGTTCATATCGACGGCGGTGTTTGGCACCTCGATGTCGGCTCATCACATCCTGGGGCTGAAGTCGGTCCCAAGGGTATGGCTGTTCGCCATTTAAAGTGGTACGCGAGCTGGGTTCAGAACGTCGTGAGACAGTTCGGTCCCTATCTGCCGTGGGCGTTGGAAGATTGAGGGGGGTTGCTCCTAGTACGAGAGGACCGGAGTGAACGAACCGCTGGTGTTCGGGTTGTCATGCCAATGGCATTGCCCGGTAGCTACGTTCGGAATCGATAACCGCTGAAAGCATCTAAGCGGGAAGCGAGCCCCAAGATGAGTCTTCCCTTGGACCTTGAGTCCACTGAAGAGCCGTCCGAGACCAGGACGTTGATAGGCAGGGTGTGTAAGCGTTGTGAGGCGTTGAGCTAACCTGTACTAATGACTCGTGCGGCTTAACCATACAACCCAGATGGGTTTCAGATGGTAGTAGATAGTCTTGAAGAGACCAGACTTGATTGAAGTGATAACTCAACAATACAGAATACCGGTCGCTTAGCTCAGCCGGGAGAGCACCTCCCTTACAAGGAGGGGGTCACTGGTTCGATCCCAGTAGCGACCACCACATTTTCTGCGACACGCAGCTTTCCGAATTGCATGTTCTTGCCCAAAGGCGAGGACATAATGAATTTGTCTGGTGACAATAGCGCTCTGGTCCCACCTGATCCCATTCCGAACTCAGCAGTGAAACGGAGCAGCGCCGATGGTAGTGTGGGGTCTCCCCATGTGAGAGTAGGTCATTGCCAGACGCCTAATTTGGGCCTAGCCCAAAGGAGCGGTAGTTCAGTTGGTTAGAATACCGGCCTGTCACGCCGGGGGTCGCGGGTTCGAGTCCCGTCCGCTCCGCCAACTTAAGTGAAAAGCCTCATCTTCGGATGGGGCTTTTTGCTATTTGTTATCCGGGACTGCGCCCTGCGGAATCCTGGTCGCGACACCAGCCGTGCGTGTTGACTCCCGTCCGCTCCGACAGCATAAAGACGAAAGCCTCTGCAGCAATGCAGAGGCTTTTTTCGTTTTACAACATTTGCACTTGGTGTTGTGGTGTTGCGGATAAATCCGCCCCAGCGACACTAAAGCTTCGCGCTAACCGCCATAGATGTTGGGAATCTAGAAACGTCTGGAACGGTTTTCTACCCTCAGCTTGTGGCTGCGCCACATTCGCCCACCAACTGACATAAAGTCTTGCTGAAAACAGCGGGGCTTTTTTGTCTTTATCGCTCCCGAAAGTGCTGCGCACTTTGAGGTTCGGGCCAGCCAGCCGGCCCACCGGCCCCATCCAATAGCGTCCTTGCTTAACAGCCCAGTTTGGCAAAATATATCCTTATACAAGAGCCAGTTCGGCCATCCTTGCTCACCATGCCTCTCGCTCAGGAACTCATCGCTGCGCGATATTCACCCGTTACTTAAGACGAAAGCCCCTGCCGCTATTGTAAATAGGCGTGCACACGCTTGTTGTCTTGACCGCTCCCGAACGTATTGCTAATGGCCGCGTCGTCGAATGCCGGACCATCGAGTCTGTCCAACAGCGTCCTTGTTTAACAGCTCAGTTGAGCAATCCAGCCTCTCGCTTAATTACACATCGGTTCGCGATATTCCCCCGCCACCTCTAGACGAAAGTCTATGCTTGGGTGGGTTTGGGTTTTAATGAAGATGCAGGGGCTCCTTTACTAAGGAGCACGGACTATTTGTCACGTGGATCTATATTGGATTTTTGGGCTGATTAACTGAGCTGGAAAGATATTAGGAATTCTGAACTATCAGGCTCGGTATATAACACCAATATTGAAATTTAACTCTTGCTACCCCGTGCCCGGCTGATGGTTGCGTCATTGTGGCACCCGCTTAGCCCTATTTCTGCTTCAATAATTGACCGGTCAATTTTTATATATCGCTAATCTAGTACCTATAGCTGCGTTGGATATTTAGGGTGAATGAGTTGCTTAAATCAACCACACATATTTTGGTGATACAGTCTGCTCAGTCTCAGGAGGGTATACATGGAGATTGGATTGTCAGACACAATAAATGCTCAATTACCTGGTAGATGCTGAAGTTATTAAAAATATACTTTCGAAGCCTACTGGCAAAAAGTACCTCTAGAGCTGCTTTACGTTGTTTCTATGTTGCTTAAATGATCGAAGTAATTAACTAAGTGTCAGAAAAATAACCAATACTGGAGGGCGTAAAATTTCAGCATTTTTATGTCGCCAGGTCTTTTTTCTGTGGATAAGATGTGGGTTTGATGTGTTTAATAGGTGGTTATCTGCAATTCTTAAAAAAGATCGAAAAAAGATGGAAAAAGCCCTTGCGCAAAAGTTTGGGCT
>NC_008700.1:285000-435000 GCF_000015245.1 Shewanella amazonensis SB2B
ACGTGATATGTTGTCTGAATATGGGGGGACCATCCTCCAAGGCTAAATACTCCTGACTGACCGATAGTGAACCAGTACCGTGAGGGAAAGGCGAAAAGAACCCC
Organism: Shewanella amazonensis SB2B; assembly: GCF_000015245.1. Taxonomy (NCBI): domain Bacteria; kingdom Pseudomonadati; phylum Pseudomonadota; class Gammaproteobacteria; order Alteromonadales; family Shewanellaceae; genus Shewanella; species Shewanella amazonensis. The sequence goes on from NC_008700.1 coordinate 285,105, forward strand.
TGTGAGGGGAGTGAAATAGAACCTGAAACCGTATACGTACAAGCAGTGGGAGCGGTTCTTGAGACCGTGACTGCGTACCTTTTGTATAATGGGTCAGCGACTTACGTTTTGTAGCGAGGTTAAGCGAATAGCGGAGCCGTAGGGAAACCGAGTGTTAACTGCGCGTTTAGTTGCAAGGCGTAGACCCGAAACCCGGTGATCTAGCCATGGGCAGGTTGAAGGTTGAGTAACATCAACTGGAGGACCGAACCGACTAATGTTGAAAAATTAGCGGATGACTTGTGGCTGGGGGTGAAAGGCCAATCAAACCGGGAGATATCTGGTTCTCCTCGAAAGCTATTTAGGTAGCGCCTCGGACGAACACCTTTGGGGGTAGAGCACTGTTAAGGCTAGGGGGTCATCCCGACTTACCAACCCTTTGCAAACTCCGAATACCAAAGAGTGCTATCCGGGAGACAGACGGCGGGTGCTAACGTCCGTCGTCAAAAGGGAAACAACCCAGACCGTCAGCTAAGGTCCCAAAGTAATTGCTAAGTGGGAAACGATGTGGGAAGGCTTAGACAGCTAGGATGTTGGCTTAGAAGCAGCCATCATTTAAAGAAAGCGTAATAGCTCACTAGTCGAGTCGGCCTGCGCGGAAGATGTAACGGGGCTAAGCAATTCACCGAAGCTACGGGTGTGCACGATAACGTGTACGCGGTAGAGGAGCGTTCTGTAAGCCGTTGAAGGTGAAGGGGTAACCCACACTGGAGGTATCAGAAGTGCGAATGCTGACATGAGTAACGATAAAGGGGGTGAAAAACCCCCTCGCCGAAAGACCAAGGGTTCCTGTCCAACGTTAATCGGGGCAGGGTGAGTCGACCCCTAAGGCGAGGCCGAAAGGCGTAGTCGATGGGAAACGGGTTAATATTCCCGTACTTCTGCTAACTGCGATGGAGAGACGGAGAAGGCTAGGCCAGCACGGCGTTGGTTGTCCGTGTTTAAGGTGGTAGGTAGTGTGCTTAGGCAAATCCGGGCACACATATACCGAGAGCTGATGACGAGTCACTACGGTGACGAAGTGGTTGATGCCATGCTTCCAGGAAAATCTTCTAAGCTTCAGGTTAGCAGGAATCGTACCCCAAACCGACACAGGTGGTCGGGTAGAGAATACCAAGGCGCTTGAGAGAACTCGGCTGAAGGAACTAGGCAAAATGGTACCGTAACTTCGGGAGAAGGTACGCTGCTGTTGGTGACGGGACTTGCTCCCTGAGCTGACGGCAGTCGCAGATACCAGGTGGCTGCAACTGTTTATCAAAAACACAGCACTGTGCAAACTCGCAAGAGGAAGTATACGGTGTGACGCCTGCCCGGTGCCGGAAGGTTAATTGATTGGGTTATCGCAAGAGAAGCTCATGATCGAAGCCCCGGTAAACGGCGGCCGTAACTATAACGGTCCTAAGGTAGCGAAATTCCTTGTCGGGTAAGTTCCGACCTGCACGAATGGCGTAATGATGGCCACGCTGTCTCCAGCCGAGACTCAGTGAAGTTGAAATTGCGGTGAAGATGCCGTATACCCGCGGCTAGACGGAAAGACCCCGTGAACCTTTACTATAGCTTGGCACTGAACATTGACCCTACATGTGTAGGATAGGTGGGAGACTTTGAAGCGGGAACGCCAGTTCTCGTGGAGTCAACCTTGAAATACCACCCTTGTAGTGTTGATGTTCTAACCTCGGTCCATGAATCTGGACTAGGGACAGTGCCTGGTGGGTAGTTTGACTGGGGCGGTCTCCTCCCAAAGAGTAACGGAGGAGCACGAAGGTTGGCTAAACACGGTCGGACATCGTGTGGTTAGTGTAATGGCACAAGCCAGCTTAACTGCGAGACAGACACGTCGAGCAGGTACGAAAGTAGGTCATAGTGATCCGGTGGTTCTGCATGGAAGGGCCATCGCTCAACGGATAAAAGGTACTCCGGGGATAACAGGCTGATACCGCCCAAGAGTTCATATCGACGGCGGTGTTTGGCACCTCGATGTCGGCTCATCACATCCTGGGGCTGAAGTCGGTCCCAAGGGTATGGCTGTTCGCCATTTAAAGTGGTACGCGAGCTGGGTTCAGAACGTCGTGAGACAGTTCGGTCCCTATCTGCCGTGGGCGTTGGAAGATTGAGGGGGGTTGCTCCTAGTACGAGAGGACCGGAGTGAACGAACCGCTGGTGTTCGGGTTGTCATGCCAATGGCATTGCCCGGTAGCTACGTTCGGAATCGATAACCGCTGAAAGCATCTAAGCGGGAAGCGAGCCCCAAGATGAGTCTTCCCTTGGACCTTGAGTCCACTGAAGAGCCGTCCGAGACCAGGACGTTGATAGGCAGGGTGTGTAAGCGTTGTGAGGCGTTGAGCTAACCTGTACTAATGACTCGTGCGGCTTAACCATACAACCCAGATGGGTTTCAGATGGTAGTAGATAGTCTTGAAGAGACCAGACTTGATTGAAGTGATAACTCAAGCTCGATAGAGCATCAGCTTTCTAAATTACCTGGTTCAGAATTGTATCAAGTACATCCATGTACTTGACCCTAACGGGCGCACTGAAGTGCGTGAAATTTTGTTCCGGACAAAATTTTGCTTGGTGACAATAGCGCTCTGGTCCCACCTGATCCCATTCCGAACTCAGTAGTGAAACGGAGCAGCGCCGATGGTAGTGTGGGGTCTCCCCATGTGAGAGTAGGTCATTGCCAAGCGCCTAATAAGACGAAGAGGCCACCCTAACGGGTGGCCTCTTTGCATTTCTATAGTATCGAATTTCCTTCCGGCCTTTCCTGTTTCCACTCTGCTTTACAGTGCCCGCGCATTAAAAACCCGATATACACCCGAGGACTATTGCCATGGCCTTGGCCCTTCCCTACCTTATAGCCAACGTATATCGAAGGAGCAGGCATGAAGCTTGAGATGATTTGCACCGGTGAAGAGGTGCTGGCAGGACAGATAGTGGATACGAACGCTGCCTGGTTTGCCAATCTGATGATGGAAAACGGTATTGAGGTACAGCGCCGGGTCACTGTGGGTGACAGGCTCGAGGACCTTGTGGCAGTGTTTCAGGAGCGCAGTCTCCATGCAGATGTGATCCTGGTCAATGGCGGTCTGGGCCCGACTTCTGATGATATGTCGGCTGAAGCCATGGCCAAAGCCAAGGGAGAATCCCTGGTAGAGAATGCTGAGTGGGCTGAACGTCTACACGATTGGTTTACCCGCCATGGCCGTGAGATGCCAAAGAGCAATATCAAGCAGGCTTGGCTGCCAGAGTCCGCCGTGATGGTGGATAACCCTGTCGGTACCGCTTGTGGCTTCAGGGTTAAGCTTAACCGCGCCTGGCTGTTCTTCACTCCAGGAGTGCCGTTTGAATTCAAGCAAATGGTCGAAGAGCAGTTTCTGCCATTCGTTAAAGCGACCTTCGATGCTGGTAGTCAGGTAGCGCTGCGTAAGTTGCTGACCCTGGGGCGAGGTGAATCCTCATTGGCTGATGAGCTGGAAGCGATGGCGCTGCCTGCAGGCATTACTCTGGGTTACCGCTCCTTTATGCCTTATATCGAAATCAAGGTATTTGCCCGTGGCGTTGAGGCCATTAAGGCACTTGGGGCTGTGACTGATGAAATAGCAGCACGGCTGGGTAATGTGGTTGTTGCACACAACCGTACTTCTTTGGAAGAAGAGATCCACGCCAGATTGAACAACTCAGGTATAAGCCTCAGTGTGGCTGAGTCCTGTACCGGTGGCCTTATTACCAGTCAGTTGGTTGGCTTTCCCGGCAGTTCTTCATACTTGCATCAGGGATTGGTGACTTATAGCAACGAGTCCAAGGTGAGGGTGCTTGGTGTATCACCCCAGACACTGGATGACTACGGCGCTGTGTCTATTCAAACTGTTGAGGAGATGGCTAAGGGGGCTCGTGCTATTTTGGATAGCGACTTTGCGCTGGCTACCAGTGGAATCGCTGGCCCTGATGGTGGTACAGAGGAAAAGCCGGTTGGCACAGTGGCGATAGCGCTTGCCACCAAGGGTGGTGTTTATAGCCAGATGGTGAAATTGCCGCGTCGCTCCCGTGATATGGTGCGTAAGGTGAGTGCTGCGGTAGCCTATGACATGCTGCGCCGTGAGCTTAATGGCGAAGCCGTGATTGTGGACTACAGTTCCATCAGCCGTTATCCCAAGTAATTATTTAGGTGCTCCCATCAGCGGGTGAACTCCAACACCAACTTGCCGGGTTTTACCGTGATCCGCTCGGTCATCTCGGCCAGTTTGGCTTGGGCGCTGTCCTGGGTATCCAGCACGTAAACAGGCTGACTCTCGAGGAAGCTTCTCACAACCCGCATCAGCTCGGGGGCTAAGTCTTGCAGCAGGCGTTTGAGCTCTGCCGGGTTGGCGCTCACATCCACCATTTGTAAGTCCCTCAGGTACACGCCATGGGCTTGTTTATCGTACCATGGCTTGGCTTCAAAGGTGGTGGTAAGGGTTGCACGCAGCGGAATGAGCGGCGTTTTTACCTCGGCGAGACTGGTTGCTGTAACCGCCATGGTATCCGCCTTATGTCCAAGCCTAACCTCAATCTGATTGACCGACACCCGGGCGCCCAGGGGGCCGGAGTTGTCTTTTACCTCAAGGCCAATCTCCTTATTGAGGTAGGACGCCATTTCCCCCTCACTGATGCTGTACTGGCTAACGCAGCCAGACAGCAGCAGTAGTGCAGAAACTGCCAGTAGACGGATCACCCTGTGTTCCTCATGCCAGCGGCAACACCGGCGATGGTGAGCATCAGTGCCAGTTGTACAGACTCCGACGGCGTTTCTTCACGACGGGTACGGCCAAGCAGTTCCGCCTGCAGGAAGTTAAGCGGGTCGATATAGGGGTTTCTCAGTCTCACAGATTCGCGATTCCATGGCGTATGGGCCATCAGGCTGTCTTCTCCCGTGAGAGCCAGCACCGCCTCTACACCAAGCGCCAGGCGTTCACGCAGGGTTACCCCCAGATGATGCAGGGCTTCGGGCACCAGGCACTGCTCGTAGTAGCGGGCCAGATTCGGTTCTGCTTTGCTGTACACCATCTCCAGCATGGAGATGCGGGTGTTGAAGAAGGGCCAGTCCTGTTCCATTTCCCGCAGCAGGCCAAGTTCACCACGATCGGCGGCGGCTTTCAGTGCCTCGCCTGCACCAAGCCAGGCGGGCAGCATTAAGCGGTTCTGAGACCAGGCGAAAATCCAGGGGATGGCACGCAGACTCTCGATGCCTCCATCGACGCGACGCTTGGCAGGACGACTTCCCAGTGGCAGCTTACCCAGTTCTACCTCGGGAGTCGCAGCGCGGAAGTAAGGTACGAAGTCGGGTTCTTGTCGCACTATGCCGCGATACGCCTCTACTGACTCGTCCGCAATGCGTTGCATGGCATTGCGCCATTCCTGTTTGGGCTCCGGTGGGGGCAGCAAGGTCGCCTCCAGCACGGCAGAGGTATAGAGTGCCAGCGATTGTACCGCGAGCTTGGGCAGACCGAACTTAAAGCGGATCATCTCACCCTGTTCGGTTACCCGAATACGGCCATCGACGCTGCCGGGCGGCTGCGACAGAATCGCCTTATGGGCGGGGCCACCGCCGCGACCTATGGTGCCACCACGGCCGTGGAACAGGGTTAGCTTAACGCCAGCCTTGTTGCATACCTTCACCAATTGCTCCTGAGCGCGATATTGCGCCCAGGCGGCCGCCATAACCCCGGCATCTTTGGCGGAGTCGGAGTACCCAATCATCACTTCCTGCATGCCCTTGGTGTAACCCCGGTACCAGTCGATGTCCAACAGCGCGGTAATGCAAGCAGCGGCATTATTCAGGTCATCGAGAGTCTCGAACAGGGGGACCACCCGGATGGGGTAGTTGCAGCCGGACTCTTTGAGCAGCAGCAATACTGCCAGCACATCCGATGGCAGGCTCGCCATAGAGATTACATAGGAGCCTAGCGCCTGCTGGGGCTGAGTGCCCACCAGGCGGCAGGTCGCCAGTACTTCGGCAACTTCGTCAGATGGTTTCCAGTTGCCGGGGATAAGCGGTCTGCGACCACTGAGTTCTTTCAGCAGGAAGGCTTGCTTTTCCGCTTCGCTCCAATGGGCGTAATCGCCAAGACCAAGGTAGCGCGTCAGCTCGGCAATGGCGGCTTCGTGGCGGCCGGCGTCCTGACGAATATCCAGCCTCAGCATATGGATGCCGAAACAGGCCAGACGGCGCAGCATATCCAGCAGACGGCCGTTGGCAATCAGGCGCATGCCCGAGTCACACAGACTTTTGTACAGTAACTTGAGTGGCGTCTCGAGATCCTGCTGTTCCCAGATTATCTCATCACGGGCCACTTCGGGGTTGTGGCCTTCGAGGCGGGCGTTGAGGAAGTCGATGGTGTTGCGCAGTTTACTGCGCAAGCTTCGCAGTACGTCCCGGTATGGCTCGCAAGAGTTATTGCTGTAGGCCATGAGTTCGGCGTTGGCTTCTTCCATCGACAATTCGCCGACCAGCTCAACCACATCTTTCAGATACAGGCGCGCGGCGGTGTGTCGATTGCGATCCAATACTTCGGCGGTGACCCTGGCGGTCACAAAGGGGTTGCCATCACGGTCCCCCCCCATCCAACTTGAGAAGCGCACCGGCGCCATGTCGGTAGGAATTTGGGTGCCGGTGGCTTCTTCTACCTGATCGTTTAACTGCCGCAGAAAGTCAGGCACCGCATGCCACAGGGACGTCTCTATGGTAGACAGGCCCCAGCGGGCTTCGTCGACCGGAGTAGGGCGCTCACGGCGAATTTCATTGGTGTGCCAGATTTGTGCAATCAGTTGGCGCAACCTGAGGGTTTGGCTCTTATGCTCGCGCTCGGTGAGCTGCGGGTTTTCCAAATCATGCAAACAATCGACGATGGCCGAGTATTTTTGAATGAGCGTGCGGCGGCTGATCTCGGTAGGGTGCGCCGTTAATACTAAATCTATGTCCAGCGTCTTGAGGGTGGCCAGCATTTCCTTTTTATCGACCTGGCTGCCAAGCATTCTGCCAAGGAGCTGTTCCACCGGATCCGGCACACACACCAGCTCATCACAATTACGGCTGATGGTGTGGAACTGCTCGGCAATGTTGGCCAGGTTCAGAAACTGGTTAAAGGCTTTGGCGAATGGGACCAGCTCTTCATCTGGCAGTTGTCCGAGCAGGGCCAGCATTTTTGCCCTTGCCTCGTCATCACCGCTGCGGCTGCCCTTGGCGAGCAGGCGGATTTGCTCAACCTTATCCAGAAAGGCTTCACCCAAATGCTCTTTCATGGTGTCGCCCAGGATTTGTCCCATCATACCCACGTTCGCCCTGAGCTGGGCGTACATGTCTGTTACTTTCTCAGTACCCTTTACGTCTGTCATGGTATCTCCACTTGCGGGATTACTATTCTCGGGTTGTCAGCCAAAGCCGTTCAAGCACAATAAACAGCCCTGCGTTCGGGGTCAACCGACCAGGGTCAATTGGTCAGTCCAATTGTGGTATTTTCGATGTCGGTTTATGGTTTATTGAATACAGGCCTTATGGATCAACTGTTTCAATAATTCTACCGTGGGTTTTAACTGGTCCATTGCCATATATTCATCTGGCTGATGGGCCTGGTTGATGCTTCCCGGCCCCAAAACCAGGGTTTGGCAGCCCAGTTTATTGATGTAAGGGGCTTCGGTGGCGTAGTTCACCACTTCAGCCTGTTGACCTGAGAGACTTTCCACCAGTTGGGTCCAGGCACTGTCTTTTACCCCGGCAAAGGCTTCGCTGCCCGGATAGAGGGTGCGGATGTCAACTGAACCGGGATAGTCGCGAGTAATGTCCTGCAGATAGTTGACAAGCATCAGCTCTAAATCCTCCAGCGCCAATCCCGGCAGCGGGCGAATGTCCAAATGCAAATCACAACAGCCGCAAATTCGGTTGGCGGCATCGCCGCCGTGAATATGGCCAAAGTTCATGGTGGGGTACGGCACGCTGAAGGCGTCTTCACGGTAATTGTCGGCCAGGTGTTGTTTGAGCTTCAGCAACTGCCCAATGACCTTGTGCATGATTTCGATGGCATTGAGACCACGGGCGGGATCGGATGAATGGCCGCTGCGGCCCGTAATGCGTATCCCCTGAGCCAGATGGCCTTTGTGCATATACACGGGTTTAAGGCCTGTGGGTTCGCCAATGATGGCGTACTCGGGGCGAATGCCGGTATTGGCCGCAAACGCTTTGGCGCCTTCCATAGTCGTTTCTTCATCGGCGCTGGCAAAGATATAAAGCGGCTTTTGCAGGTTATGCAGGGGTAAATCTTTCGCCGCTTCAAGGATCAGCGCAAAAAAACCTTTCATGTCGCAACTGCCAAGGCCGTACCAACGGTCGTCCTTTTCGGTCAGTACAAAGGGATCCTGGCTCCAGCGGCCTTCGTCAAAAGGCACGGTGTCAGTGTGTCCTGCCAATAGCAGGCCACCTTCACCGCTACCGATTTTAGCCAGCAAATTCCGTTTGTCGCGGGTGCCTGCTACCTTTGTTACTTGACAGTCAAATCCCAGATCCGAAAACCAGTCGTTCAGCAGGGCGATAACTGAATGATTACTCATATCCAGTTGTGGTTCGGTTGCACTGATTGATGGTGCATAAATGAGCGAGGAGAAACGACTCTTGAGATCTGGAATGACTTTCACTGTAAATTTTCCTGAAATAGATATTCATGCATATTGCATAATTAAAGAGTTGTGTTAGTCTAGCAAACAGCCGGGACCAGCACCATAGCCAGGGCCTCGAGATGAATGAGTATATGGTTGAATTAAACATTAACTTCAAGACAGTGTTTGCACATCCTCACTTCCTGCGACGATAGCTGATTGCACAGGGCGTCATGCCGGGCTGCTAACCCTATTTCAGGTAATTCAATCCAACTATCTGTTTGAAAAAATTTTAATGAGTCAGGAAATCATGAAAAAGATCGCCATTATTGGTGCCAGCGGCTACACAGGCGCGCAGCTCACAGCCCTTATTGATGCTGAGCCGCACCTGCAAGTCCAGGGCCTCTATGTGTCTGAAGGCAGTGCCGACAAAGGCAAGCCTCTGTCCTCCTTGTATCCGGTGTACAGCCATCTGAAATATTGCCTGTCGCCCCTGACCGATGAAGCCAAAGACGCCATAGTTGCCGAGGCAGATGCGGTTGCTCTTGCTACTGAACACTCAGTGTCTTTGGAGCTTGCGGCCTATTTCTATGAAAAAGGCCTGGCGGTGTTCGATTTGAGCGGTGCCTATCGCTTTGCTGATACGGCTCAATATCCGAAGTGGTACGGATTTGAGCACAGTCACCCCGAGGTGCTGGCCAAAGCGGTTTATGGCCTCGCCGAGTGGAACGCCGATGCCGTGGCCGCGACCCGTATGATTGCTGTGCCGGGCTGTTATCCCACTGCGTCTCTCACGGCGCTGAAACCCTTGAAAGCTATGCTGACCGAAGCACGCCCCGTGATTAACGCCGTCAGCGGTGTGACAGGTGCTGGCCGCAAGGCGCAGCTGCACACCAGCTTTTGTGAAGTGAGCCTGACGCCCTATGGCGTGCTGGGCCACAGACATCAACCGGAAATTGCCACCCAGCTGGGTCAGGAAGTGATTTTCACACCGCATCTGGGCAATTTTAAGCGCGGCATTCTGGCCACCATCACGGTGCAGTTAAAGCCGGGGACCAGCCGTGAAGACGTTGCCAAGGCCTACAGCGTGTATGACCAGAGTCCCATAGTGACAGTGAAAGAAGGCCAGTTCCCCAAGGTGGACGACGTGGTTTTCACCCCCAATTGTCATCTGGGCTGGAAGTTTGACGAAGACAGCGGCTACCTGGTGGTTGCCAGTGCCATCGACAATTTGATGAAGGGCGCTGCCAGTCAGGCACTTCAATGCATAAAAATTCATTTTGGCGTTTAAGGCGGGAGCATCGGAATGTCAGTAACTAACAAAGTATTGGTTCTCAAAGTGGGCGGCGCCCTGCTGCAGTGCGAAATGGGCATGGCCAGACTGATGGACACAGCCAGACAGCTGCTGGAAAAAGGCGAGCAGGTTGTGCTGGTGCACGGCGGCGGTTGTCTGGTTGACGAGCAGCTCAAAGCCAATGGTATGGAGACGGTTAAGCTCGACGGTCTGCGGGTCACTCCGGCCGAGCAGATGCCCATTATCGCCGGTGCGCTGGCGGGTACGTCCAACAAGTTGCTCCAGGGTGCGGCGGCCAAGGCCGGTGTGGTGAGCATGGGCATGAGCCTGTGTGATGCCAACATGGTGACTGCGGTCATCAAAGACGAGCGCCTGGGCATGGTTGGTGAAGTGAGCCCCAAAGATGCCAAAGCACTGGAATTTATTCTCGCTCAGGGCTGGCTGCCGATTATCAGTTCCATCGCCATGGGCGAAGACGGTGAGCTTTTGAACGTGAATGCCGACCAGGCAGCCTCAGTACTCGCCAAGCTCCTTGGCGGAAAACTGGTGTTGCTGTCTGACGTATCGGGCGTGCTCGACGGTAAAGGCAAGTTAATCCCCAGTTTGAACAGCCAGGAGATAGATGAGCTGGTCAAACTGGGCGTGATAGAAAAAGGCATGAAAGTCAAAGTAGAAGCAGCACTGGAAGTTGCCCAGTGGCTGGGACAACCGGTACAGGTTGCCTCGTGGCGTGACAGCGGCCAAATGGCTGCGTTAATCAAGGGTGAGGCCGTGGGCACACAGATACAACCTCAGGAGTAATATATGAAGCATTTGATATCGATAAAAGAACTGACGCAAAAGCAGATGTTGGATCTGCTGACTCTGGCAAAGGAGATCAAGGCCGACCCGGCCAAATACTCCCGCGCACTGGCGGGCAAGAGTGTGGTAATGCTGTTTGAAAAGCCTTCTCTGCGTACCCGCGTCAGCTTCGATATCGGTATCAACAAGCTCGGTGGTCACTGCCTGTATCTGGACCAGCAAAACGGGGCATTGGGCAAGCGCGAGTCGGTAAAAGACTTTGCCTCTAACCTGTCTTGCTGGGCCGATGCCATTGTGGCCCGTACCTTCGCCCACGAAACTGTGGAAGGTCTTGCCAAGTATGGCCGGGTGCCGGTGATCAATGCGCTGTCGGACCTTTACCATCCCTGTCAGGGATTGGCTGATTTTCTGAGTCTGGCCGAAAAGTTCGACGACCTGTCGAAAGTGCGTTTGGCCTATGTGGGTGATGGCAACAACGTCAGCCATTCGCTGATGTACGGCGCCGCCTTGCTCGGGGCCACCATGACGGTGATCTGTCCTCCAGGACACTTCCCTGATGGCTTTGAGGTGCAGCAGGCGCAGCAAATTGCTGCGGCCCACGGTGGAAAACTGGTGTTAACCTCTGATATCAATGCCATAGAAGGCCACGATGCCGTCTACACTGATACCTGGATCTCCATGGGCGACAACACGGCGCTGACTGACATCAAGGCCAAATTTGCGCCTTACCAGGTGAATAAGGCACTGATGAACAAGGCCGGAGCCAGCTATTTTATGCACTGTCTGCCTGCGCATCGGGGGCTGGAAGTGACCGATGAGGTGATGGACGGTGAAGGTTCCCTCATCCTGGATCAGGCCGAGAACCGCATGCACGCACAAAACGCAGTGTTGGTCACACTGCTGGGATAAATTCAATCTATTGAGTCAACGGCGCCCCACGCGCCTCTTGGGAAACAGTTATGGCAATCGAAAACAGCAAAACCGGCGTCAAGAAAGTAGTACTGGCCTATTCAGGCGGTCTGGACACCTCGGCCATCATTCCGTGGTTGAAGGAAAACTATGATAACTGCGAAATCGTCGCCTTCTGTGCCGACGTGGGCCAGGGTGAAGAAGAGCTGGTGGGCCTGACCGAAAAGGCCCTTGCCTCAGGTGCGAGTGAGTGTCACATCGTTGACCTGAAAGAAGAATTTGTTAAAGACTACATCTACCCCACCATAGCCACTGGTGCCATTTACGAAGGTACTTATCTGCTGGGTACCTCCATGGCCCGTCCTATCATCGCCAAGGCGCAGGTAGAAGTGGCCCGTAAAGTGGGCGCCGATGCCCTGTGCCACGGTTGCACCGGTAAGGGTAATGACCAGGTGCGTTTCGAAGGCTGCTTCGCTGCGCTTGCGCCCGATTTGAAAGTGATTGCCCCATGGCGTGAGTGGGACATGGAAAGCCGTGAAGATCTGCTGGCGTATCTCGCCGAGCGCAACATCAAGACCTCGGCCTCTGCCACCAAGATTTACAGCCGCGATGCCAACGCCTGGCACATCTCCCACGAAGGTGGCGAGCTGGAAGACCCTTGGAACGAGCCATCCAAGCAGGTATGGACCATGACTGTGGACCCGCTGGATGCGCCTGACGAGCCTGAGTACGTGACCCTCAAGATTGAAAATGCCCGGGTGACCGAGGTGAATGGCGAGGCCCTGAGCCCATATCAGGCGCTGATGAAGCTTAACGCCATTGCCGCGCCCCATGGCGTTGGCCGTATCGACATTACCGAAAACCGCCTGGTGGGCATGAAGTCCCGCGGCTGCTACGAAACCCCCGGCGGTACCGTGATGTTTGCTGCCCTGCGTGCGGTGGAAGAGCTGGTGCTGGACAAGAGCAGCCGTGAATGGCGTGAGCAGGTTGCCGCCCGTATGGCGCACCTGGTTTATGACGGCCGTTGGTTCACGCCTCTGTGTGACTCTCTGCTGGCCGCCTCCGAGTCGCTGGCGACCATGGTCAACGGTGAGGTAGTGGTTAAGCTCTATAAGGGGCAGGCCGTTCCTGTGAAGAAGCGTTCACCCAACAGCCTCTACTCAGAAGCCTTTGCCACCTTTGGTCAGGACAGCGTGTACGATCAGAAACACGCCGAAGGCTTTATCCGCCTTTACTCGCTGGCAAGCCGCATCCGCGCTTACAACACCAAGTAAGCCGCCTTGTCAGTCAGGGGGCCAATTTGGCCCCCATTCATTTTTAGTTCCGGGCACGCCCGGGCAGAAGGAGAATTGCTATGGCCTTGTGGGGCGGCAGATTTCAGGGGCAAGCCAGTGCCCTGTTCCAACTCTTTAACGATTCACTGCCGGTAGATTACCGACTGTTCGTCCAGGACGTGGAAGGCTCCATCGCCTGGGCCGATGCCATCGCCAGCGTGGGCATTTTGAATGCCGATGAATGCAGCCGCCTCAAGGCAGCCCTGACGGAGCTGCTTGAGGAAGTGGGCGAGGATGAGTCGGCCATCATCGGCAGCGGCGCCGAAGACATTCACAGCTTTGTGGAAACCAAACTGATTGAAAAAGTGGGCGATCTCGGTAAAAAGCTGCACACCGGCCGTTCCCGTAACGACCAGGTGGCCACCGACCTCAAGCTATGGTGCAAGGCATCGGGCGGCCTGCTGGAAACCAAGCTTACTGCCGTGATTCAGGCACTGCTGGCACTGGCAAGCCGTGAGCTGGATGCCGTGATGCCCGGCTACACCCACCTGCAGCGGGCACAGCCTGTGACCTTTGGTCACTGGTGCCTGGCCTATGTGGAAATGCTGGAGCGTGACCTGTCCCGTCTTGCCGATGCTTTGAAGCGCCTTAACACCTGTCCACTGGGCTCGGGTGCGCTGGCGGGCACTGCCTATGCTATCGACCGCCATGAGTTGGCCGCCGCGCTGGGTTTTGGCGGACCGACCCTCAACAGTCTGGATTCCGTCTCCGACCGTGACCATGTGGTGGAGCTCTGCGCCGCTGCCTCTGTGTCTATGATGCATCTGTCGCGGATGGCGGAAGACCTGATTTTCTTCAACACGGGTGAAGCGGCTTTTGTGGAGCTGGCCGATAACGTGACTTCGGGTTCTTCGCTGATGCCCCAGAAGAAAAACCCCGATGCGCTGGAACTGATCCGCGGTAAAACTGGCCGTGTTTACGGCAATCTCGTGGGCATTCTCACCACCATGAAGGCACTGCCGCTGGCCTACAACAAGGACATGCAGGAAGACAAAGAAGGTCTGTTCGACACCCTCGACAGCTGGGGCATTTGCCTGGATATGGCAGCACTGGTGCTGGAGGGGGTGAAGGTAAACCGTGACAACACCAAGCAGGCGGCCCAGGCGGGTTATGCCAACGCCACCGAGCTTGCCGACTATCTGGTTGCCAAGGGCATGCCGTTCCGGGAAGCACACCATGTGGTGGGTGAAGTGGTGCTGCATGCCATCAGCAAGGGACAGGCGCTGGAAGCCTTGCCGCTGGCCTCGCTGCAATCCTTTGCCGCCGTGATTGGCGACGATGTCTACCCGCACCTCAGCCTGGATGAATGTCTGGCGAAGCGGGATGTGCTGGGCGGCACTGCCATCAAGCAGGTGACAGCTGCACTGGCGGCCAAACAGCAGCAATACTGAGCCTGCTCAGCAGGCAATAAAAAAGCTCGCCATCCGGCGAGCTTTTTCGTTTAAAGAGTGGATTAAATCTCGTCTTCCCACACCACCTTGGCACCACGAACGCCATCTACCTTGGCACTGTATCTGGCTTCCAGCACATGGCGTTTGATTTTCAGCGTTGGGGTGAGCACATCGTTTTCAATGGTCCAGGGGGCGTTGACTACCACCACGGCATCCACGGTTTCGTGGGATTCCAGATGAGGATTCACCGCATCCAGGGTGGCCTTGATGGAAGCGCGAACCTCTTCCCGGGCTTGCAGGGTGGCACCGTCTGACAGTTGCACCAGTGCGATGGGGTGGGGCAGACCCGAGCCAATCACGCAAATCAGCTCCACATGGGGATCCTGAGCCAGCTTGCGCTCGATAGGCACTGGGGCCACGTACTTGCCCTTGGCGGTTTTAAAGTTGTCTTTCACCCGGCCGGTGATGCTGACGCAACCATCTTCATCGATGGCGCAGAGATCGCCGGTGTGGAAAAAGCCATCTTCATCGAAGGCGGCAGCGGAGGCTTCGGGCTGCTGGTAGTAGCCACTCATCAGCCCGGGACTCTTGACCATGAGTTCACCGCTTTCGCTGCGGCGCACCAGGCAGCCTTCCACCGGCTTTCCCACGGTACCGATTTTGCTGGCATCAAAGGGATAATTGATGATGGAGTAGGCACAGTTTTCGGTCATGCCCCAGGCTTCGCAGATATTCAGCCCTATGCTGTGGTACCACTGAATGAGTGATGGCGGGATAGGCGCAGAACCTGAGCCCAGCAAGCGGCACTTATCCAGGCCAAGTCCCTTGTGAATTTTGCGTTTTACCAGATAGCTGATGAGGGGCAGCTTGAGCAGGAAGTTGAGCTTGTCGAAACCCACCTTGTCGATAATGTTTTTCTGGAACAGGGTCCAAAGACGTGGCACCGAGAAGAATACGGTTGGTCGCATGCGCTGCACGTCGGCGACGAAGGTATCCAGACTCTCGACAAAGGCCACCGCGCTGCCGGAATAGAAGGATGACCCTTCAATGGCGACCCGCTCGGTGATATGGGCCAGTGGCAGGTACGACAGCAATCTATCGTCACCGTCGGTTTTGAGATCGCGCACCACGGCAGTACAGGTCCAGCAATAGCTGCCAAAGGTTTGAATTGCACCCTTCGGGCTGCCAGTGGAGCCCGAGGTGTAAATCAGCGTCATGGTATCTTCCATGGCAGGCAGCGGTGCGTCTGTCAGCGGTTGTCCCATGGTCATCAACTGGTCCCAGCCGTATTGGGTCGGCATGGTGTCGTAGGGGAAGGACATGCGCAAAATACTGCCGCCAACACCGGCTTCCTGCTCGGCCCAGTGGTCCAGCTTGCCGATAAAAATGGCCTTGGCACCACTGTGCTCCAGCACGTAGCGGATGGTATCGGCATTGGCGGTAGGATAAATGGGTACGCTGATATAACCGCCGTGCATTAACGCCAGGTCGGTAATAAACCACTCGGCGCAGTTCTTGGACAGCACGGCGACCTTGTCTCCGGGCACAAGACCAAGATGCCTGAGCGAGCCGGCAATTTGCTCCATCTGGCGTTTCACATCCCGCCAGCTGAAATCACGGTATTGGCCGTTTACCGGCTGGCGCAAGTAAACCTTGTCACCCTGGTTTTGTACCCAATGGTCGAGCATCTCTACAGGAGTCTTGATAGTGGCTTGCATCGCTACTTCCATCTTGTTTGTTATCTTTATCGGCGTTAAATCGGTGTTAAACGCGCGTTTAACTTCCAGTATGTCTATTTTTCTCCAGCCTCGCAAATGGTTTCACGCTGCCCGGATGTGGGGACAGAGAGTGCTGCCGCCTTCGCGAATCACTAAATGAGCATGCCTTTAAAATCATTCTGTTAGCATGATGAAAGTGTTGCGTTAACTCAAGAGACAGCGGTTGCCTCTTTCGCCTTACGTCAACCTTTGTCTGGCGTAAGGCGAGTTAATGAAGACTGACCGGCCGGTGAATCATCAAGCCCAGAGGCCGCTGGCCAGAAGCCCACAGGCTGCGGCCATCACCACACAAAAACGCGGACAACAGCCTGATTCTCCCGGATTATAGGCGCTTCAGCCTGATGCAAAGCTGAATTACATGCGGCGCTGGCGGCCGCGTTCGGGACGCGGGGAGTCGGGGTCGGCTTCGCGCATCTTTTGCCACCAATCGGGCGGCGCGATGATTTGGCCGGTTTCATCAATAGCGGGGTAGACCAGTCCCTTGCGACGACAGGCCTTGGCATAGATGGGATGGCCTTGCTCGAACAGCAGCTTCTGACAATAGTCTTCGGGAAGTTTTCGGTTGCCATACATGCCTGTAGCCCGGCGCTGGCGCTCGGCCTCAAACAGTACCAGGGCACCGGCCACTGACACATTCAACGATTGCACCATGCCCACCATGGGAATAATCACTTCGGCATCGGCAAGGCGCACGGCTTCATCACTGACACCGTTTTTCTCGTGCCCGAGTACGATGGCGGTGGGTTTAGTGTAATCAATCTCGCGAAAGTCTTTGGCATTGGGGGAGAAATTGGTCACCACCACCTGCATACCATCTGCTTTGAGGGCGGTGATGGCATCGGTCACCGTTTGATGGCGCAGGGTTTTAACCCATTGCTGGCTGCCCGAGGCGGTATTGCCGGATACCCGCATGGCGCTTTCTGGCCACACCGCATGCAGCTGGTGGACACCCACGGCATCGGCACTGCGCAGCACTGCTGCAATGTTGTTGGTCTTGTGGACCTGGTCGAGTAAGACGGTCAGATCCGGTTGACGGTTGTCCAGCATCTCATTGATGCGGGCAAAGCGTTCCGGGCTCATGGAATCATTCCTGTGTAAATCGTGAAAAAACAAAAGGGCGCCGAGGCGCCCTGAAGATGTGGAAGCAATTACAGCTCCATCACCCCATCCATTTCTACCTGTGAGCCACGTGGCAGCTCTTTTACGCCGATGGCGGCGCGGGCAGGGTAGGGCTCGTTGAAATAACGGCCCATGATCTCATTCACCTTGGCGAAGTTCGACAGGTCAGTGAGGAAGATATTCAGCTTGGCGATGTCGGCAAAGCTGCCGCCGGCGGCTTCACATACGGCCTTGAGGTTTTCAAATACCTGCACTGTTTGGGCTTCAAAGTCGTCGCCGACCAGGGTCATGGTGGCGGGATCCAGAGGGATCTGACCAGACAGATACACGGTAGAGCCGACCTTTACGGCCTGGGAATAGGTACCGATAGCCGCAGGAGCCTTGTCGGTGGCGATAATGGTTTTTTCAGCCATAGGGTTCTCTCTTATAGGAAAATGACTAACGATTGCGGGAGGTTCTCAGCACCTCGGGCAGAACCCGGATACGGCGCATCACGTTGGCAAGGTGAATACGATCCCGCACAGAAATCCGCAGGTTAATCAAATACACCCTACCATCACGCTCTTCGGTGCTGAGGTTATGAATGTTGGACCCTTCGCTGGCGATAATGGAAGTGATCTTGGCCAGCGCACCCTGATGGTTAACGATTTCTACCCTCAGGTTGGCCTGGTATTCCACGCCGTCAACCTTATCCCAATGCACAGGGATGTACTTGTCAGGCTCGCCCTGATAGCCGCGAATGTTGGCACAGTTTTCCATGTGTACCACCAGACCCTTGCCGGGGCTCACGTGGGCAATTACCGCATCGCCCGGGATGGGGTGGCAGCACTTGGCGAAGGACACCAGCATGCCTTCGGCGCCGCGGATTGGCATCAGATGGGTTTCGCTTTGCTTTTCTGGCACGGCGCCACCGGTCAGACGCTGGGCGATGACTATGCTCATGGCATTGCCCAAACCTATGTCGGCCAGCAGGCTGTTCAAATCCTTGTGCTTGGTTTCCTGAATAACTTTATCGAGCAGCTCCGGCGCCACGCTGTCGAGTTTGTTTTCACCCAGGGCGTGGTTAAGCAAGCGGCGGCCCAGTGCAATGGCTTCATCCTGCTTGAGGTTTTTCAGTACCTGACGAATTTTGGCGCGCGCCTTTCCTGTCACCACAAAGTTGAGCCAGGCGGCATTGGGCTTGGCGCCTTTTGCCGTAATAATTTCAACGGTTTGGCCAGAGATTAGTGGTTGGCTGAGCGGATATGCCTGGCGGTTTACCCGGGCACCCACGCAGGTATTACCCACGTCTGTGTGAACCTCGTAGGCAAAGTCCACCGCGGTGGCACCCACCGGCAGCTCGAGGATGCGGCCTTCGGGGGTAAACACATAAATTTCGTCGGGGAAGAGCTCGGTTTTAACGTTTTCCACAAACTCGAAGGAGGAGCTGGCGCTTTGCTGAAGTTCCAGCAGGCTCTGCATCCATTTGCGGGCCCTCACCTGAGTGGTGGTGCTGCCGTTTTCGTTACCGTTTTTGTATACCCAGTGGGCCGCAACCCCTTTGTCGGCCATTTGATCCATGTCATCGGTACGGATTTGAATTTCCACCGGTACACCGTGGGGACCAAACAGAGACGTGTGCAGCGACTGATAGCCGTTGGCCTTGGGAATGGCAATATAGTCTTTGAAGCGACCGGGACGCGGCTTGTACAGGCCATGCATGGCCCCCAGCACCCGATAGCAGGTATCGATGGAATCTACTATGACCCGGAAGGCATAGATATCCATGACTTCCTGAAACTGTAACTCTTTACCGCGCATCTTGTTGTAGATGGAGTAAAGGTTTTTCTCCCGGCCTTTGACCTTGGCATGAATACCTGCATCTTCCAGTCGTGCCTGGATGCCGGTTTTAATGTTTTGAATAAGCTCTTTGCGGTTACCGCGGGCAGCCTTGACCACTTCTTTGAGCACCCGGTAGCGCATGGGGTAATACGCCTGAAAGCCCAAATCCTCCAGCTCTGTCTTGATATTGTGAATACCGAGGCGGTTGGCAATGGGGGCGTAAATTTCCAGGGTTTCCCGGGCGATGCGGCGGCGTTTGTCCGGACGCAAAGCGCCGAGTGTGCGCATGTTATGGGTGCGGTCAGCCAGCTTGATGAGGATAACCCGGATATCCTGGGTCATGGCCATCATCATCTTGCGGAAGTTTTCCGCCTGGGCTTCTTTTTTATCGCGGAATTTGAGCTTATCGAGCTTCGACACCCCTTCAACCAGATCGGCCACCGCATCGCCAAACAGCTCTGCGAGATCTTCCTTGGTGACGTGGGTATCTTCAATGGTGTCGTGCAGCAGGGCTGCCATCAGCGTCTCGTGGTCGAGGCGCATGTCGGACAGAATCTTGGCTACAGCAACCGGGTGGGTGATGTAAGGTTCGCCGCTGGTGCGCATCTGCCCTTCATGGGCATCGCGGGCGACCTGATAAGCCTGTTTGAGTAATGCCACTTGGCCGCTGTCGAGGTAAGCGGAAGCCGATTCCTTTAAACCTTCAAACAGATACAAGTGGCATACCTCCGGGGGCTTGGATTAGAGAGAACGACCTTCTGCAATCGCGGCAACGGCAGCGATTTCAGCCGCTTCGCGCTCGCGCACGCTCTGACGCTCATCGGCGTCCAGAGTGCCGGCGTTAACCAGGCCTTTTTCGATTTCGCGCAGGGCGATAACCGTTGGTTTGTCGTTCTGCTCTTCCACCATGGGGTCTTTGCCCTGAACGGCGATTTGACGGGCACGACGCGCCGCAACCAGGATCATGTCAAAACGGTTGCCGATTTGCTTAACGGCGTCTTCTACAGTTACGCGAGCCATGTAGTGGAACTCCCAAATTTAGCCGGTAAATGCACCGGTCCAGTAAAAAAATGACGCAAAAGTGTACACTAAGGCAGTCAGTCTGCCAACAGACCCTTAAGCATATCACCGTGGGTGCGGGCTTGACCAGCGCAGGTTAAGCGCCCCGCACGGATGATAGCCTGCAAATCGGCCAGGGCCTCATCAAAGTTATCGTTAACGATAACATACTCATATTCAGTGTAATGGGACATTTCAGACACGGCCTGTGCCATGCGTGAAGCAATCACTTCATCACTGTCCTGGCCGCGGCCAATAAGGCGGCGCTCCAGCTCTTCACGGCTCGGTGGCAGAATAAAAATCCCCATGGCCTCTGGCATGAGTTTTTTCACCTGCTGGGCGCCTTGCCAGTCGATATCCAAAAACACATCGATGCCGCGCTCCAGAGTTGCCTGCACCGTAAGGCGTGAGGTGCCATAAAAGTTGCCAAAGACTTCGGCCCACTCAAAAAAAGCATCCTGCGCGATCAGCGCTTTAAATTCATCCACGCTGACAAAGTGATAATGCACGCCGTTTTCTTCGCCCGGACGCGGTTTGCGGGTAGTGTGAGACACAGAAACCTGCTTGTCGGCGGGTTTATCTTTCAGCAGGGCTGATATCAGCGAAGACTTTCCGGCACCGCTGGGGGCCGATACGATAAAAAGATTTCCACGAGTGCTCATCAGTTGGCTTTTCCGCTCTGGCTGGTCGCCGGGCCCGGATGTTGGCCCGTCAAAATACAAGAATAAGCCGACTATTATATTCCCGCTGCTGCCTTCTGCGCCAGCCACACAGGACAGACGCTGACATTTCACTGAAAATTGGCTAGTCTGCCCAAGATTATATGGCCATGTTTTCTGAGGTGATGCTTTGCAGCCAGGCAGTTTGTTTACCACGGTGGGTTGTGACAATGGTCGCCGTACCGGCGCCATTGGCTTGGTGACCTACACCCTTCCCGGGATTCTGGTGTTGCTGTTTGGTAGCGGCCATTGGTTGTGGCTGCCCGGAATGCTGCTTGCAGCGCTGTTTGGCCTGTCGCTGATGCGTCGCTGCCGCGACGCCCACAGGCCCCGTGGCTATCTGGTGGCGGCTTTGGTGCCTTTGCCTCTCTGGCTGTTAGTGCTGAGTATGGCGGGTAATGCCGCCCTGGGACTGATTTTGTTTGCCCTGGGGCTTGGTATCACCCTCTTGGTCAGCGTCTTGCCATCACGCCCCGTGAAAGATTATGTCGATGGGTATTGGTCGGCAGACATGCCCGCGCCCGAACCTCTGACCCCGAGGCGTGAGCCGACTCTCGGTGGTGAAGCGCCCGATGACGCCTTTGATTCAGCCTGGGATGATTCCGACGAAGAAGAAACCGAGGCGCTCGGCCCATGGCACACCGCCAGCTCTGCAGACCATGACACCGCCAGGGCTCACGGCCAACCAATAAAGCCGCAGCCACATGCGCGGTTTCGGCAAGACACTGTTCAGGATTATTCCGCCACTGAGCAGGACAAGACCGCTGCGTTGGCCGTGTTTGGCATGTCAGCAACCCGTGAGCAACACCTTGTCATCGAAGCCAATCACGGCATCAATGTCGCCAGCAGGCACTCCCATGACGAGCCGGACCAGACAATCGATGCGCGCCACTCCCGGGATGCAGACCCTCACCATCAGGATACCCCCATCTGGCAGCAATTTACCCAGCGCAGGGCTGTCACCGGCATGGGGGATGACGATATCGCCGACGATACGCCTCCTTCGGGCAATGAAACCTATGACTCCGAGCCAGAACCCCGGCCGCTGAGAAGTTGGAGCGATGCCTTCAATGGCGATGGTTCGCTCGAGGTGCTGATGGAGGCCATCTACCTGCACCTTAAAAATTGGTGGCGCTTCTATTTATCCGGCGCGGCGGCTGTGCTGTTTGGGGTGGCGGTTGTCGCCATGGGTATGCGTTTGAGCAGTGCCCCCGAGGAGATAGGCAGCAGTGCAACCGGCAGCCAAGGCGACGCTTTGCAGGCCTCCACCCGACTCGAGTCCGGCCTGGAGCTGGCATTGGATAACGAGGCCCTCATTCTCAGCTGGCATGCCAACAGCCGCAGTAACGGCATTATCTGGTCACTCGCTACGGCAGAAGGCGAGCGCCACTGTGCCAGTCTGCTGTTTAACAACGGCAACCGATATCGCCCAATGCAGGTGGCCGATGAGCAAGGAATGCGCCGTGCGCGCTTTTCACCGCTGGATACCCAGTCTATTGTGCGGGACCTGGCCCTTCGGGGGAACGTGCAGCTCTGTGGTCAGGGTTTCAGTCTCAAAGGCAGTCAGGCGGCCATTGAAGGGCATCAGGACTTCGCGGTGTTCCTGGCCCCCTGATATTCTGCTGGCGCCCGTAAAAGGCCATGCATTACACTTCCGGGCCTATTGTGATGTTCGCAGTTTTTTGGGGATTTAAGAGGTAATGGTGCAACTGACATTGGTGATACTTGCCGCAGGGCTTGGTAGCCGTTTTGGCGGTGATAAGCAGCTGGCCCGGCTTGGCCCCAGGGGCGAAACCATGTTGGAGTTGTCCATTCAAAGCGCCGTGAAGGCTGGCTTCACCCGTGCCGTACTGGTGATACGCCCGGAGCTGGAGTCACAGCTTGCGGCGCAGTTGACCTCTCAGGTACCCACCGACTTTGAGATCCAGTTTTGTATTCAGGCCGCTGATGACCTGCCACTGCCCAAAGGGGAGGTCGCTGCGTTGCTTGAGTCGCGCACCAAACCCTGGGGCACAGCCCACGCCCTTTACTGCGCCCGGCATCAACTCACGGGCCCTTTTGCGGTGATCACCGCCGATGATTTCTATGGCGATAACGCTTTTGCCTGCATGGCCGAAGGCCTTAAGCGTGGCGGCTGGCTGATGGTGGCGTACCCTTTGGAGGCCACCTTGTCGGAACACGGCGGGGTAAACCGGGGGATATGTCAGGTAACCGATGGCTACCTCACCCGCGTAGAGGAATACAAAGAGATAGTTGCCATTCAGGGTGGCCTAGAAGGGCGCTTTAAGGGCCAGCTCAGGCCTCTGGCGCCCGACGTGCCGGTATCCATGACTCTGTGGGGATTTGATGACAGCGTTGTCAGTTGGTTGAGGGACGCGTTAATATCCTTTCTTTTGGCATCGCCATCGCCTGGGGAGGAATGTTATCTTCCCGATGTTGTGCAAGCCGGTATCGACCAGGGACTCAAGGTTCGGGTAGAAACCGCCCAGGGGGAATGGCTCGGGGTTACCTACGCAGATGATGTGCCCCGGGTAAGATCAAGATTGATGGAGTTATTGAGTGATTGAAGTTATCCGGCAGCGGGTTCTGCCTCACTATGGATTGGAAGGCAATGCTGCAAAGGTTTCACCCCTGGGCAATGGGCACATCAATGATACGTTTTTGGTGACCTGGGATGAGGGCAGCATGGTGCTGCAGCGTCTCAATACCAGCGTGTTTCAGGCCCCCTGGACCCTGGTGGAAAACGCCGAGCTTATCAGCCGCCACCTGGGCGAGAAAGAAGGGAAAGACTACGAGCTGAAAGTGGTCAGCCCCAAAACTACCGCCGAAGGCGATTTGGGCATTGATCTGGGTGAGGCTGGTTTCTGGCGTGCCATTCGTTATCTCAAGCATTCCAACAGCATAGATGTGGTTGGCAGCGAAGCTCAGGCAGAGCAGGCGGCCCGTGCCTTTGGGCATTTTGCCCGCGCCCTGTGCGATTTCGATGCCACCCGGATTGGCGATGTGATCCCCAAGTTTCACTTCCTTCCGGGCCGCCTGGCGGCGTTGGAGCAGGCGGCGGCCGACAACAAGGCGGGTCGCCTTGATACTTGTCGTGAGTGGGTCGACTTTGCCCTCTGCCAGCGCGGCTTACTGGACGAACTGGCAGCACTTGAGCCAAAACTGCCGCTGCGAGTTTGTCATAACGACACCAAAATCAATAACATGCTTTTTGATAAGCGTGACGACTCTGCCATGGCCATCATCGACCTGGATACCTGCATGAAGGGCCATCTGATGTATGACTTTGGCGACATGGTACGCACCTTCACGTCACCCGAAGCGGAAGACAGCACGGCGCTGGACAAGGTGCGGGTGCGGCCGGAGATCTTTGCCGCCATTTGTCGCGGTTATCTGGCTGAGCTGGGGGATGTACTGGAAGCGGCAGAGCGTGAAAGCCTGTGGCTGGGTGCCCGCATTATGTGCCTGATGATTGGCGTCCGTTTTTTAACGGATTATCTGAACGGCGACCTCTATTTTCATGTGCACCGCGAGGGTCATAACCTCGACCGCGCAGCCAATCAGTTCACCCTGTATCAAAGCTTACTGACTCAGGCAGACCGTCTTAAACCCTGCATTTTTTGAGTGACAGCACCGCCCATTTGCTAACACAAAGGGCGGTGTTTTCCTGTCTGGATAGCGGACTTATCACAAGAGAGCCAAGCCTATGACCTGGAATATCGACCCCATACTGTTTCAATTTGGCGGCATCAGTCTGCACTGGTACGGGCTGCTGTTTGCCTGTGGTATCTGGGGCGGTGCAGCCCTGCTCAAGCAGATGCTGAAAGAATCCGGGCAAAACGCAGGCCTGGTGGATGAGCTCTTTTTCCCGGTGTTTATTGGCATCATAGTGGGTGCCCGACTGATGCACTGCCTGGCCTATGAGCCCGACTTCTATCTCGCCCATCCCATGGAAATTCTCTATATCTGGAAGGGCGGCCTCGCCAGCCACGGCGGCGGTCTGGGTGCCATTTTGGGTGTGCTCTGGGTCGCCAGACGCAACAAGCTTAGCCTGATGTACTTGCTGGATTATCTGGCGCTGCCGACACTGGTGTTTGCCGTGTGTGTACGTCTGGCCAACCTGATGAATTCTGAGATTTACGGCAAGGTAACCGACGGCCCCTGGGGGGTGATTTTTGCCCGGGTCGACATGCTGCCAAGACATCCGGCGCAGCTGTATGAGGCCATAGGCTATCTGCTGCTGGGGCTGCTGCTGTGGCAACTGCGCCGCAGTATGCTGGCTATGCAAGGGCGTTTGTTTGGCGCATTTCTGATAGGTGTGTTCGTTATCCGCATGCTGGTGGAATGGGTTAAACCCGAGCAGGCAAGCTACATTCCCTCGCTGCCCTTAACCGTTGGTCAGCTGCTCAGTGTGCCCTTTATTCTGGTGGGTATCTGGTTGTGGCTGCGCTCCCGTGCTGCGAAGAGCCGCTGAAAATCAGCCTGAAATAGACCGCCAGTGACCCAGGGCGGCGGGCGTTAAAGTGGTTTTTCCTGATTGGCCAATTGCTCTTGCCGATGCAGTTGGCCATAATTTCCGCATTCTTATCGTCCAATCGAGCCTGCGTTGAGCCCATGTCTTTGCCCATTCCTGCCGAAGAGACTTCATCTAACGACGGACGCCGCACAGCCCGTTGTCGCTGGCTCAGAGACACCTTAAAGCGCTCGCAGCAGGAGGCCGTCGCCTCATCGGCCATGACGGCCACATCAGATAACTTCTTTAACGCCTTCGCCATCTTTATGGGGGCGACGCTTGGGCAAATGGCCTGGGTCAGTGGCCTGCCTCAGTTATTTGGTGCTCTGTCTCAGCTGTTGTCGGTGTGGCTTGCCAGCCACTTTGCCCGCAAGGGATTTATCGCGTTTTGTGCGGCGCTGCAGGCGCTGGTGGTGCTGTCCATGGGGGCGCTGGCGGCGTTTCGGCCCGAACATGGGGTGTGGCTTTTTATTGCCCTTGCGGCGCTTTATCACGGGTTTATTAATCTTATCCAACCCCACTGGCGTGCCTGGATGGGTGCTGTGGTGCCACCAAGGCGCAGGGGCGCATTCTTTGCCGCCCGCACCCGGCTGACCATGGGGGCATCGCTCACGGTGTTTTTCCTGGGGGGCGGTATTCTGAGCCTCTGTGACAGTGCCGGTATGGCCTGGCTGGGGTTCAGTCTGCTGTTTTCCATCGCCGCCATGGGGCGCTGGGTGTCGGCCTGGCTTTTGTGGCAAATGCACGACCCTGAACCCAGGACAGTGCGCACTCCGGGAGTGTTTGTGCGCACCCTGAAGAATTTTCGCGAAGCCTGGAAAGACGCCACATTTCGCCAATACAGCCTGTTCGTGGCCGGTATGCAGGCCATGGTGGCCATCTCGGCCCCTTTCTTTGCGGTGTACATGTTGGAAGGGCTGCACTTCAGCTATCTGGAGTTTGTGCTCGCCAGCGTGGCCTCCGTCATAACCCAATTTGTGACCTTAAGATTTTGGGGGCGTTTCAGCGATCTCTATGGTAACCGGCTGGTGATGCTGATTACCTCAAGCCTTATCCCCAGCCTGCCGCTGCTGTGGCTGTTTTCAGATAACTATGGGTACATCTTGGCGATTCAGGCTTTTTCCGGTTTTGCCTGGAGTGGCTTTACCCTGAGCACGGCCAATTACCTGTACGACATCCGCCCGTTTCGCTCCGACTTTGCCACCTACGCCGCGGTGCAGTCGGCGTTGAGTGCGGCGTTGGTGTTTGTGGGCGCCATGGTGGGCGGCTTTATTGCCAGCCATGCAGCGGATTTCCTGAGTTTCACCGGCTGGGAGCTGGCCAGCCCCATCTTTGTGGTGTTTTTGGTGTCTACTTTCTTGCGCACTTTGGTGACGCTCTGGTTTATCCCCCGGGCGGTTGAACCCAAAGTGCGCCCAAGACCTGACTTGCTGAGGCTGGTGTTTCGCATCCGTGGCTTTAACGCCATCAGCGGTGTGGCGCTGGACTTCCTCACCGTGGTTAAACGTCGCAAAGACTGATGGCCGGAAGATGAAAAACGCCCGGCGTTCACCGGGCGTTGTTGAGTGGTGTTGCACAGTCGGGTGTTCAGCCTATTGGGCCAGTCTCAGCCATTTGTCGCTCCAGACCTCGCCGACACTGCCATCCATGGGAGCCCAGTCGCTTTCTTCATTGAAGCCCTTGATGGAGACATAGTCGCCATACTTACCGATAAGACTGAGGTAAGCACGCAATCCAACCCCACCATTGCCATCGCCGGCTTCAACCACTATCTCGCCGAAGCCGTTAATGCTCCAGTTGAAGTTTGTCGTTTCGGCTGGGCTGACCATATAGTCGGTGAAGTAGCCACCGTTTGCGTTAAAAACGATCAGGGTTTCGAGGCTGCCCTCGGCGTCAAACTCTTTGAACTGGTAACCTGCCAACATCTCGGCAGTAAATGCCATGGCGCCTGCCTCACCACGGCAGCTGCTTACCAACTCGCGGTATTGTGTCAGTGATTTGAGGGTGTCGCTGACGGGCCCGCCACTGTTGTCATCCCATTGGGTATTGCCATTTTCGCAGACAAAATCCGCCGGAGGTAAACCACCGTTGAAGAGCGTCAGGTCAAGTTTGGTGAGAATGTCGTTCTTCGCGGTCAGATTGAAAATCACTTCATCATCGTCGCCGGTGCCGGCGGGAATAAATTCGCCCCGACGTACTGCGCCCTGATGGACTGCCAGCAGTAATTCGCCGTCATCCTCATGTTCGCCAAAGTCCTTCACATCGTCAGGCAGCGCCATCAGGATTAAGGTTTGTCCCGATTGCGTTATTTGACGCCACTCGCCGGTTGTAAAGAGCATCGACATCCGCTGGGACTCGCCGGTGCTGTTCTGGCCCCAATACACCTTGTGATACTTTGCCATGCCGCCTTCAATCAACTCGGCAAGAATTTGCATGTCGCCATGCCACGCGATAAAGGGGCCAACCAGATTAGCGAGGGTACCGTCTGATGCGGTGGCCGAGATAAGGGCACTTAAGCTGGTGGCAGGGCCTTCGCTGCCGCCGGCCATCCGTGACCAGACGCTGTTGCAATACCCCCCCACCATATCGCCTTCGTTGCAGCCGTCCCAGTAGTAAAGCCGGTACTGATCGCTGGCCGTTTTGGCTTTAATGGCAAAGGCCTTGGCGCCTTCACTGAAACTGACATCGGCAGGCATCACCTTATGCCAGGGCCAGGTGTTGTCCTGCTTAGCCAGCAGTACCCTGATATTCAGACCGCTGAGGGCATACTCTTTGGCGCTTATGGTCTCAGCAAGTTGGGGAAAGTCAGGGTGGCTCAGGGTGATGGTGCCGTCATCATTGAGCGCTGTGATCACAACCTCTTCTGTGGTGGCTTGCCAACCCGTATCGGTCAAAATGAAGTCGTCGGTGCCGAACTCGTTACTGCCTTGGGCCACAAACGCACCGTTTACCAACTCGTAATGTACCTCTACGGTCTTTTGGTTGCTGATGTCGTATTTTACATGGCCGTATTCGAGCCATAACTCGTCGGAATCGTAGTCACCTTCAAACCAGAAAATGCCGTCGCCACTGACCTCAGTAACCAGATTGGCTGTCGCAGCGCTGGCTTCGGCATGGAGTACTGCAATTTGCTCTTCAAGATTGTCATCAGACACGGACGTCTCGTTCTCGACTTCCTCGGACCCGGCAATGGCGTCGGGATCGAAATCACCCCCGGCGTCTCTGGCTGCCTCGACCTGGGCCACTATGGTGTCCAGGGCATTTACCACAGTGTCCACAATCAAAGAAATCAGATCGTCCGCCGAAATGCCCCCCGCATCGGCCGCCGCCTGTATTTGAGCCAGGTTGTTGGCTATCACTCTGGCGGTGACCTGCGCGACCTGATGCAGTTGCAGGTACTCTGCCTTTTGCTCGTCGCTGAGGCTGTCGTCATTCTGTGCCGCCACATAATCCTGTGTCAGGGCTAGGGTGGTGCCAAGCAATGCCTTGATGGCTGCCTCGGCATCTTCTTCACTGCTGCCCTGTTCCACTTCGCCCTGCACCATGGTGGTCAGCGGGCTGACAAACTCATATCCGGCAGGGGCGCTGAGGGTATAGCCTTTGGTGATGGCCTCACCCGTGTCTTCATCGACCGTCCCTACAGTAACTTCCACAACCAGAGGATAGGTATCCAGCTGCTGTTGAGTTGCATCTGTGATGGAGAAGTTACCGCCTGCGCCTGTGGTTGCGCTGGGTTCTCCATCATCACATACCTTGTTTTCGTTCAGATCCACACACACTCTGGCACCGACCAGATAACCATCGGCGACCTTACCATCCAGGGTTATGGTGGCGGGTGGGGGAGGAGGCGTAGGGGGAATAGGTGAGTCATTGTTGTCGCTGCCGCCGCAAGCGGTCAGTACCGAGCCTAGGGTGGCGGCAATCAGTAGTTTGTTGAGTTCCATATGTTTGCTCCGCTGATGTTCGCTGTCTTTCCGTTTTATAAAAGCGTGTGCCTGGTGGCACTCATCCGGCTTCGCTGGCCTGCCCGGGGAGCTTGTCTCCCTCGGAGTGATAGAGATGTTGAGAGCATTAGAAAGTGTAGAACTTACACCGAAAGTAGTAGATAAAATCAGTGACGACTGAGCAGCTAAAGTGCAAATCAACCTTTACGGTTGACGGCATAGTCGAAAAAGGCGCGTCGCTGAGGGCCCGACAGCTCGGCGGGGATTTTGTTGGGGTGTTTGAACTCATCAAAACCGGCCACCCGGCCCGCCTGATTCAGGTGCGGAAAAGGGGCGTCTTCGGCGACGTCGGCAAGACCTAAAAATCGGTGCAGCGCCGCCAGAGCCCCCGAGGCTGAGGGGTCAAGGCAAAGCAAGTCGTCGCGGCCACAGAAATAATCATCTACCCCTTGCCTGTGGCGGGTAAAACATTGCTCCAGGTGCGCGGGGCTCATCATATCCACTGTGCCTGCCAGAGCCTTATTCAGCTTAAATACTTCATTAAAACTGCGCCGCAGCTGCGGGTGAAAACCACCTTTGGCGTTAGGGTCGAGCTTTGGCAACATGCGCTCGAGCAGCCTTTGCATCGACGGCAACCAGCTGTCGATTGTGCGGTCAAGATAAACAAACTTACTGCCGGGGTAGAGTTTGTCCAGTTTTTGGTAGTCACTGAACACAGGGGCGTCGGCTATGGCATCGGCGGCCTCAAAGCTCGCCTTGGTAAAGGCCATGTGCGCCACCTTAAGTGGTGCCAGCCCCGCCCTTGGCGCTGCCTCAAGCAGGGCCACACACACACTGGTGGTGCCGGTTCGGGGCAGGCTGATAATAAAAGTCTTGTTCACAGGCAGGCTCATTGGGGGCTGTCAGTTGTGCTTGTCAGCACGGATTGGATCAGGCTGCGAATAGTATCAAATCGGGCGGGCAGTTGCCGCTGGCGTTTATGGATGAGATACAGTGGCTCGAATACCCGCTCCAGCCCAACACACACCCTGAGTTTGTCCCGCTCGCTGAATTGCTCGACCACCGACAGTGGCAGCACGGTAAAGCCCAGTCCCATGGATACAGGCAACAGGATTTGCCCCAACTGATTAATGTAACTGCTGATGGGAAAGTCTTCGGCGAAGGCATTTTGGTAGCCGGGGCTGCCACTGTGGGCAAAAAACAGCGACAGATAATGGGCGGCATCCGGGTGGCTTATCAGCCCAAGGACTTTGAGTTCGTTTATTGAAGGGAGACTGGCGTCATCTGTGGTGGCTTCGCTGCTTGCCGGTAACACCAAACACAGCGCCTGGGTGCCTATGTCAGTGTCACTGAACAGCCCCCTCGGCGGCGGCGCCGTGATAATGCCAAGGTCCTTATCGCCTTGCTGCACCTCGTTGATGATGCGGGCATTGGGCGCGGCCTCCATATGCACCTTAAGCCCCGGATGCGCTGCTTGCAGCGCCAACAGCTTGGGGTAGAGCAGCTGCGCCAGCGAGCCGGAGCAGGCGAGACGACAGCTGCCGCTGAAAGGATTGTCCTCATCCAGGCTATCCAGCAGCGCCGCCTCGGCCCGGGCCTGAGAGAGCGCATACTGATACAGTCGCTCGCCCGCTTCGGTCAATTCGATGCCACTGCGGCTGCGGATAAGCAGCTGGTGGCCACAGGCCTGCTCCAGCTTATTCAGGTGTTGGCTTACCCCGGGCTGGGTCATAAACAGCTTGCTTGCCGTTTGGGTAAAGTGGCCGGTTTCCACCAGGGTGATAAAGGTTTTTAGCCAGAGGGGATTGAGCATGGGCCTGTGGACTCCTGATTACTGACACTGTGCCGAGCGGCCTGTCTGCATAGTTGCCTATCTGCATAGTGGCAAACCCGCGTTGCTATCTGTTCGCGTCGGTACCGGGGCAGGTCAATCAAGCAGTATCGGTACCTGACATTTTGCATCACAAAAAATTATCAAAATAAGAATATATGATAATTTTTCATTCGGATATCGACGGCGTAATCTTTCTCGCATCGGGCAAGGCCCCTGCGTCAGCGCAACGGACCAAGAGTGCGCAAGCAAGACCAGGCGAGCTCAGCCCTTCATTGCAAAGCATACGAGGTTAGCCATGAACACATATCCACGCAGTTTTTCTCACATCGGTATTTCTGTGCCCGATCTTGAGGCCGCAGTGAAGTTTTACACCGAGGTACTCGGTTGGTATCTCATCATGCCGCCCACCGAGATTGTGGAAGACGACTCCGCCATCGGCGAAATGTGTACCGATGTGTTTGGTGCTGGCTGGGAGCGTTTTCGCATCGCCCACCTGTCCACCGGTGACCGTATCGGGGTTGAGCTGTTCGAGTTTAAAAACCAAGAGAACCCGGAAGACAACTTCGAATACTGGAAAACCGGTATCTTCCATTTCTGCGTGCAGGACCCGGATGTGGAAGGCCTGGCCGAGAAAATCGTTGCCGCCGGTGGTAAAAAGCGCATGAAGGCCCCGCGCTACTATTACCCGGGTGAAAAGCCTTACCGCATGATTTATATGGAAGATCCCTTTGGAAATATCCTTGAGATTTACAGCCACAGTTATGAGCTGCACTATTCGAGTGGTGCTTATACCGGCTAAGCGTTTTCAGGCTGCCGCCTTTGGTTGATTTGATTCAGCCGTTACCATTGAGCCCCCAGTTTTCTGGTCCCAGAGCCGAGACTGCGGGCTTTTTTGTGTCTGCTCAAACGTGCAGTTGTTGTATCGCAGCGATTGCCGCGATGGCGTCACTTTCGGCTTCGTTGGTTGACCAGGCTAAGCCTTCGTCCCAAATGTCACTTTCACAAACGCCATCGTTCCCGATGCCAGCGCATTTGACTATCGACCAGATGAGTCCCACTCGGTAGCTGTCCCTGTGGGACTGGCCGCTTGCAGCGGCCGGAAAGTCGTGGGTCTTCAACCCACACCCGAGGAAAGGGGGCCGTTTCGGCTGGCCCCCTTGTCCAATCCCCCAGCGACCCGCTACGAAGCGGACAACTCTTTCGGGCTTATGCTGAAAATTGGCTAACGCGCCAGACGCTCTTCCCTGATTCGACTGGCGCTGCATCGGCATCCTTGCCTCGCTACGCCATTTGCAGCAACACCCTCAGCCGCTTCAAGCGGGATTTGTGTACGGTGTCATCTGTGAGTGAAGTGTTATGGCTACTACTCTTTATAGCCAAGCCTGGACGATGGGCTTTTTTACATCTCACTGCGCTGTATAGATGTCATGGCCTTTATAGCGGCGGATTCTGCCTCTTCAGTCGTCCAGGCTAAGCCGTCGTCCCAAATGCCAGCGTCTTTGACTATGGACCAGATGAATCCCCCACAATACCTGTCCGGATTAGGTTCTATGTAGATGCGCGAATCGCCCTGCGCGATGTCATTTTCAAGAACGATTTCAATTTCCACGGCAGCCCCTGTTTGTTCTCAAACGTTGGTTGATGAGTTCAGGGTATGGGGAGTGAGGAAGAAAAGCCACGGACTATGAGTCACATTGGGTCTCTGGTGTCATATAAAGTTGTGCCTGTGGCATGGGGGACTGTTGTCGCTTGCAAAGCGACTGAAAATCGAAGGCTTCCAGCCTTCACCCGGGCAAGAGGGAATCAGCAGCAATTCCCTCTTGCATCTCCCTTGCCGCCCCGACGAAGCCGAAATCCCCTCGGTCTCTTGGACGAAATTGGCTAACGCTTCAGACGCTCATCCCTGATTCGACTGAAGCTGGCTCGGCGTCCTGCCTCGCACACGCCATTTCGTCCAACGCCCTTCGGCGGCTTCGATGGGGAATAAGCGTGTCGTCCGACAGTGAGATGAACAGTTTCATCTCGCTAGCGTTTCTCGCAAATAACTGTCGGGAACAGTTATTAACAGCAACAGCTGGCCCGGATGGTGACTTGCAGGGATCAAGGTATAAGGCCTCTGGCTGCCACGCGGAGAATTTAGGTGCGGAGCTATCTGCGAGTGAAGTGTTTAGCAATGGCTGTCTCGACTCTTCTCACTGACTCTTATACGTGTCCTGACTTTTCTATTAAAACTCGATACTGCAATTTGTGTTAAATTGTACGCTTTTCCACAAAAAGTCTTTACTCATACTTTTGGATGATTGCAGGCTTTTTTGAACTTAGGTGAAATGTTTTAATTTTGCTGTGGTAACCAGACTATGTGAGATTTGTTGGGGCCTCCATGGTTGTCCGGAGTTTATCTTTGGCTAAGTTATCTTCAGGGCTTTATGTATAAATATGCCTTATGTACTACCAAGGATGAGGTACAGAGAAGTAAAAAATGAGAGTATTAAATAAAGGCTCAAAAGGGAGTTTCAGTCGGCTGCTTAAACTGGCTGTAATGACTGGTGTTGAAAGTGCAGTGAAAGCACAGCTGGATAACATCAGTGCTTTGAATGCACAGGATCAAAATGGCGCTACTCTTCTCATTCTTGCCGTACAAAAAGGACACGAAAATATCTGTCGCTTGCTTCTTCAAGAAGGAGCGGATCCGGAGATAGAGGACAAGACTGGGAAAAAGGCTAAAAATTATGCCGAAGAGAATGGTGATGACAGAATTGTCCACTTGCTGAATGAACGATCATTTTTCGTACCGGCCTTAAGGTCTCAAAATGAATATCATACAAAGGATGAAAGGCTCAGCAAACCGGTTGCCTGTCCCGGTGAAATTTATAAGGCTGATAAGAGTGAGTCTGATTCTGAGATAAATATTGTTACTAATGTTGGTGATGCTAAAAACGATATTGTGGTTACTTGCCTTAGAAGCGAAATCGTGGGGACTAGCTTAACTGAACCAGCCGGCTCATCTGAAGAAAGCGTTCCTTCATCCGCAATACTTCCGGTAGCCGTTAATGCTGCCAAGCCCCCCGTCCTAAATGTTGAGCAAAGCAAAATCTTTGGGTCAGTTGAGAATATAAGTGCGGATGGCAAAAATGAGGGCTCGACATGGGAACTCGATGGGAGTTGTCCAGCGTTATCTGCTTTGGATGACGCTCAGACAGAAAAGTTAGAACTCACAATGCCTCTGCCATTAGGGAAAAAAATTGCCGAGCGAGAAAAAAGCTTGCAGACTGTTATACAGGCCCAATCTAAAGTTGATGATTTACCTTGTTTGATCCTTAGCCAGCAGCAACTGAAAAACGATAAAGAAGAGCTGTATGGATGGGAACTTGCCTGCGAAGATATGCCTCCCGAGGAAAACCTTGAAAGTAAGGTTCAAGCTTCTGCAATACAGTTACAAATCACCAGTCACATCCCGATCGATTCTGGGGAAGGTTGGTCGGACATAGCTATAGATCTACCTGAGTTTTTGGATCATCCAGATCTAGAACTTTTCAGGAAAAAGTGGGTTTTTGAGGGGTTCAGTAAACTTTTCGAGTCATGCGCCCACGTAGGTACTTTGTCGGAAACCTTTCTGAACGACTATGTGGCTGAACTGTACACAGACCAAATATTAAAGAGTTCCCATGCATATCAAGTATCTAGGCCGACGGATTTTTCTAAAGTCCTGCAGAATGATGCTTTTTATGAGCAGTTATACACCCAACTGGCAGAGAAGGTTTTTTATATCCGTCAAGTGCTGGAAGTGCATGGCTGCGTGATCGACGATCATACGTTTGAAGGGGAGTCTCTTGCTGATAGCGTCTATGAAGACCATGATGCAGCCTCCATTGATGATGCGATGCTGCTACTTGATGATCTTCTTTATGCCAGAGATGAGCCCATGGGCTACTACTTCGCAAGTCTTCCCGGTAAAGAACTGTTGACCAGGGAGCAGGAAGTGGATAACGGCATGCGCAGAGAAGCAGCCAGATTAGCCATTATGGAGGCATTGTCTGAAGTGCCTTTTATTTGCGAGCTTTTGGCACATCTCTGCCAAGAAGCTCTCAGAGAACATAATCCTGAACAGTCACTTCAAAAAGTTGTTGCTGAGCTGAACACCCTCCCAAGTGAGGATTTCGTCGAGATAAAGAGGGCTGTCTCCTTGTTTATGGATGAACAAGAAGATGGCGATGAACCCGATGATTTTGTTGATACATATCCCTATGAGGCAATTGTTGGAGCCCTTAAAACTTTCCTCAATGTATCTGGTGAGTCCGAACACCCGGGAGTACAGGATACGTTCAGGAGCATTGTCCTCACCGAGGATGCCCTGAATATATTGATTAAAGCGTTGTACGAGTCAATTGATAAGGTTAGCGACATAAAAACAGAACTGGTCAATCTTTACACCCGCGAAATCAAGCTTCCACGTAAGACAGCAGAGAGTGTTGCAGAGCAAAAAATGGGTCGAGAACTGATATCTCAACTTAAAACAGAATATCCTCTTTGCGAAGACAAACTTGAACGGCATGCCGGTGCAATTAATCGTTTGCAGGCTCAGATGCAGAATATTAACCAAAAGACAGGTATTGATTTATATAGTCTTCAGGATATCGGTTCCAAGATAAAAAAATTGCAGCGAGATATAAGTGCTGCTAGGGATGAGATGATTACCTTCAACCTAAGATTGGTGCTTTCGGTTGCCAATAAATACCTAGGTAGGGGACTTGAACTTGCAGATCTGGTGCAGGAAGGAAACATTGGTTTGATGAAGGCTGTTGAAAAATTTGACCACAGGAAAGGTTTTAAATTCTCAACCTATGCCACTTGGTGGATACGGCAGGCTATTACAAGGGCTATTGCTGATCAAGCACGAATTATACGCATACCTGTTCATGTCAATGAGAGCCTCAATAAGCTGATATCTGCAAGCAAAGTATTGACTCACAAGTTTGGAAGGGGGCCAAAGATATCTGAATTGTCATTGATACTCAGCATGCCTGAAACCAAAGTAGAAAACTTGAAACAGATTTTAGTCATGGAGCCCGTAGCTGAGGCCGATCACAACACGAACGGTTATGTAGATTGGGCTGCAATGTCTCCTGAAGAAGAAATTATTGATGATGATCGAGACACTAATATAAAAGATCTGCTGAAGGGGCTGACAGATAAAGAGAAAAAGGTGCTGGAACTTCGTTTTGGAATTAATGCTGCTACTGAGCTCACTCTAGAAGAAGTCGGCCAGCAGTTTGATGTTACTCGTGAACGCATCAGGCAGATTGAAGCGAAAAGTTTGAAGAAGCTCGCTCATACATCTCGTTCAAGCCACCTTGCAATATTTTTTGGAAAAGAACCGGTGGCAGATTAAATGGCCCTGCTAGGAGAGCAACGGAGTTGATTAGAAGACACGCGCCACCAAAGGCTAGTGCAATGATCGAAGCATTGCGTGGTCTTGGCTATACGACAGCATCTGCGTTAGCGGACATTATTGACAACAGTATTGCAGCTAAAGCCAGTCGCGTTGATCTCAATTTTACTTGGCAGAACGAGAAGAGTCGTATTGAGATACTGGATAATGGTAGCGGAATGGATGCACAAGGTCTCGATACGGCAATGAGGCTAGGTGAGCTGAACCCTCTTGATGAACGTGATGAGTCAGATCTTGGTCGTTTTGGTATGGGGCTGAAGACTGCTTCCTTTTCTCAATGTCGCAGCCTGACAGTTGCCACAATGCAGAATAATCAGTTTAACTGCTTGCGTTGGGATCTTGATGTACTGGTTGAAAGCTCCGGTGATGGCTGGTTTATGCTGGAAGGGGCGTCAGAGACAGGGCTGCCCTTAGTTGAATCCTTCAAAAAAATCGGTCATGGAACACTGGTTCTTTGGGAGAAGTTAGATCGCATTCTAACAGATGGTTTTACTTCAAATGATTTTCTGGATTTGATTGATCAGGTTGAACGACATCTGGCGATGGTTTTTCATCGATATCTTGAAGACCAAAGTCAGCGCTTTGAAATTTACATAAATGACAACAAGGTAAAACCTTGGGATCCGTTTATGACTGGCCATCCGGCTAAATCTTGGAATTCACCGCTAGCATCACAGTTGACTCTGGGGGGAAGCGTCAACGTGGAATGCCATGTTTTACCTCACAAAGATAGGTTAACAGATAAAGAGTTTGAGGCAGCTGCTGGACCTGATGGCTGGACTGCTCAACAAGGATTTTATGTTTATAGAAACAGAAGAATGTTATTGGCGGGCAGCTGGCTCGGCCTTGGCAAAGCCCGATCTTGGACTAAAGAAGAAGCCCATAGACTTGCGCGTATTCGGCTGGATATCCCCAATACAGTAGATTCAGACTGGAAAATCGATATTCGCAAGGCAACTGCGCGTCCTCCGGTAAAAATGAGAAAGTGGTTAATGCACTTGGCTGAAGATACAAGAGCTAGAGCTAGGAAAACTTTTGCGTCAAGAGGTCGGTCTGCAAGAACTGGAAACGGCGAGACAGTGGTTCAGGCATGGCGTGCTGACCAAACATCAACAGGTTTACGTTACAAAGTGGATGATTCGCACCCTGCAATTAGAGCCGTGTTGGATGACGCTGGTTCTCTGTTACCGCAGATTAAAGCCATGCTGAGGATACTGGAAGAAACCATTCCAGTTCAAAGGATATGGCTGGATACAGCAGAAAATAAAGAAACACCACGTACCAATTTCGATGGCGAAGCTCCGTCAGAGGTGATTGAGGTCTTGACCATCATGTATCAAAACCTCACAAGCAAAAAAGGCTTCAGTGCTGAAGAGGCAAAAAGAAAACTTCTTCAGACAGAACCGTTTCATGACTACCCTCAGTTGGTTGCATCCCTGACAGACTCGACCTGATTAGGAAACAAAAATGGCATTAAATCCCACGGAACAGAAAGTCTTAATTTTTGTACAGAATATGCTTGAGGCAGGAAGCCAGGTGACTCCAGCTATTATTCAGGAGCAGATAAATCTTGTTCTGAATATGAAAAAAGAGTGGAGAGCTGACACTGATGAGAGCGCAGTCATTGATGAGCTTATCCGCAGAGCGAGCACATGGGTTGGTGATGATGCATTGCTGACCAACGACGAAGGCCATATTGCTTGGCTGAACCAAGATCGTAAGCAAGGATGGCGTTACTGGCAGCGCTACCGTGAGTACCAGGAGAAAAAACTATCTTGGAATATTGTTGAAGGACTGGATAAGTCAACAGATCTGATTCTTGGCAATCTTGAAGATCCAAAACGTCAGGGACCGTGGGATCGAAGAGGACTGGTAGTTGGACACGTGCAGTCTGGTAAAACTGGCAACTATACCGGTCTGATCTGCAAGGCGGCTGATGCGGGTTACAAAATAATTATTGTGCTTGCTGGCATGCACAATAACCTTCGTTCCCAGACTCAGATACGACTGGACGAGGGTTTTCTTGGCTTTACGACGAGTGTCATTCAAGATGAGATGCACATTGTTGGTGTGGGCGAGATTGACAGAGACCCGGCTATACGACCAAATTTTGCGACCAACCGTTCGGAAAAAGGTGACTTTAATACCAAGGCAGCAAAACATCTTGGTATATCCCCAGAAGAGCGCCCTTGGTTGTTTGTTGTGAAAAAGAACAAATCGGTTTTGGAAAGGCTGTTAAAGTGGATTCAGGATCATGTTGCCAATATTCAGGATCCTGAGACAGGCAGGAAACTGGTTACCCATCTTCCTCTTTTGATCATAGATGATGAGGCGGACAATGCATCGGTTGATACAGGCGACCAGGCTTATGATGAGTTCGGTAAGCCTGATCTAGAGCATGAGCCTACCGCCATAAACCGGTTGACTCGAAGAATACTTCATAGCTTTACCCGCAAAGCTTATGTTGGTTATACGGCGACACCATTCGCAAATATTTTCATTCACAATCGAAGCGAGACTGAGAAAGAGGGGCCAGATCTCTTTCCTTCAGCATTTATTGCAAATCTTTCAGCTTCATCCAGTTACATCGGCCCTGCTAAAGTATTTGGTCGCTCGAGCGAAAATGGCAGGGAAGGAGGTCTTCCTCTTGTTAAAGTAGTCAATGACCATTGCTCTGAAGATGAAAAATCAGGCTGGATGCCAACCAAACATAGAAATGGTTATTACCCGTCAAGTGACCAGCAGCATGGTATTCCTGAGTCCCTAAGAGAGTCGGTCGATGCATTTGTGCTTGCCTGTGCAGCGCGAAGGCTGAGGGGGCAGAAAGATGAGCACTGCTCCATGCTGATACATGTCACTCGATTCACATCCGTTCAGGGACATGTTAAAGAGCAGGTTGCGGCTTATGTTGATTGGCTAAAGAGGCGCTTGGTGCGACGGATTGATCATTATGACGTGATTAATCAACTCAAGCAGCTCTGGGAAAGTGACTTTCTGGCTACAACTGAAACCATTCACTCTATGCACCCTGATATGGTGGATGAGAATACGTTGACTTGGTCGCAAGTAGAAGCAGAACTTTCGGATGCTATCTCAGAGATTGAAGTAAGAGCTATCAACGGTTTTGCGAAAGAAGCGCTTGATTATGCGGACAGTGCCGTAGGGCTTAAAGTCATTGCTGTCGGCGGAGATAAACTTGCCCGAGGACTGACACTTGAAGGACTGTGTGTCAGTTATTTTCTTCGTGCATCCAGAATGTACGATACATTGATGCAAATGGGACGCTGGTTTGGTTATCGCCCGGGATACCTTGACCTGTGTAGGCTGTATACAACCATTGATCTTGTGGAGTGGTTTGAACATATTGCTGATGCATCAGAAGAGCTGCGTGAAGAGTTCGATCTGATGACTGCCAGCGGTGCAACTCCAAAGGAGTATGGTCTGAAGGTAGCTTCGCATCCTGTGCTGATGGTTACTTCTAGACTAAAAATGCGGAACGCTCAAAGCCTTTACCTTTCCTTCAGCGGTCAGTCTGTTGAAACTGTTTCTCTTTTGAAGGATTTAGATTCTCTGAAGTCTAACCTGCAAGCCTTTGATCGCTTAACATTACGCTTGGGTGAACCTAAGCCGATTCCTGATAGAAATCGGAATGGCAGCAAGAAGTCTGGTAATGGCGTTCAGTGGACTAATGTGCCAGCTGAAGTGATCGTGCAGTTTTTAAGTGAATACAAAACTCATCCGGCTGCGATGAAGGTTAACAGTAGGTTACTTTCTGACTTCATTCAGAATATGAATAAAGAACATGAGCTTACATCATGGACTGTGGCAATAATTAACGGTGGCCAAGAGCGAACATACTCAATTTATGGTTCCAGCAGTGTTACAGTTAAATTGGTAAAACGTACCCCGAAAACGATTACTGAGGATCGGTACTCAATTGGAAGGCTTCTATCGCCAGCCGATGAAGCTCTTGACCTTGATGATGATGCTTGGGATGCAGCGTTGAATGAAACCAGAAACAACTGGAAGAATGACCCAGCTCGGTCAGAAAAATATAATGGAGAGCCGCCAAAGGAGCCGAATGGCCCGGCTCTACGAAAGGTGAGAGGGTTTGGTGCAGGCCACATAGCCGGCCATCCTGAGCGGGGGCTTTTGCTTATCTACTTGCTGAGCCCTGAGGGAGTTGATGACAGTTATGATGAGAGTACTGCACCAATTGTGTCTTTTGGTATCAGCTTCCCGGGAAGTGACAGCGGTACAAAGGTTAAGTATGAAGTGAACAATGTACTCTGGGAGCAGGAATATGACCCTTCTGTTTATTGAGGATGAGATCCTTGCTTCTTGGAAGGCATTAAATAATTCGGGTTCCGGTATTGGTTGGCAGGCTGTACCGGTAACCTCTCCGGGAGACTGTCGTATTGTGGCCGCGCGACACTTTCCGGAAAATGAAGAAGCATTGTTGGTGGGCTTTAACTTGGAAGTTCTGCCAATTAACACTCAGCTTCCTGAGGGAAAGGGTTTTCGGGTAGAAATAATTCGTGATGTGAGGTTGGGTCCAGATCACACGTGGATCGGCCTTATTAGGCAGGATTCAGGAAGCCTTGAAATTTTTCTTACCATGGTCAGAGATATTTTGATCATGGTAAGTAAGAAATCGGATATGTCTCCGGTAGCCTTGTTTAGTGCATTTATTGGGCGAATCAGAGCATGGCAGGACTTTATGAGCAAGCCTAGGGCTGTGCTTGGAGCTGAAGCCGAGGCAGGTCTTTTTGGAGAGCTGACTTTCCTGGGCCTATTAATCGACTCTGGGCTTAGCATATCTAATGCTGTTGAGTCTTGGTATGGACCACTGGGTGGATTGCAGGATTTTATGCTGGGTCATGGAGCTATTGAAATAAAAACGACTTTAGCGGAGAAAGGGTTTCCCGCTAAAGTTCATTCTCTGGAACAGCTGGATGATTCTATCGTTCGACCTATTTTTTTGGGGGCTGTTCGTTTGAGTCAAAATATCACTGGGTGCACACTTTCGAAACTAATTGATGATATTCGAGCAATGTTGTCACTGGACAGACAGGCCTTATCAGAGTTTGATAACCGCCTGTTGAGAGTTGGCTACTTGGACTCTGAAAGTGAGCATTATACAAGAAGCTTTTTAGCTATTGAGATTCGAAATTTTTTGGTAGATGAAAGGTTTCCAAGAATGATTCCAGGGACAGTTCCTTTCGGAGTTAAATCTGCAAAATATGAGATTGATATTGATCAGGTTGAAGCTATTGAAGTGCCTCTGATAGAGGTATATCGAGAATTAGGTATTGATTGAAATGGAATTAGTAGATTTTTTAAGACAGACGCAGGCTGAAGTAAAGGAATTGCTTAATGATAGGATGGAGATGCCTGGTGAGCCGTATCCCTATCCAGAGTCTGTATTTACCGAAGTCATGATGCAGCATATGGCTGATGTCGGAATGACGTTTGAGCCTGAGGTGTGCCATTTTGATGCTAAAGTAGGCAACGCAAAAGTACGTCTTAGTGGTTTCGCCTATACTGATGATATGGATCAGCTTGATATGTTCGCAAGTTTGTATTCGGATGCGACTGATATTCAACAAGTAGCCGTTTCTGACGTGACAAAAGTTGCCGAGCATTGTTTACGTTTTCTGAGTTTGTGTGCAGAAAAAAAATTGCTCAGCAAAATGGACCAAGCCAGTGAAGCTCATCCCTTGGCTCAGATTATTGAAGAAAAATACAGAGACTTTAACCAAATCCGTATATATGTTTTAACAGACCAAGTGCTTAATGCAAAGTCTAAACAGTTTCAGTCCAGAGAAATTCAGGGCAAGACTATTAAGCTTGAGGTGATGGATATTGAGCGCTTGTTTCGTCATACGTCGGCGGGCAAGCCCCGCGATGAACTTGTTGTTAATTTTGAAGAGGTTTCGGGAGGTCCTTTACCCTGTGTATGGGTGCCGGGACAAGTCTGTGAGTACGACTATGCTATGACTGTCATCCCGGGAGAGGCTCTCAGGTTTGTATATGACAAATACGGCCCCCGTATTCTAGAGGCCAATGTTCGCTCCTTTTTGAGTGCTTTAGGTAAAGTAAACAAGGGTATTAGAGAGACTTTGAGAACTGACCCAGAGCGATTCATGGCATATAACAATGGTCTAGTTATTGTTGCCGATGAAGTACACATTGGAAAGTCTGGGGACGGAACGCCGGGCATTACATGGTTGAAAGGTATGCAAATCGTTAATGGTGGGCAAACGACGGCATCTCTTTATTTTACAAAAAAGAAGTACCCTGAAATAGATTTAACAAAAGTGAGAGTTCCAGCCAAATTGATTGTTCTCCGTAAACAGGATTCCAGCAATGAGGATGAACTTATATCTGATATATCTCGATATGCAAACAGTCAAAATGCTGTTAGACAGTCAGATCTAGCTGCTAACCATCCCCTCCATGTTCTATTGGATAACTTTTCTCAGACAACGTACTGCCCTGATGGCGAAGGGCGTTGGTTCTATGAGCGTGCTGCTGGAAGCTATAAAGTGTTGTTTGAGCGTGAAGGAACTACTCCTGCCAAGCTTAAAAGACTGAAAACATCTATTCCACCAGCAAGAAAGATTACTAAGCCTGATATGGCTAAATATCTTTATATATGGGATCAGAAACCAGAGATTGTTTCGCTGGGAGCGCAGAAGAACTTCTTGGCGTTTATGGATAATCTTTCAGATTTTAAATGGGAATCTGGTGAAGAGCAGCCCACTCTCGATGACTTTAAAAAGCTGATTGCAAAGGCAATTTTGTTTAAAGCTGCTACAAGGTTGATTAGGCCAAAGTTCCAAGCATTTCAGGGTAATATAACGATCTACACACTGTCGCTATTGGCACTAAAGCTTGGTAGCCGGATTGATTTAGAAATGATTTGGAAGAACCAAGAAATATCTAACTCTCTGAAACAACAAATTTTAATTTGGGCTTCGGAGGTTCAGAAGCAGTTGCATAGTTCTTCATCAGGGAGAATGATCTCAGAGTGGGCCAAAAAAACCGAATGTTGGCAGCAGTTGCAAACCAAATCATTCTCAGAGCCTCTTAAATCGA
The DNA here is from genome assembly GCF_000015245.1 of Shewanella amazonensis SB2B. Lineage (NCBI taxonomy): Bacteria > Pseudomonadati > Pseudomonadota > Gammaproteobacteria > Alteromonadales > Shewanellaceae > Shewanella > Shewanella amazonensis. The sequence continues at coordinate 328,835 of NC_008700.1, forward strand.
TTCCTGAGTGTAAGATGTAGAATTAACCTCATTTAGATGTAGGTCTTTCCCGTTTTGGTTGATCATGGGTACGGAACCCGTCGAAAACTACAAATTTGATGTTCTTTCAGGGTAGAATCCCGAAGTTCAATTTAATATAGAGAGTTTCGATGTATCCAGAATCAATTCAAGTTGTTGATTTATTTGCTGGTCCTGGTGGTCTTGGGGAGGGCTTCTCCTCTGTTGACAGGACTTTTCAGATTCTGGTCTCGGCTGAAATGGACCCTTTCGCTCATCAAACTCTCCGTTTGAGAGCGTTTTATCGCTTAATTTCTAACCATGCACCCAACGAATTGGATGATTACTTTGCGTTCTGTAATGGTGTTTCTGACAAACCTTATAGCTCGGAAACTGAATCATTATGGGAAGACGCTGGCGAAGAAGCGTTGCAAATTGTGTTGGGTTCTGAGGACGGGAATGCTCGTCTGGACAGCGCAATTAAGAAAGGTCTTAATAAAGATGCCCCATGGGTGTTGATTGGCGGGCCACCCTGTCAGGCATACTCCATGGTTGGTCGTGCCCGAAATAAAGGGAAGAAAGATTACAGACCTGAAGAAGATAATCGTCACTTCTTGTACAAAGAGTACCTGCGGATTATTCAGCAAAATAAGCCTACGGTCTTCGTCATGGAAAACGTTAAAGGAATTCTTTCTTCTACCGTAGGTGGAAAGCGAGTTTTTCATGAAATTCTTGATGACTTGTCGAATCCAGACGCGGCTTTAGGTGTTTCCGGCAGCGGTGAACGTTATGTAATTTGCTCTCTCGTTACAGATGCGCAGTACCATCATGGCGATGACGCTTCTAAGTTTGATGCTGGCCAATTTGTTATTCGTGCTGAAGACTATGGCATTCCCCAAGCCCGGCATCGTGTGATTTTGTTGGGTATCAAGCAATCTCATTTTGAGACCGTTATTGCCAGGGGACCATTGCCACTTCTTGAAAAAGCACCTGTGGTTTCCGTCAGAGATGTGATTGGTGATCTTCCAAAGCTTCGCAGTACTTTGTCCCGTGGTGGAGAAGCGGCGAAAGATTGGGATTCTGTTATTAAGCGTTATCTTCAAGGGCTGCTGTCAGAATCCCGAGGGCGGGGTGATGAGGACCTGGAGCATGAGTTTCAAAACACCTTAAATGCTGTTCGTCGGGATTTATCTAAAGGCTCTTTGCGCTACAAATGGAATCTTAGTGAGCAAAAGACTGGCACCTTGGATTGGTGGTATGGAAAAAACGCAGAAATGCTGAGCGTTGTTTTAAACCATGAGGCCAGAGGACACATGGATTCTGATTTAAAACGATACATGTATGCAGCTTGTTTTGCGAAGGCCCGCGGGGTATCACCGAAGGGCCATAAAGAGTTTAATTATGCTGGGCTGGCACCTGCCCATGAAAATTGGGAGAGCGGTAAATTTGCAGACCGATTCAGGGTTCAGGTTTATGACAAACCATCCACTACTGTGGTGAGTCACATATCCAAGGACGGCCACTATTTTATTCACCCAGACCCGGTCCAGTGTCGAAGTTTAACCGTGCGGGAAGCTGCCAGATTGCAGACATTCCCGGATAACTACTTTTTCCAGGGCAACAGGACACAACAATTCCATCAGGTTGGTAATGCTGTTCCTCCTCTGTTGGCGTACAAGATAGCCAGGATTGTGAAGGAAATTATTGAAGGATAAGCGCAGCTACAACATGTCCCGCATTCGGGGTGAGGATACCCGCCCCGAGATGTGGCTGAGGAAACGGATCCATGCGTTGGGGTTTCGTTATCGGCTGCACGACAAACGTTTGCCGGGAAAACCTGATCTGGTTTTCCCTAAATACCGTGCCGTAATCTTTGTAAACGGCTGCTTCTGGCACATGCATCACTGCCGCTTCTTTCAATTTCCTGCGTCTTCCTCCACCAAAGGGCGTGGGCCACAGTGGTGGCGGGAGAAGCTCATCGGTAATCGGCAGCGTGATCTTGAGAACATTGAAAAGTGTCGTGAGCTTAGATGGCGGGTATTGGTTTTGTGGGAGTGTGCGCTTAAGGGAACAGAAAAATTGCCTGAGCCGCAGGTTCTGCAGCAAATCACCCAGTGGCTTGAGTCCGGTTGCCATTATCTGGAAATCCCGGCGCCGGATGCCATTGGGCCCCGGTGTTCCACAAACTGATTCAGGCTAACCCTGCCGCATACCTTTACGCCGCTTGTAACCTTCTTCCCATCATCACATTGGATGCGATGGCAAACAGGCAGTAGCCGGTGAAGTACCAAAAGCCGGGCTCGAACTGGGCGTGCATGATGATAAGTTCACCCATCTGGCCCTTGGCGTTGCCGGCAAGGTAGCTGACGATAATCGCTACCACAAACACGTCGGCCATGCTCCACTTGCCGATGGCATCGATAAAGCTTTTAAGGCCCCGGGCGAGGGTGCCTGAGGCAAACAGCAGCAGTGCCTGGGACAAGAGTTTCAGGGTCGGGATAACCACCGAGAAGGTGCCTATGAGTATGCCAACCAGCAGGTTGCCGCTGTCGAACAGGTCTGTGATGGTGCCGATAATGCTGCGACTTTTCTGGTAAATCTCTACCTGACCTTCCAGTTGATTAAAGCCCAGAAAGGCGGATACCGAACCCAGAATACCGCGCACTTCGCCATCGTCGGTCATGAGCTCTATGGTGGTTTTGGCAAACTGGGATTTATCGGCCTGGCCATCGAGGCTTAGCATAGGCAGGCTGAGGCCGGGGATAAGCAGGGCCAGCGCTATCAAAATCAGCAGCAGTTGCGGCCATTTGCTTGTTGAGGTCATACGCACTCCAAATAGTCACTTCAAATCGTCATTGGAATAGGCCGCCGTAAAGTGGGGTTCGGCGGCAACGCAAAGAAAGCTGTTTTACAGTATCAGGGCTGAAGGCTGGCTGAATGCTGTCAGCCCTTTATTTTTTCTCTGGGCATAATCCGTATTCCGTATTCCGTATTCCGTATTCCGTATTCCGTATTCCGTATTCCGTATTCCGTATTCCCCATTCCTCAATCCCTTTCTATCCACGGCGTAGGCTGATAAGTTAGCGGGATGCCAGTTAACATAATGTCAACAAGATGACCGCCGACACTTCCTTTGATTTTGCCGCTGCCGCCGCCCGCTTTGCCGCCTTTGCCTGGGGGCCACACATGCTGGTTCTGCTGGTGGGTGGCGGGCTGTTTTTCCTTATTTACTCTGGGCTTGCGCCATTTCGTTATTTAAAGCATGCCATCGACATAGTGCGAGGCAAGTACCCCGAAGCCGATGCCGCAGGCAATATCAGTCATGCCGGGGCGCTGTCCAGCGCGATGGCGGGCACTGTGGGCATGGGCAATATTGGTGGGGTAGCGCTGGCGATAGTCGCCGGTGGCCCCGGCGCTATTTTTTGGATGTGGGTCAGCGCGCTGGTTGGCATGGCCACCAAGTTTTTTACCTGCTCACTGGCGATTATGTATCGCGGCACCGATGAAACAGGGCGGGTGCGCGGTGGCCCCATGTACATCATTACCCACGGGCTTGGACAAAAATGGAAGCCGCTGGCGGTGTTCTTTTGTCTGGTGGGGCTGGTGGGTAATTTCCCGCTGTTCAACACCAATCAGCTGGTGCAAATCCTCAAGGAATACCTGTTTTTATCCCCCGGCGACACGGGCGTTGCCGTGGGCAGTGGCGAGCATTTTGCCCTGGAGCTGGGCCTGGGGCTCGCCATCATGAGTCTGGTGGCGCTGGTGATCCTGGGCGGGATTAAGCGGATAGCGGCGGTGGCCATCAGAGTGGTGCCTACCATGATTCTGCTGTACGTGGGCTGCGCGCTTTATGTGATTTTAAGCCACCTTGGCGATGTGCCCATGCACCTGTGGCGCATAGTGGAAGATGCCTTTTCGGTGCAGTCGGTGGCTGGGGGCATTTTGGGCACCATGCTCACCGGGGTGAAGCGGGCCGCTTTTTCCAACGAGGCGGGCATAGGCACTGAGGTGATGGTACACGGCAACGCCAAAACCTCTGAGCCGGTGAAAGAAGGTCTGGTGGCCATGCTCGGCCCCGCCATCGACACCCTCTTGGTGTGCACGGCCACGGCGCTGATTATTCTTATCTCCGGCGTGTGGGAGCAGGGCGGTGCCAATGGCATCAGCCTGTCCAGTGCGGCCTTTGCCGCCACCATGCCGGGCATTGGCCCCTATCTTTTACTGGTGTGTGTTAGCTTTTTTGCCATAACCACCATCTTCACCCAGGCCTTTTATGGCAGCCAATGCTTTGCGTTTTTGTTTGGCGCAAGGCGCGAGCGCTGGTACTTGTACCTGTATTTGCTGGCGATTTTATTTGCCGCCACCAACAGCCTCACCGACATAGTCAACATCATCGACGGCGCCTACGGCCTGATGGCCATCCCCACCATGACAGCAGCCTTACTGCTGGCGCCTCGGGTGCGCGCAGCGGCAAAGGATTACTTTCGCAGGTTGCGCTCCCAAGGGGGCGAGTTGGTTGGCCGTGATGACCCTGTGGAGCGGCGCTGATAATAGTCAGCACAACTTTTGCCACAGCCGCTTTGGGCGTACAATCGGCGGCCCTGATGCCGTAATTAACAGGAAGTGATATGTCCAACTGCTCGCCGCTCAGCTTTGACTGGGTGTTATTTGATGCCGATGAAACCCTGTTTCATTTCGATGCCTTTGCCGGACTCAAGCGCTTGTTCGCGCGCTTTGAGGTGGACTTCGGTGAGGCGCAATTCCACGAATACCAGCAGGTGAACAAGCCCTTGTGGCTTGAGTATCAGGATGGTCGCATCAGTGCCAAAACCCTTCAGGAACAGCGGTTTGCCCTTTGGGGTGAGCGTCTTGGGGTTGCTCCCGGTGAACTGAACTCCGGCTTTTTGCAGGCCATGGCCGACATCTGTGCGCCGCTGCCCCAGGTGCCCGAACTGCTTGAGAGCCTTAAAGGCCGCTACCGCCTCGGCATCATCACCAACGGCTTTACCGAGCTGCAGCGCATTCGCCTCGAACGCACCGGCTTTGCCGATCACTTTGAACTCTTGGTGATTTCTGAAGAAGTGGGCCTGGCCAAGCCCGATAAGGCCATTTTTGACCATGCCCTGGATGCCATGGGCAACCCGGCCCGTGAGCGGGTGCTGATGGTGGGCGATACCCTGTCCAGTGACATTCAGGGCGGCCTCAATGCCGGGCTGCACACCTGCTGGTATAACCCCAACGCCAAGGTTAACGAAGCGGGCATTTTGCCGCATCTGGAGATTAGCTGTCACAGTGAGCTGGCTCGCTTATTGGCCTGAACGCCTTCCTTCGACTCCCGCCACGCCGCAGTGCTTTATCGCCTGCGGCGTTGTTTTTACGATGTTTTTCCCCCTTTCCCTGATGTTGCTTTGTGTTCAGCATGTTAACCAGATGTTGTGAATACGTATGCATAAGATTGAGCTGATAATTTGACCAAGCTTAGTATGGGGTCAACATGATCCAATGCTCCTTGGTGTCTGCGGTACAGGCGGGTGTTGGCAACAACAAGTGTCGCAAGACCAGGGAGAAAAACGCATGTTCAAGCTCAAACCCAGTGTCCTGACTCTGGCGTTGGCGGCTGCCGGATTGCCGCTGGCAATGGTGCATTCGGCGGCCTTTGCCGCCGAGCCGCAGCAAAGCGAGCCTCAGCAGACCTCAGACCCAACCGAGAAAGAGACCGACAATCAAGGCAAGCTTAATCCGGAAGATGTGGAACGCATCGAAGTCACGGGTTATCGCCGCAGTCTTATCGACTCACTCAATGCCAAGCGCTTTGGCGATACCGTTTCCGAGCAACTGTCTGCCGACGATTTGGGCGCCTTGCCCGATGTGTCCATGGCCGATGCGCTCACGCGCCTGCCGGGTATCTCGGCGGTGCGTACCGGCGGCCAGGCAGCAGAAATCAATATCCGCGGTATGTCCGGCGGTTTTGTGTTTTCTACCCTCAATGGCCGGGAGCAGGTGTCCACCAGTGGTTCCCGCAGTATCGAATTCGACCAGTACCCCTCAGAGCTCATCAACTCGGCAGCCGTGTACAAGTCGCCCAAGGCATCCCTGATTGAAGGCGGTCTGGCGGGCACGGTGGAGCTGGCCACGGCAAGTCCCCTGGCGGCGGATAAGGAACATAATGTCACCCTCAATGCCCGTGGCATGTACAACGACAGAGCCAGCGAAGTGTATGGCGCCGAGGAGTTTGGCCACAGGCTGAGTTTTTCCTATCAGGGCAAGTTCCTCGATGAAACCCTGGGCGTGGCGCTGGGTTATGCCCGGCTCGAGCAGCCCAGTGTAGCCACCCAGTTTATTGGTCTGGCCTACAGCGACAACAAGGATGTAGACGGCCTCGCCGACGACACCAATGGCCCTGAGGCCAATCCCGCCAACGAATACATCAGCGAAGGTTTTGAGATGCAGCACCTTGGCGGCGTTGAGGTGCGTAACGGCTATATGGGCGCCATCGAGTGGGCGCCGGTGAGCAACTTTAAGCTCAAGGCCGATGCCTTCCTGTCGCGCTTCGACAGCGAAGCCTTTGCCCGTGGCTTCCGGGTTAAACTCGGCGGTCCCACCACGGCCGTCGCCAATCCGGTGCTGGATGGTAACTCAGTGATAGGCGGCACCTTTAACCGCACGACCCAAAGTTACACCCGGGTGGAGCTGGTCAACGATGACAACCAGGATTTCGACCAGGTAAACAGCTTTGGGGTGAATGCCGACTGGCAGATAACCGACCGCCTGAATGTGGCGGCCGACGTGTCTTATTCCTCCGCCAAGAGCGATTTCCGTAACGGGCTTTTGTGGTCAAACGTGGCTGTGGATGCCAATGCCGATAAGCCTATTTTCGATGAAAACGTGTCCATCAGCTATTTGCTGAACGGGCTGGATCTGCCGGATCTGGGCTTCAATCAGGCCGACGCCTTCTCGGATATCAACCGGGTGATGGTCAGTAAATACGGCATCTATCCCTATGAAAACGAAGATGAAGTAACAGCCTATCGCCTGGACTTCAAATACGATCTCGACAGTGATTGGCTGTCTTCGGTGGAGTTTGGCGTGCGTTGGTCCGACAGGACCTACAGCAACGACCGCTCGGTGTTTGAGTATGGCAACGACGGCGGCTTCTCCAGCACCCAGCCGCCACTGCGACTGACCCAGGATATGGTGACAGTGGTGGATTGGAGCGGCGACTTCAGCTACTTCCCCTCCTATCTGGCTATCGATCTCGACAAGGCGCTCAATGCCTGGTTCCCCGAGGGTATCCCCCAGCCGGTGCAAACCTGGGGTAATGCCGATGGGGTGCTTGACCCCATGGGTTACACCACCAACTATTCCTGGTCTGTGCTGCAAAGCGGCGAAGTGTATGAGAAGGTGCTGGCCAGCTACCTGATGTTTAACATCGACACCGAAATCGGTGGCTTGCCGCTGACCGGTAACATAGGCCTGCGCGTGGTGGATACGGATCAGTCGGCCACTATGCTGCAAAACGTGGGCGGCGATCCGGCTCAGGGTGCCCAGTATATTGTGGATGAGAATGGCATAGTCAATGACCTCTATGCCCCGACAGTCGTGGGCACGACCTACACCGACTATCTGCCATCCATGAACCTGAGCCTCAAGCTCACCGACGACAGCCAGCTGCGTTTTGCTGCGGCCAAGGTGATGGCGCGGCCACCCATCAACCGTCTGGCGGGGGATGTCAGTGCCTCGGTTAACGATGACGGCGAGATTAACGGCTCCAGTACCAATAACCCCTTCCTGATGCCCTTCTACGCCACCCAGTATGACCTGTCTTACGAGTACTACTTCGAAGAGGGCGCGCTGGTGGCGGCGCTGTTCTACAAGGACATCGACTCCTTTATCGACACAGTCGCCATCGACGACTTTGACTTCCGCGGCCACGGCTTCAACGTGCCCGATTACATAGTAGATCCCGTCAGCGGTGAGCAGATAGAAACCACCAACGGCACCTACACCACGGCGGTCAACAATACCGAAGGCGGCTATATCCGCGGTCTGGAACTGGCCTACACCCAGGTGTTTGCGTCACTGCCCAGCCCCTTCGATGGTTTGGGGGTAAACACCAGCTACTCCTACACCGACAGTGAGGTGCAGAAGCTCACCAGTCTGGGGGGCGACAGTGTGCCGCAAACCCTGGAAGGTCTGTCGAAGCATGTTGCCAACCTGACCCTGTTCTATGGCTACGAGGGTTTCGAAACCCGTATCAGCGCCCGCTACCGTTCGTCCTTCGTGTCTGAGCAGGTGGCCATCAACAGTCAGGTGGTGAATTACGATGCCGAAACCGTGATTGACTATCAGGCGTCCTATCAGATTAACGACAATCTCGGGGTGCTGTTCCAGGTCAACAACCTCACCGACGAGCCCACCAAGAGCTACTTCGGCACCGAGGCCAAGACAGGCACCCTGCAGTATTTCGGTCGCCAATTCTTCCTGGGGGTGACCTATGCCATGTAACCCCACAGCGGTGCGAAAAGGTCATCAATTCACTTTTACCGAGGGAAGACTCATGCTGAGTATTTCTAAACTTGCCCAACTGTTTGCGCTGGCCCTTGCTGCCAGTGTGCTGTGGGGCTGTGGCAGCGATTCATCTGAGCCCGGCGAGGTGCTGCTGACCTGCAATGTGCCCATGGTGCCCGATGCCACCGGCACCCAGTGTGTGGCGCCGCCACCCATTCAGTGCCCGCCACCCACAGTGCCCGACGCCAAAAACGAGCAGTGTGTTGTGGGTGCCGACCCCACCCTGCCTGACCCTGTGTATTTTCCCAAGGCCAACGAGGCGGTTATCTATTACAACCGCCCCAAGGATGCCGACAACAGCCCGAACGACCCTGTTTACGACGGCTATAGGTTGCACACCTGGAACAACGACACCTGTGACGCCTATGCGCCGCCATTCGACAGCAGCGACTGGGCCAATGGCCATGAGTTTGATGGCATAGACCCCAACTACGGCGCCTACTGGATCCTTAACCTCAAGGAAGGCTACGGTGAGTGCGGTAACTTCATCATCCACGTGGGCACCGAGGGCAGCGGTAAGGCGCTGGGTGACGGCGACTTCAAGATGCCCCTCAAGCAGGATGATGAAAAGTTCGTGCGGATGAACTTTACCCTCCATGGCACGCCGTCAGTATTTGAGTATCCCATCCTCAATCTGGGCCCTCAGCCTGCGGTGTTCAGCAACATGAGTGCCCACTGGCTCGACCGTCAGACCCTGTTGTGGGATCAAACCGAGGAAGGCGTGGCCGAGGTTAGGCTGCACTATTCGGCCAATGCCGACCTGACCATCGACGACAGCGGCATCAGTGGCGGCAGCCATGTACTGACTGCCACCGAACTGACCGAGGCCCAGCAGACGAGGGCGCCTGAGCTGGCCTCCTGGCAGGCCTATCATTTGGATGTGAGCGCCGAGGAAGCCAAATCTTTGGCCAAGGCGCAGCTGGCGATGGCCGCCTTCGATGCCGACGGCAAGCCACTTTACGCCACCTTTGTACAACAGGCGCGGGCACTGGATGACCTCTACACCTCCGGCGATGCCGATGCCAATGAGGCAAACCTTGGGATAAGCTACGATGGCGATGCCGTTACCGCGAGGCTGTGGGCGCCCACGGCTCAGCGCGTGACCCTCAAGGTGTATGACGACAGCAAAAACTTAACCCGTAGTGAGGCCATGACTGAAGATGCGGCCACCGGCATCTGGTCGTTCACCGGCACCGGGCTTGACCGCCGCTATTACCGCTTTGAACTCACCCTGTACCATCCGGTGAGCAAAAAGCTGGAAACCGTAGAAACCACAGATCCCTACTCGGTCAACGTGTCTGCCAACGGCCGTTTCAGCCAGTTTGTTAACTTAAGCGACACCGACACCATGCCCGAAGGCTGGGATGGCCATACTGTGCCCGAGGTGGCAGACCCGGAAGACATAGTGGTGTACGAGGGCCATGTCCGCGACTTCAGTATCCGTGACGAGAGCACCAGCGCCGCCAACCGCGGCAAGTATCTGGCCTTTACCGAAGAAGGCTCGGCACCGGTGGAGCATCTGCGTGCGCTGGCGCAAAAGGGCCTGACTCACTTCCATGTGCTGCCAGTGACCGACATGGCCACGGTAAACGAGCTGGAGGATGAGCGGGTAGAGCTGACCGATACCCTTGGCACCCTGTGCAGCAAGATTAACGACAGCGCCGATGCCTGTAAGACCAAGGACAAGGGCGCCACTATCCAGAGCCTGCTGGAAGACAGCCTGCCCGGCTCTGCCGATGCCCAGGCACTGGTGAACGCCATGCGCGGTCTGGATGGCTTCAACTGGGGCTACGATCCACAGCATTTCCTTGCGCCCGAGGGTAGCTATGCCTCCACTCCGGATGGTGTAGCCAGGGTTAAAGAGCTCAGAGCCATGAACATGGCGCTGCACGGCATAGGTCTTCGCACCGTGCTCGACGTGGTGTACAACCACACCAGCTCTTCGGGGCTGTATGACAACTCAGTGCTCGATAAGGTGGTGCCCGGCTACTACCATCGCTACGACCCGGTTTCCGGTGCCATGCAGCGTTCTACCTGCTGCGAAAACACCGCCACCGAAAACGCCATGATGGCCAAGCTGATGAACGACACCCTGGTGTCGCTGGCGCTGGACTTCGGCTTTGACGGTTTCCGTTTCGATATCATGGGCCATATTCCCAAGGCGGCCATGCTGGCAGCGCGTGATGCGGTGCGCGCCGTGGACCCTGACACCTACTTCTACGGTGAGGGCTGGAACTTCGGTGAGGTTGCCGACAACCGTCTGTTCGAGCAGGCCACACAGGCCAATCTGGCCGGCACCGAGGTGGGCAGCTTTAACGACCGTATTCGTGAGGCCATCCGTGGTGGCAGCCTGTTCCAGAGCGAGCTAAAGGATGAAGTGCTGCGGGATCAGGACACCCTGCGCCTGTCCATGGCAGGTAACCTCAAGGACTATGTCCTCAAGGACTTTAACGGCAATTCGGCCAAGGGCAGCAGCTTCAGCTGGAACTCCCAGCCCACGGCCTATGCCGCCGATCCGGCCGACAGCATCAACTATGTGTCCAAGCACGATAACGAGACCCTGTGGGACAAGCTGCAATACAGCCTCCCCGTGGGCATGAGCCTCGAAGACAGGGTTCGGACCCAAAATATCGCTGCTACTGTGCCGCTTCTGAGCCAGGGTATTCCCTTCCTGCAGCTGGGCGGCGACATGCTGCGCTCCAAGTCCATGGACCGCAACAGCTATGACTCAGGTGACTGGTTCAACTATGTCGACTTTACCCAGTCCGGCAACAACTGGAACGTGGGTCTGCCGTTGGCACAGGATAACCAGGGCAACTGGAATACCATCACCGGCATTTCGGCCAACCCCAATACCGCGGCTTCGGCCAGCGAGATTGGCTTTGCCGCCGAGGTGTTTGGCGAGTTTCTGCAAATCCGCCATCAGAGCAAGCTGTTCCGTCTGACCACCGCCGAGGACATCATTGCCCGGGTGGGCTTCCACAACGTGGGCAAGCGCCAGACTCAGGGTGTGATAGTCATGAGCCTGGACGACGGTACAGGTCTTACGGATCTTGACCCTGCGGTTGACGCCATCGTAGTCATGGTCAATGGCACGGCAAGCAGTCAGTCCCATACCGTACCGACGGCTGCGGGCTTCAGCCTGCATCCACTCCTGGCATCCTCCATTGATGCCAGGGTGCGCGGCGCCAGTTTCAGCGCCGGCGATAACGAGGGCACCTTTACCGTGCCAGCCTACACCACGGCCGTGTTTGTTAAGGCTCAGGGTTCGGCCCAGGGCGAAGGTCTGTCGGCCAATGCCACTGTGGGCGCCCCCGATGTGGTGCCCTATGGCAGCACCACAGTGTATGTCCGTGGCAGCCTGAACGGCTGGGGCACAGGCAATCCACTGCAATACGTGGGCAACGGCGAATACCGGGTGGCAATCACCCTGGCCCCCGGCGACTATGAGTTCAAGCTGGCGTCGGAAGACTGGAGCACGGTGGACTTTGGTGGAGTGTCGGCAGGCGATGCCGATGTGGAAGAGGGCGTGGTTGAGCAATTGGCGGCCAAGGGTGCCAACCTTAAGTTCAGCGCAGCTCTGGCGGCCACCTATGTGTTCTCCCTCGATGCCAGTGACAAGGATAATCCGCAGCTGACCGTGTACAACGAGGAGCCGTTCCCCGGCACCCAGGTGTACCTGCGCGGTGATATGAACGGCTGGGGCACCGACAACGCCATGACCTATCTGGGTGGCGGCGTTTATCGGGTTGATGTGCAGCTGACTGCGGGCAGCAAGGGCTTTAAGCTCGCCTCCAGTGACTGGAGTACGGTGGATTTCGGCAGCGGTGAGGCCGATGGCACTGTGACCCTGGGCGTGGAGAAATTCCTCGCCGTGAAGGGGGGTAACCTCAGCATGAACTTTGATGAGGACACCAGCTACAGCTTCATCTTTGACCTGTCGAACCGCAGTGAGCCACTGCTTACCGTGTACAAGACAGACATTTTTGCCGGCACTGAGGTGTACCTGCGCGGCGGCATGAATGGCTGGGGCACAGACAACCCCCTGATGCATCAGGGTGGGGGTGTCTACAGCACAGAAGTGAGCCTTGGTGCCGGTACGGTTGAGTTCAAGGTGGCAAGTTCAGATTGGAGCACCGTGGATTTCGGTGCCCTGTCCGGCGATGTTGCCGATGTGGCGCTGGATCTGGCCGAGCCGCTGGCGGCCAAGGGCGCCAACCTCAAGCTCAATGTGCTTGATGCCGGTACCTACCGCTTCACGGTGGAAGGTCCGGACCCCAAGGCACCCAGTCTGACAGTGACGAGAGTGAATTAAGCTGACAATAAAAAAGCCGCCCTCGGGCGGCTTTTTTGTCTTTATATGGGGCTACTTCACCTTGAGCACGCCGCCCTTGATGATGTCCTCATGGGTCACAAAGGGTTTGTCGATGCTGCGGCCGTTTAGTGTGAAGGCTTCGGGCTTATCCGAGTCAAGGTCACCGACAGGGTTTTCAATCACAAACTGCTTACCGGGATAGTATTCGGCGCTGAGGTGAATCTTCACCTTGCTGAAGCTTGGGCGGAACAGGGCGTAGTCCATCATGCCGGGGCTCACCGGGTAAATGCCCAACATGGAAAACGCGAGCCAGGTGGACATGGTGCCCGTGTCGTCGTTGCCGGGCAGGCCGCCGGGATGATTGCCAAAGTGTGCCGCAATCAGCTCCCTGACACGCCGGGAGGTGCGCCAGCTCTGACCTTCCAGGTAGTTGTACAGGAAGGGATAAGTGATATCGGGCTCGTTGCCCATATCGAAGTTACCGGTGTCGAAGGTGGCGTCCAGTTGGCGTAAAAAGGCTTCCGGCCCGCCGAGCAGCTGTATCAGCCCGGGGGTATCGTGGGGCACATAAAAGCGATAATTCCAGGCATTGCCTTCGATATAGCCGGGGGCGGGCTCGAAGTTACGGCCAAGCTCGGGGTCGAAGGGTGTCAGCCATTCGCCTTTTCTATTTTTCGGCCTGAGCATGCCGGTGTCGGCATCAAACAATGTGCGGTAGTTCAGTGCCCGGGCCAGGTACTTATCGTGGTCCTCCTGCTTACCCAGCGCCAATGCCAGTTGTGCCAGGTTGAAGTCGGCCAGGTAGTATTCCAGGCTGGTGGCCACGCTGCCATCGTAGGGGCCTTCATCGTCCACTGGCACATAGCCGAGCGTCAGATAATCCGGGTTTTCCGGCCGCAGCAGGTTGTGCTCGCGCTGCTCTGCTGCCCGCACCATGGCCCCATAGGCGGCATTGACATCGAAATCCCGGATGCCGCGCAGGTAGCTGTCGGCAATCATGGCCGTGGCGGGATCGCCCACCATCACCTGGGTTTCCATGCCGTAGAGCTCCCACTTGGGCAGCCAGCCACTCTCTTTGGCCATGGCCACTGCCGAGCGCACCATATCGGCCTGTAATTCGGGATAGAGCAGGCTCAGCAGGGGATGAACGTTTCTGTGGGTATCCCAAAGCGAGTACACCGTGTAGCGGTTTTGCTTGCTGTTGCCAACGCCCTGCTGGCCCATCAAGGGGTAATCGCCGTTGGCATCCTGCAATATGTTGGGATGAATAAGGCTGTGGTACAGCGCGGTGTAGAACAAGGTTTTTTGCTCATCACTGCCCTCCACCTCGACCCGGTCCAGCAGGGCGTCCCAGGCCTTTTGCGCCTCAATCCGCAGCTTATCGAACTCAAACCCGGGCTGCTCGGTATCCAGATTCTCCCTAGCGTTTTCCATGCTGACAAAGGAGATGCCCAGCTTGACCTCGATGGCCTCCTGCTCGCGGGTATCGAAGCTCAGCCAGGCACCGATATCATCGCCGGACAGGAGCTGACGATAGCCCGGATAGGGTTTAATGCTGTCGTTGTAGCCAATCCAGTCGGCTTCCACATTCTGGTAGCGCGGCATTTTTTTCCACACCCCAAAGGTCTTGGGTGCCTTGCTGAAGCGGGCCACAAAAAATACCGGCCGCACATCTTCGTCGTGGTAGCAGAAGGTGCCCAGCATACGGCTGCCTTCGACTTCCTGCTCAGACACCCACTTAAGGCTGGCGCCGGTTTCATTGGTCAGTCCCAGCCCCAGATTGAGCAGCACATTGGACTGCCCCGCCGGAAAGGTGAAGCGGCTCAGGCCGGTGCGCAGGCTGCTGGTGACTTCGGCCTTGACGGCGTATTTGTTGAGCTGGGCGCTATAGTAGCCGGGGCTGGCTTGCTCATTGCTGTAACTGCTGCCGTATTCCCGTGCGTCCAGTTCGAGCGGGCCCGTGGTGGGCATCAGTAGCAATACGCCTGCATCGGGGCAACCCACGCCGCTTAAGTTCAGGTGGCTGAAGCCCGTCAGATAGCGGTTCTCATGGATATACACCCGGGAGTTCCAGGCGGCGTCTTTTTCAAACTTATTTTGCTCGCCGCCATGGGCCACGTTGAACGGCGACACCGAGGCCAGGGCATTGGGGTACTGAGCCCCGGGATGGGTAGCGCCGAAGTTTGAGGTACCGATAAAGGGATTCACGTACTGGCTGTTGCCACCCAGGGCAGAGCAGCTGGTCAGGAGCAGACCAAACAGGAATTTGTTCATGGCTGAGGGCTCATGGTAAAGACCAGTTCACCACCGGCCAGAATATCTGAATGTCGTAAAATATATCCGTTCAAGGGCTTGCCGTTCAAGGTGACCTGCTTGACATAGACATGTTCAGGTCCTTGATTAATTGTACGAATTTTAAAGACGTTACCATTTTCAAGCTGGATATCGGCGCTGTCGACCTCGGGGCTGCCAAGCACATATTCACCGGATACCGGGTCCACGGGGTAAAAGCCCAGCGCACTGAAGAGGTACCAGGCCGACATTTGGCCGGCATCTTCGTTGCCGGCCAGTCCATCGGGCGCCGTGGTGTAAAGCTCGTGCATTATCTGCCGCACCAGACGCTGGGTCTTATGTGCTTCGCCCAGATATTGATAGAGGTAGGGCACATGGTGGCTGGGCTCGTTGCCGTGGACATACTGGCCGATATAGCCGGAGATCCATTCGGGGAACTCGTCCAGCGCCTGCTCGGTACCGAACATGGCATCCAGTTTGGCGCTGACAGCGGCGCTGCCGCCCATCATTTCAATCATGCCCGCCACATCGTGGGGTACAAAGAAGCTGTATTGCCAGGCATTGGCCTCACAGTAGTCTTCCGGGTGATAGGCATTGGGGTCGAAGGGGAGACGGAATTGCCCATGGGGATCCAGGGCGCGCATAAAGCCGGTTTGGGCGTCAAAATGGCGGCGATAGTTCTGTGACCGTGTGGCAAATTCCTGATAAATATCTTCTTTACCCAAGGCTTTGGCGAGGCGTGCGATAGCCCAGTCATCGAAGGCATATTCTAGCGTCAGGGCCACATTCCACTTGCGCTCTGTGTAGGGCACAAAACCCAGCTGCTGGTAACTCGCCAGGCCAAAAGCCTCTTGCTTTGCACTGTGCAGGGCGGCATTAAGCAAGTGTTCGCCATCAATATCGGTAAGGCCCTTCAGATAGGCATCGACCAATACCGGCACCGAGTGGTAGCCCAGCATCATGTCGGTTTCATTGCCCTGAAAAATCCACACGGGTAAACGCCCGGCTACCCGGTAATGGTCCATCATGCTGTCCATCATCTCCCGGGTGCGAGCCTGGTCGACAAGGGTTTTCCAGGGGTGCAGCGCCCTGAAGGTATCCCACAGGGAGAAGAATTCGTAGCGTGGATGGCCTTCGGCTTGATGGATTGCGCCATCCGGCCCCTTGTAGCTGCCATCGGTATCCGAGAAGAGTCGTGGGGCGAGTGAGGCATGGTACATGGCGGTATAAAACTGCCTGAGGTTATCCTCGGATGCCGACACCCGAACTTTGGCAAGCTCACCACGCCAGGCATCTTTGGCGGCGGCCAGGGTGCCCGGGAAATCCAGCAGCTTGCCGTCGGCCTCAAGGTTTGCCAGTGCATTATCTATGCTCACCGAGCTGATGGCGGTGTGCACCAGTAAAGACCTGTCCTTTGATTGGCTCTGGGCCAAATCGAAGTTGAGCTCAAGCGCGATATTGTCGGCCTCAGCCTGTGTGTGGGAGACCTGTTTGCCATCGACAAACAACAGCTGACTGGCGATGGGCTGTGAAAAACGGCTGTAAAAATAGACCCGCTGATCCTCGGCCCAACCGGTGGATTTGCGATACCCGCCAATGCTGTAGGCATCGATGATTTCAACATGGGTGGCAACGGTTTTGTCCCAGTTGCGGCTATAACCCAAATCGAGCCGCACCACACCTTCGGTGGCCGTGGTCGGAAAACTGTATCTTTGCAGGCCGGAGCGCGCACCTGCGGTCAGCTCCACCTTGATTTCGTAGTCCTGCAATCTGACCCGGTAATAACCGGGGCTGGCCTGCTCTTGCTCGTGGCTGAAATGGGACACTATGGTGCCGTCGGCCGGACCGCCCTCGGTTTGCACCCGCTTGAAAGGCCGGGTCAGGGGCATAAAGGAGATGTCATACAGATCCCCGGCACCTGTGCCGGACAAATGGGTGTGGCTGAAGCCGGCAATGATGTTGTCGGGATAGAAGTAGCCCGCTATCCAGTCCCAGCCGGTGCGGCCATTGTCGGGGCTGAGCTGCACCATGCCATGGGGCACGGTAGCACCGGGGAAGGTTTTACCCTTGCCATCGGTGCCGATAAAGGGGTCAACATAGGCGAGCACATCCGCAGCGTGCTCCATTTGTGACTGGCTGGTGGGCTTTTGTTGTTCGTGGCTTTGCACCTGGCTGGGTTGCTGGTTGCATGCTGCCAGGGACGCGGTCAGCAGCAGTGCGGCAATCTTTTTCATCACATCCTCATGGAGTCAGGTAAGCAAAGGCCCGCATCCACGGGCCTTATGGTCGGTTTATTTCAGTGCCGGGTGGCCCAGCACGCGCAAGACTTCGAAGCAGGCTCCCAGGGTGTGATAGTCACACTTGGCCCCGGCGGCACTTTTCTGATTGGAATACTTGCTGTTGTCCTTTCTCAGTACCCTGAACCAGGCGCCGTATTCATGGTCCACCATGTGGGCCCAGCTGTACTGCCACAGGGCGTCATACTGGGTCAGGTACTTATCGTCACCCGTCGCTTTATGCAACATGGCGGCAGCGGCGAAGCTTTCGGCCTGTACCCAGAAGTACTTGTCATCGTCACACCAGTTGCCCTCGGGATCAAACCCATAGACGAGGCCACCGTCCTGATTGTCCCAGGCTTGTTGATAAGCGCGGTCAAACAGGGACGCTGCGCGTTCAATCTGCCAGGCCTGCGGCGCATGACGATTGAGGATCAGCAGCAGTTTCGCCCACTCGGTCTGATGCCCGGGCTGAAAGCCCCAGGGACGATAAAGGTTTTTGGGGTCGTCTCTGTTGTAATCCCAGTCTGGTTTGAACTCGGGGGTGTAATGTTCCCACACCAAATCGTTTGTCAGTGACGCCTGACGCACGGCAATACTCTGGGCCAGTTGGGAAGCACGCTCCAGATACTGGTTGTTACCCGTGGCTTCAAAGGCCGCCAGCATGGCTTCACACAGGTGCATGTTGGCATTTTGGCCGCGATAGGGACTGAGCACGCCCTCGGGGCTGATTTCATCGGCATAGAGGCCATATTCAGCTTGCCAGAAACGCTGCTCCAGTAAGTCGTATACCTGTTGCAGTTTGCTGTCGTCCTGCACCAGGTCTGCCTTGCGAGCCGCAGCATAGGCCAGCAGCACAAAGGCATAACCATAGGCCTGCTGGGTCATGTCCAGCGGCTTGTGGTTATCCAGGGTCCAGGCGTAGGTTTGACTGGACGCCTGCCAGTGCACTTCTTCCAGATAATCCAGGCCATGCCTGGCAATATCCAGATAATCCTGACGACCAAACAGGATACCGGCAGTGGCATAGTTCACCAGAATGCGGGTGCTGCTTACCAGCTGTTTGAAATGGGTATCAAACAGGCTGCCGTCGTCGAGAAAGTTCTGGTGATAGCCGCCGCTTGGATCCACTACCCGGTCGGTGTAGAAATCCAAAATGCTCTGGCAGTGTTCAAGAAGAAATGTCTGGGAGAAAAAGTTCATACCGGGCTCCGGAATAAAACAGGGTTAAAGGCAGCAATTGAGTGCCCCTGCTGGGTCACTTGTGTCTGGATATCGGCCAGCCCCGGCAGGGCCGGGAAGGCGCCGGGCTGGGTCACGGCATAGGCGCCACAGTGGGTGGCAAACAGCAGCAGGGATTCCAGCTCTCTGGTATCGGCGAAGACGGCCTTGGCATTTTCCATACAACCCAGGCCATAAAGGAAGCCGCCAATAAAGGCATCGCCACCGGCGGTGGTGTCCACAACCTTAACCTTGGGCGGCTGTATATGCCCCTGATGTTCGGCGGTGAAATAATCGATACGATTGGCGCCGTCGGTTACCAGCAGCAGCTGGCACTGGCTGGCGAGGCATTGACTGATGTAAGTGGCCGTGTCGCCAGCGGCGAGATATTCCAGCTCATCCCGGGAAAACTTGACCACATCGGCCTGCTTGACCAGCTCATTGACCAGGGCACTGTCTGCCGCACCCTGTTGCCACAGGTTATGGCGCAGGTTGACATCAAAACTGATGAGATTGCCGGCGTGTTTGGCCCGGTTCAGCACATGGCGGGTGCACTGGGCGATTTGCGGCGTGGTCAGGGTATTACTGCAAAAATGCACTATGGTGTCACCGCTGAACCAGTCGTCGCTGACCTGCTCCTCAGTCAAGATCACATCGGCCGTTTCATGGCGGTGGAACGAAAAACTGCGGTCACCATCGGCATCCAGCATCACAAAGGCCAGGGCTGTTTTGGCCTGGGGATGCTTGAGCAAGAAACGGGTGTCTACACCATATTCCTGCAGCGCGGCTGCCAGAAACTCCCCGAAGGGGTCCTGGCCCACCTGACCGGCAAAGCAGGCGTGGCCACCGAGTCTGGCAACGGCAACGGCCGCATTGGCCGGGGCGCCGCCCGGGTACTGACGGAATTCGGGAAGGGTAAGGGGTCCCTGATGGCCGGCACCTATATTGAGAAAATCAATCAGCGCCTCACCAAAACACAGGATTTTTTTCATGACTGGGCCTCTACAATCTTGGCTTTTTCACAGGCTTTACTGCCCCGCAGGGCGTACCAGCCGATATACAAATAGGCCACCATGGGGATGACAAAACTGAACTGCACCGAGCTGCTGTCGGCAACCACGCCTTGCAGCAGTGGCAGTATGGCACCGCCAACGATGGCCTGACACAGCAATCCCGAGCCCCGGCTGGTTAAGGGGCCAAGGCCTCGGATTGCCAGGGTGAATATGGTGGGGAACATGATGGAGTTAAAGAAACCCACCGCCAGTACAGACCACATGGCCAGAGCGCCGCTGCTGTTCATGGTCAGCACTAACAGCAGTATCGCCATCAGGGCATTGGTCGCCAGCACATAGGTTGGTTGCAGTATTCGGGTCAGGGCTGAACCCACGAAACGGCCCACCATGGCGCCGCCCCAATAGTAAGACACCATGCGGCTGGCTTCCTGCTCGCTCAATGCGGCGATGTGGCTCTCTGAGAAATAGTTTACCAAAAAGCTGCCAACAGACACTTCGGCACCCACATACAGGAAGATGGCGAGGGCGCCCAATACCAGGTGTTTATGCTGCCAAATGCTGTCACTGTGGCTGACCTGGGTTTCATGGTCGGTTTGCAGGGTAGGGAGCTTCAAAAACACAAAGCCCACGGCGGTAAGCAATACGGCACCCGCCAGAATGAGGTAGGGCAGCTGCACTGCATGGGCGTTGCTGGCGGCGCCGAAGATAAGCGCCGCACCAAACAGAGGCGCCAGAGTATGCCCAAGGGAGTTGATGGCCTGGGCCAGACTCAGGCGACTGGCTGCGGTGCGCTCAGCCCCCAGAATGGCGACGTAAGGATTGGCAGACACCTGCAATATGGTAATACCGCTTGCCAGCACAAAAAGGCCCAGCAAAAACAGCGCGTAAACAGAGACTTCTGCAGCAGGGTAAAACAGCAAACACCCGGTTGCCATGGTACACAAACCCGTGACTATGCCGCGGATATAGCCAATTTTTTCAATCAATTTGCCGGCGAAGGGCGAAACGATGAAATAGGCGCCGAAGAAGCAGAACTGCACCAGCATAGCCTGGGTGTAGCTGAGCTCGAAGGCCGCTTTCAGGTGCGGGATCAGGATATCGTTCAGGGCGGTGATAAAGCCCCAGATAAAAAACAGGGTCGTCATCGCGGCAAAGGCAAAGTGGCTGCTTTTACCCTGTGCGCCCTGTGCTGGTGTTGATGGAATGATTGCCATAGTGGTTCTCGTGTGTCGAAGGACGCAGCCGCGTCCTCTTTTTAGGGACGCGTTGTTTCCAACGACATGGAGTAAGGCTGGGCATTGGCATCGCTGGCCCAGGCTTTATTGGGGGTGGCGCCCATGTCGAAGTTCAGGGTGCCACCGGCCTGGATCTCGTGATGATCGAGCCAGCTCCGGTTCAATGCCTTGCCATTGAGCAGGGCCTGCTGAATATAGGGGTTGGCATTCAGGTTGTTGTCTGACTCGATAACGAAGGTTTTACCGTCTTCCAGCGTCAGGGTGACCTTGTCAAACAGAGGGCTGCCAATCACATACTCAGGTGTGCCCGGTGTGACCGGATAAAAGCCCAGTGCACTGAACACGTACCAGGCCGAGGTTTGGCCGTTGTCCTCATCCCCGCAATAACCGTCCGGGGTCGCCGAATAGAGACGATTCATCACGTCACGGACTTTTTGCTGAGCCTTCCAGGGCTGACCGGCGTGATTGTAGAGGTAAATCATGTGCTGGATAGGCTGATTGCCATGGGCGTAGTTGCCCATGTTGACGATTTGCATCTCGCGGATTTCATGGATGGTGAAACCATAATAGGAATCATCAAACAGCGGCGGCATATCGAATACCTGATCCAGCTTGTCGATAAAGCCCTGCTGGCCTCCCATGAGCTGCTTCAGGCCTTCAATATCGTGAAACACCGACCAGCTGTAGTGCAGTGCGTTGCCTTCGGTAAAGGCATCACCCCATTTCAGCGGGTTGAAGGGTGACTGGAAGCTGCCGTCCTGATTTTTACCCCGCATCCAGCCGGTCTCTGTGTCAAACAGGTGGCGATAGTTATAGGCGCGCTGTTTGAACAGCTCGGCATCTTCAGTCTTGCCAAGGGCCTTGGCCAGCTTGTATAGATTGAAGTCGGCAAAGGCATATTCCAGGGTGCGGGCGGCATTTTCGTGGATGCCCACGTCATAGGGCACGTAGCCCAGTTTGTTGTAGTAATCCACGCCTTCGCGGCCGACGGAGGTCATGGGGCGACCCTCATTCACTTCGGCGTTTTTCCGGGCGGCCTCGTACAGGGTATCGATATCAAATCCGCGAATGCCCTTTAAATAGGCATCGGCGATATTGATGGCTGAGTTGGAACCTACCATCACATTTCTGTGGCCGGGGCTGGCCCATTCAGGCAACCAACCAGACTCTTTATAGGTGTTGGCCAGTCCCGCCATGATTTGGGCATCCAGCTCGGGATACATCAGGGTGAAGAAGGGGAACACGGCGCGGAAGGTGTCCCAGAAGCCATTGTCGGTAAACATATAACCGGGGAGGACTTCGCCATTATAGGGGCTGTAATGCACCAGCTGATTGTTGGCGTCGTACTCGTAAAACTTGCGTGGGAACAGCAATACCCGGTAAAGGGCAGAGTAAAAGGTCTTTACCTCATCCAGGTCCTGATCTTCGACCCGAATACGCGACAGCTCCTTTTGCCAGCTTTGTCTGGCTGCGGTCTGGGTCTCGGTAAAGCTTTGCCCGCCAATCTCGCGGCGCAGGTTGATTTCGGCCTGCTCCGGACTGATGAAGGAGGAGGCGACTTTGGCATGCACCTGCTCGCCACGCTGGGTCTTAAAGCCAATGATGGCACCCACATGCTCACCTTCACTGCTCAACTGGTTTGGCTGCAGTGCCCATCCGTCGTGCCAGGTGTGGGTCAGCTCGAACTCTTTATCGAACTCAATCACAAAGTAGTTGTGGAAGTTGTCGGGTACGCCGCCGTGGTTATTGCGGGCATAACCGACAATTTTGCGCTGCTCCGGCAGGATGCGAACCATGGAGCCTTTATTGAAGGCATCCAGCAGAATGTAGGCCTGCTCGGTCTCGGGGAAGGTGAAGCGGAACTGGGCGGCGCGCTCGGTGGGCGTCACCTCCATGGTGACATCGTAGTCGGCCAGATAAACAGAGTAGTGATCGGGGCTGACGGTTTCGGCCTTATGGGAAAACCAGGAGGCGCGCTCGTCTTCCTTAAACTTGAGCGCCCCGGTGACAGCCATCAGGGAAAAGGCACCATAATCATTGAGCCAGGGGCTGGGCTGATGAGTCTGTTTGATGCCGCGCAGGGTATCGTCGTCGTACTTGTAGGTCCAACCGTCACCCATGGGGGCCGTCATCGGGCTCCAAAAGTGCATGGCCCATGGCGTGGCTATTGCCGGGTAGGTATTGCCATTGGAAAGGCTGAACTTGGAGTCTGTTCCCATCAGGGGATTCACGTACTGCACCAGCTCCTGACTGACCAGATTGGTTCGTTGTGTGGCAGCGACGTGTGTGGGAGAAGCACTGTGATTGCTTGTCTGGCATGCGACCAGCGATAGTCCTATGACGGCAATACAGACCTTGGACCTTATCATTATTTTCTGTCTCCAGGTTATCCGGTCACAAGCATGTTACCCACTTGTGACTTTGTAGGGGGATTTGGCTCACTGTAATCGATTACATTTGATCAGTCTAGGTTATCGTATCGTTTACCCCTTAAAATCCGCTTTTAATGGGTAAAACCCGCAATTTGAATTTATTATGGAATCGATTACATCTTCCTTAAAATGCGAATTTGTTTTATGATTGTTACCGTAAAAAGTTAACTGCTTGCAATGATTTATCACAGGCCGGATGGCATATTCATCAGGAAATTCAATACTTAATGACCAATATTAAGAAGGTAAGTGAACTGGCGGGTGTCTCCACCGCGACTGTTTCAAGGACGCTGAAAAGCCCGGAAAGAGTCAGTGAGCAAACCCGTGCCAAGGTCATGCAGGCAGTAAAGCAAGCCGGATATCGTCCAAATTGGATGGCCACCAGTGTTAAAACTGGCAAGTCCAATGCCATAGTGGTGTTGGTCCCCAACCTGGTTAACCCATTCTTTATGCGGATTATCGAAGGGATAGAGCAGGCGGCTCAGGAGAAAGGCTATTGCGTGCTGCTCGGCGACACCCAGGGGCTGCAGGCCCGGGAGCATGAGTATGCCAGCATGGTGCTCACCAACAGGGCCGATGGTCTTATTCAGCTGGACCATTCATTTCCTTTTTCTGATAACGATGCTGATCTGGCAGCCACAATCCCCATGGTCAGTGTCTGTGAACGTATCGAGGGGGATCGCAAATACCCCTTTATTGAGCTCGACAACCACGCCGCAGGCAGGGCCCTGGCCCATCATCTGATAGGCTTTGGACACAAACATTTCGGGATTATTGCCGGTCAGCGCCGCAGCCAAATACACCATGATCGCCTGACGGGCATTATGAGTGTGCTTCAGGGTGAGGGTATTGATTTTAAAGAAGATATGCTGGTTGGTAGTAGCTACAGCATAGAGACGGGTATCGAAGGGGCGAGGGAGCTTCTCAGCCGAAATCCGCGCCCGAGCGCGATTTTTTGCTTCAACGATGATATCGCCATCGGTGCTATGTTTGAAATCAAGTCCCAGGGGCTGAAGATCCCCGATGATATCTCTGTCACCGGCTTTGATAACGTCAAGGTGTCGGCTTATATGGACCCGCCTTTGACCACCATAGACCAGCCTGCCTACGAGATGGGACGCAATGCCGTTGAGGTATTGGTGCAACAAATCAACCGCCTTCCCCTGGCGCGCTCCCGGGTGATTATGCCATTCCATTTATTGGAGCGTGGCAGCACGGGCCCCCTTAAAATTTAGATCTAATCTTCTGTCTTTAAAATAAAACATTAATTCTTTCATCCGCTTTCGGTGCGCGCGGCAGTAATATTTTATGCTGCGCGGCACGTCATTTCTGTTATTCCATTCTGTAAATAAATTGTTGACAGCAGGTTTTTTGCTGTTGACTCCCTGTTGATGGCGGTTTAGTATTCGAACCCAATGTAATCGATTACATTAATGTGCCTTACGTCCTTATATTTATAAAAAACTAATGTTTCCGTAATGCAATGATTTTATTGGTTTGTTGTCCGAGATTTCTTAAATCCTTGTTTACGATTACATTAATGAGAGGAGAGGGAAAACCCTATGACAACAAATAATTACAGTAAAGTTATTCGTAATCAGCGAATATTTGCAAAGTCCCTGCTGTGTCTCTCGGTACTGAGTGCCATGGGATACGCGCAAACGCCCGAAGCCGAAAAGGCCGACGAAGAGAATATCGAAGTCATTGAAATCCGTGGTATTCGTGCTTCATCTGCAGAAAACCTGTCGATAAAGCGCACCTCCGATGCCGTGGTTGATGCCATTACCGCCGAAGACATAGGTAAGTTTCCGGATAAAAACGTTGCAGACTCGCTGCAACGGGTACCCGGGGTAGTGATTCAGCGCAGCGGTGGTGAGGGTGCCACCGTCAGCATCCGTGGTCTGTCATCGGACCTGACTTTCACCCAGCTCAATGGCAACTTCATCGCCTCCTCACCAGGCGAACCGTCCCGCTCCTTCTCCTATGCCCTTATGCCCTCGACCATGATTGAAAGGGTTGAGGTGTTCAAATCGTCCGAGGCCCGACTCGACGAGGGTGGCATTGGTGGTACCGTGCTGATGTACAGCCGTAAGCCACTGAATATGGATAAAAACTCAGGCATAGTTAACCTTGAGTACAGCAATTCGGATATCACAGATAAGTACGAGCCTCAGTTCAGTGGTATCTATTCCTGGAAAAACGATGATGAAGATCTGGGCTTTCTGCTCGGCTACACCCGTCAGGACAGAACCAACCGCTCTCAAAGCGCCCGGGTCAATATCATCAACAAAAACTTCCTCTATCAGGAGCGCAAGGATAACCAGTTGGTTGAAGGCGGCGCCAAGGGCTATGCGCCCCAGAGTATGGTGCAGGAAGTGCTCGAAGAGCAGCGCGAACGTGAAGGTTTTCAGGTAACCACTCAGTGGCGCCCAACCGACTCTCTTGAGTTTGGTATGAACTACTTCCGCTTTACCCTTGGCCAGGATTCCATTCTCAACCAGCTTGAATACCCCGAGTGGAACAACAACGACAACTTTTGGACCGACGTGCGGGTCGACGCCGAAGCCGAATACGTGACCGGGATTGATTATTCCGCCGGTACCTCGGGCTCCCAGCGCCTGTCGGCCATTCCCCGTATTAACGGTGAATACAAGCGTGAAGAGTCCACCTCGGATACGTTCGACTTTTATGCCAAGTACGAAGGCGATAATTTCAATGCCAAGCTGACCTTCGGTAAGACCAAAGCCGAGGGCGGACCATCTGAAAAGTTCCGCGCCGCTTACTATGCCAACGAGTCATCTCTGTATTATGGCTATGATCTATCGGGCCATAAGATGACCACCTACATGGACCCCAAGATGATTGAAAACCTGACCGCCGGTATCGGTGGCCAGGCCGACGTGGGCGCCACAGACTCCAGTTTTGTTACCGGCACCCAGGAAGAAAAATACGCCTCGCTGGATGTGGATTACTTTGTCGATTGGGGGCTGGTGCACACCCTGCATTTCGGTATGAAGTATCGGGACGGCAAGATACACCGCGATACCCGCAATACTTTCTATCTCTCACCGGATTTTGATATTGCCGCAGGTGAAGCCGCCGGCACCATCAACCTTGACGATGACTACTCCCGCAACGATGGCATCCCTGACATCAGAGACGTGATAATGTCAGGCTCACTGGGCAATCTGTCGGATGTGATTAATACCAACCTGTTCCCGGCGGTTGACTGGCAGCGTTATCAGCAGATTGTCAGCGAGAACTTTGTTCAATACACCCGTATCGAACCCAACTACGTCTACAACGTACAGGAAGAGATCACCGCCGCTTACCTGCAGGCCGATTTCAGCTACGAAGACTTCCGCGGTAACCTGGGTTTGCGCTATGTGAGCACCACCACCACGTCCGGCTCGTCTGACAAAATCCTTTATCGTCTCGACTGGAAAGATGCTCAGGGCAACCTGCTGCCAGAAGACGAACAGCGAGTAGAAGACTTTGTTTATCTGGAAAAAGAAAACACCTACGACAGATGGCTGCCAAGCCTGAACCTGGTGTGGGATCTGGCAGATAACTGGGTTTGGCGTTTTGCCGCCGCCAAGGTAATGGCCCGTCCGGGGTATGATGACCTGGGCCAGTTCCAGACACTGGTGTACACCTCCAACGAATACTCCGCCGACCGCAGCGCCGCCGACGACTTCGACAGCATCCGCGACAGCGAAGGCTGGACCGGCTCAGGCGGTAACTCGTCGCTGTTGCCCATGGAGTCCACTCAGTTTGATACCTCGCTGGAATACTATTACGGCGAAGGCTCTGGTGTGGGTATTGCCTTCTTCAAGAAGAACGTCGACAACTTCGTGGTGCCGCTCATCATAGATACCACCCGCAGTGTTCCTGAGCAGAGTTTCACCCTGCCCAATGCCGGCGACAAGGTAGTCACCGCCGGTGGCGATGACCTGCTGGTACGCGACTTCTACACTGTCGCCAACGGCACCGATGCCAGCTCCAGCGGTATGGAAGTGTTTATGCAGCACTTCTTTGATAACGGATTTGGTATTTATGCCAACTACACCCGCAACAACACCAATCAGGCCAACGTCGAATTGGATGGGCAGAAGGTAGGTGAGTCGCCGCTGATTGGCAGCTCCAAATACCAGTGGAACTTATCTGCTTTCTACGAAAACGACGACCTGAGTGTCAGGGCTTCCTATAACAAGCGTGGTCCAAGTGTGGGCGGCTATGTCGCCTCCTGGGAGACCAACTACTACACCGAAGCCTATGACCAGATAGACGTCAATGCCAGTTACAACCTCACCGACAGCCTGATGTTGTCGGCCTCTGTGATTAACCTGACCCAATCGGAAACCTACGTGCATCTGGGGAATGATACGGACAACCGTTTCATCCAGAACGCTTACGCCGGTCGTCGCTTCTACTTGGGCGCTACCTACAGGTTTTAACGAATAGGCCGCCTGGGCGGCTTTCAGTCAAGAATGACGAGGAATAAAAATGAAAGTTTTCAAAAACAGCAGGTTGTCTACTTTAATTGCGCTCTCTCTTGCGGGTCTTTATGGTTGTGGCGGTGCGGATGACCCGGATCCGGCCAATATCCCGGCCACCATTGATGTGACCGTGGCTGATATTTCCGGCAGCGCCGTAAAAGGCACCCTCGCCAACGCGCTGGTCACAGTATCTCAGCTCAATGGCAGTCAGGTACAGATGAGCGGAGACAACCGTACCGGTGATGATGGCAGCATCAACTTCACTGTGACCGGCCAGCCCGGCTTTGGCATCAACAGCATGTTCAAAGTGGACGTGGCCGCCGACGAGCAGACCAGCATGATCTGTGATTCGGTAACTTGTGCCGGGGTCGCCATGGGCGAGGTGCTGAGCGGTGCGCCCCTGTCAGGCACTCACTTCACCACCCTCGCTTATGTGCAGGTGCCCTACGCCAACAGCAGTGATGGTAGCGCCGATGCGAGTTTTCAGGCCAATGCCCTGACCAGTATTGCCAGTGACCTTGTGGCCACCGAGGTGGCAGGCGGGCGCAACGTGTCTGTGCGTCAGTTGTATGAAATGGCGCTGGCGGACAATTCGCAGCTGCTGCTCAAGGCCCTTGGGGTCAACAGCAAGGCCAACGTGTTCAGCTCAGCGCTTATCAGTGCCGAGGCTATGGCAAACTTTATTACCGGCGAAGAGTGTCAGGAGATCTCTGAAACCGACGCAGATGGCAATACCGTGACCCGGGAAGAGTGTCAGGACACCTATGCCAGCCAGGACATCATCAAGCTGTCGCTGGTCAATGCGGCCTTCGCCAACCTGGCTGAAGGAGAGACCTTTGCTGGCCTTATGGCTGAAGTCACCGCCGCCATTGCACTGGCCAACGAAGGGGATATCACCGCCCTGACGCCGCTGCGTGAGCGCATGCTGGCCTCCATTGCCGCCGTGCCTTATCTGGCTGAGCTGGGCCTGACTGCCGACAGCGTGATAGACCTTAAACTGCCATTTATCGAAACCGCCACCAGTTCAGGTCCGGTGAAGGAAGTCACCACCGCTGAGAATCTCGCCACGGCCGTGATCACAGGTCGTAACCGCATCAGTGATGCCGAGGCCGAGGCCATGGCATTTGACGGTGACGTAAACACCAAGTGGCTGGATCACAACGATTGGAAGGGCGCGCCCAGTGTGGAAGACCCCTCCTGGTTGCAGGTGAAATTTGCCCAGCCCCAGGCGGTGAACAGCCTGTTTATCACCAGCGCCAACGATGCTCCTGCCCGCGACCCTGAAAACTTCCAGGTATTGGCCTCCAACGATGGTGAAACCTGGGTAACCCTGGGCGAGTTCATTGGTGAAAGCTTTGATGAGCGTTTCGAGCGCAAAGAATTCAGGTTTGTGAATGGCCTGGAGTTCAGCTACTACCGTTTGAATATCACCAAAAACAAGGGTGATGATTCGCTGATGCAGGTGGCTGAGATTGCCTTTGTCGGCCCGATTTACACCAGCGAAGACCATGCCAATGCCACCGGTATTGCCAGCATTACCGCCCGTAATCGTATCGGAGATGCGGAAGCAGAAACCATGGCGTTTGATAAAGACGTCAATACCAAGTGGCTGGATCACAACGACTGGAAAGGTGCCCCGAGTGAGGAAGACCCGTCCTGGGTTCGGGTGGATCTGGTTGAGCCCAAGGCGGTGGATACCCTGGTATTGGTAAGCGCCAACGATGCCGAAGGTCGCGACCCGGAGAACTTCCAGCTGCAGGCCTCCAACGACGGTGAAACCTGGCTGACCCTGTCTGAATGGATAGGTGAGAGCTTCGATGAGCGCTTCCAGCGCAAACAGTTCAGCGTCACCAACAGCCTGGCCTACAGCTCGTACCGCTTGAATATCACCAAGAACAAGGGCGATGACACCCTGATGCAGGTGGCGGAAATCGGTTTGGTGGGCCCCAAACTGCCGGATCTCAATCATGGCATGATGGCCGGTACCCAAATCAGCGCCCGTTTCGCCATCAGCGATTCGGAAGCGGGTTCCAAGGCGTTTGACGGTGATGCCAGCACCAAGTGGCTTGACCATAACGAGTGGAAAGGTGCACCGACCGAAGAAGACCCGGCCTGGGTGATGGTGCAGTTCCCCTCTCAGGTTGCTGTGAACAAGCTGGGTATGATCAGTGCCAACGATGCCGATGGCCGCGATCCGCAAAACTTCAATATCGAAGCGTCCAACGACGGTACCAACTGGGTACGTCTGGGCAGCTGGATTGGTGAGGGCTTTGATGAGCGTTTCGAACGCAAAGTGTTCCCCTTCAGCAACGACTTGGGCTTCAGTTTCTATCGCGTGAATATCACCAAAAACAAGGGTGATGACACCCTGATGCAGGTGGCCGAGATAGAGTTGATTGGACCCCAGTACATGTCGGTGGATCACTCATCTTCAGCCGGTGCCGTGGCCAGTGCCCGCAATGCCATCAGCGAAGCCGAGGCGGCTGCCATGGCATTCGATAACGATCTCAGCACCAAGTGGCTGGATCATAACGAATGGAAAGGCGCACCGACCGAAGAAGACCCATCCTGGGTTCAGATTGATTTGCCTCAGGCCAAGATAGTCAGCAGCATTGCCATCACCAGTGCCAATGATGCCGACGGCCGCGACCCTGAGAACTTCAACGTGGAAGGCTCCAATGACGGCGGCCAGACCTGGGTTCGTCTGGGTAGCTGGATTGGCGAATCCTGGGATAACCGCTTCGAGCGTAAGCTGTTTGAAATGGGTAACGGTTTTGCTTTCAGCAGCTATCGCCTCAATGTCACCAAAAACAAAGGTGACGATACCCTGATGCAAATCGCTGAAATCGAGCTGATTGGCCCAGAGTTGTAACCTCCTGAGCGTGGCGAAAGGGCGGTCGGCAGTATATGCGCAGTACGGCCGCCCTCACTCGCAGTGCTTGTCCTTGATACTCGCCCTCAAATCAGGGGGCGGTATCAGTCACTAAGCAAAGCTGGAACACGACCTTGATACAGATTTACCGCATTCTATTGCTGGTGTTGCTCACCTGCTCGCTGCCGGGGTGCAGCAAGGGACCATCCGAGCCTTTGGGCAACTCACGCCTTCATGTCTTCTACTATGGCTGGTACGGCAATCCGCAGCAGGATGGCCAGTGGCAACATTGGAACCACAGGGTATTGCCCTATGGTGATATCCCCCTCGAGGGGCGTTTGGATTTTCCCGGTGCTGATGACATAGGGGCCAACTTTTACCCATCCCTTGGCAGTTACAGCTCCCACGATCCCGAGATTATCGAGCAGCATCTGGAGATGATGCGCCAGGCCGGCATAGGTGTGGTGTCGGTAAGCTGGCTGGGGGCCGACGATTTTGCTGCCAGGTCCATCGATTTCTTTATGGACAAAGCGGCCGAAAAAGGACTGCAGATTAATTTTCATATTGAACCCAACTACCGCAGCGCCGAAGAGTTCCACGCCATTATTGCTGAATTAATGCGGAAATTTGGCACCCATCCCGCCTTGTACCGTTATCGGGGCAAACCCCTTTACTATGTATACGACTCCTACAAGATGCCGGTGAGTGAATGGCAAAAGCTGTTGCTGCCGGGAGGAGAGCTTAGCCTGAGAACTCCTGAACTCGATGGGCAATTTATCGGTTTATGGGTAAATCAGGGCGAAGAAGCCTTTTTTCTCGATACCGGCTTCGATGGTTTTTACACCTACTTTGCCAGCGAGGGCTTTGTGTGGGGCAGTACCAGTACCAACTGGCCTTACCTGGCTGGCTGGGCCAGTCGTCATGGCAAACTCTTTATTCCCAGTGTCGGCCCCGGCTATGCCGATGACAGAATTCGTCCCTGGAACGGTGCCAACTTCAAGGCCCGTGAGCAGGGCCGTTATTACGACCGCATGTTCAGTCAGGCACTTAACACCAAGCCAGACATAGTAACCATTACCTCCTTCAATGAGTGGCACGAAGGCACCCAGATTGAGCCCGCCGTCGTGAAGCAACTGCCCGATTACCGCTATCTGGATTATGGCGACTTACCCGAAGACTATTATTTGCAGCGTACCCTGGACTGGAGCCGCAAGCTCTCGGCCATCCCGGTTAATTCTTCGCAGCAGGAAGGCAGTCGATGATTGAAATGACCAGAATGGCAGCCTGCGCGGCTGTTCACCATGACACACAGGCAACCCAGACAGGGGCAGCTTATGCCCCGGCAGAACAGGGGGGAGAGCCCCGGGAGTCGTCTGCTTCTGCGTACTTCTGGGTGGGTATTGATGCCGGTGGCAGCCATTGCCGGGCATTACTGACAGACGATAGCGGCCAGGTGCTGGGCCACGGAGTTGCAGGACCTGCCAATCCGGTGAATGGTGTCAGCCAAAGTCAGGCGGCTATCATGTCTGCCATCGATAAGGCGCTGGGTGCGGCCAGGCTCGATAAGCAATATCACAGGCTGATTGTGGGTGCCGGTCTGGCGGGGCTGCACTTACCCAAGATGCAGCAGGTGATGAATGAATGGGCCCATCCCTTTGCTGCCTGGCATACCACCACGGATCTGCATGTAGCGGCCCTGGGCGCCCATCAGGGCGCCGATGGCGGCGTGATTATTTTGGGCACAGGCTTCAGCTCTCTCGCCAACGTGAAGGGGCAGCAAATCCTCATCGGTGGCCATGGTTTCCCCATCAATGCCACCTGCAGCGGCTCCTGGTTTGGGCTCGAAGCGGTCAAGGCCGTATTGCTGGACGCCGATGGCATAGGGCCGGGCACCAGCCTGACCGGTAAGCTGTTGCAGGGGACGAACGCCATGGCCCTGGCGGAGCAACTGATGCACGCCAACGCCACCGACTTTGCCAGGTTTGCCCCACAGGTGTTTGAGCAGGCTGGTGCTGGTGATGCCGTGTCCCTCTCGCTGATTGAACAGGGCGCCACTTTTATCAATGGGGTCATTCGCCGCTTGCTGGCAACAGGCATCGACAGCTTGTCACTGGTGGGTGGTATCGCCCCCCTGATGCAACCCTGGCTCGCCCCTGACTTATCCACCAGGATTCGCACCGCCAAGGCATCACCTGAAGAAGGTGCCATCCTCTTTGCCCGCCAATGTCATGTGGGCAATTCACGCATACAGGAGCGTTAAGCCATGGCCTCAAGAAGGGACTTTCTCAAACTCTCGTCGCTGGCATCCATGATAGGCCTGGCAGCGCCCGCCATGGCGCTGGGTCGTAAGGTGAATAAACCCATAGTGGTCTCCACCTGGGAGCACGGTATGCCCGCCAACGAAGCGGCCTGGCAAGTGCTCAACGCAGGCGGCAGAGCCCTGGATGCTGTAGAGGCCGGTGTGCGGGTACCCGAGGCCGATCCCAAAGTACGTACTGTGGGATACGGTGGTTATCCCGACAGAGACGGCAAGGTGACTCTGGATGCCTGCATCATGGATGAACACATGAACTGTGGTTCGGTGGCGTTTTTGCAGGGTATCAAGCACCCCATATCGGTGGCACGTCTGGTGATGGAAAAGACCCCCCATGTGATGCTGGTGGGGGAAGGCGCCAGGCAGTTTGCCCTGTCGCAGGGCTTTGTTGAAGAAGAGCTGCTGACAGCAGAGGCCAGGGCCGACTGGCAGCGCTGGCTGAAAGAGCAGACAGTGCAGACCATCAACATTGAGAACCACGACACCATAGGCATGCTGGCGCTGGACGCGAACGGTAATCTCAGCGGCGCCTGCACCACCAGCGGCGCAGCTTACAAGATGCATGGCCGCGTGGGCGACTCTCCCCTGATTGGTGCCGGGCTGTATGTGGATAACGACGTTGGCGCCGCCACCGCCACCGGCATGGGCGAGCTGATGATTAAGACAGTGGGCTGCCACTTGGTGGTGGAGCTGATGCGTCAGGGCGCGAGCCCGGAAGAGGCCTGTCAGCAAGCGGTGCAGCGCATCGCCCGAAAACTCGGTGACTATGCCCAGTTCCAGGTGGGATTTTTGGCATTGAACAAGGCCGGTGAATACGGCGCCTACTGCATCCAGAGTGGTTTCAATTACGCGGTGCGCCAGCAATCGGGTGCAACCCTGATTGACGGCAAGAGTCTGCTGGGGAGTAATGCATGAAGAAATCCGCTCTCTCTCTCGCTTTGCTGCTTGCTGGCCTTTGCTTGCCCGCTGTGACCTTTGCTGATCCCCAGCCGGGAACAGAAAAGGTGGCCGGAGGCATTCTCGACAGTCAGCCTCCCTTTGCCCTGACCATAGCCCAGGCCAAGGCCTGGTCTCCAAAAGGCGCCACGGCAGACAGCCGCAATGTGTCTCAGGTGCCCTTGGCATCGCGCTTCAGCGCACCCCTTGCAGGGCAGAAGGTGTCTGAGGCCAAGGTGCTCTACGCCCCCGATGGCATGAATAACTTTGCCAATTACCTGGATACTCAGGGCCAGTTCAACCTGTACAACTTTACCCACTGGTCGCAAATCGATGTGCTCAATTGGTTTGCTGGCACTGCCGACCTTGGGGTGCAAATTCCCGCCCGCCCCTGGGTGGAAACCGCCCATAAAAACGGGGTGAAGGTGATAGGCTCTGTCTTTCTCGGGGTGGCCCAATGGGGCGGCAGCGCCGACAAGGTGGAGGCCTTGCTTGAGCAGGACGCCACAGGAAACTTTATTGTTGCCGACAAACTTATCCAGATGGCCCGGTTCTATGGCTTTGATGGCTGGTTGATTAATCAGGAAACCGACCTGACCGCCGTGAAGGATGCCGACAACAACCTGCTGGCGGATAAAAGCGACCCGGTACGTGGCAGGGAATTGGCTGCGCGTATGCTCGCCTTCGTGCAATACCTTACCGCCAACGCCCCTCAGGGCATGGAAATCCATTGGTACGATGCCATGATTGCCAGCGGCGAGGTGCGTTGGCAAAACCAGCTTAATGAACATAACCGGGTTTACCTGCAAGACAGTGCGCAGGACGGCTCGCAGGGCGGTTTACAAAATAAGGTGCGTTCATCCGATGCCATCTTTCTGAATTACTGGTGGAACAAAGACATGGTCCGTGCGTCGGTGCAAGAGGCCAAAGCCTTGGGCCGTTCTCCCTATGATGTGTATGTGGGAGCCGACCTCTGGCCGAGCCGCAACGCTCAGCGCGCCTTCAGCCGCCATCAGTGGCTCGATTGGTTATTCGATGACGGTGAGGCGCTGACCTCCATTGCCCTGTTTGCCCCCAATGTGAACTTCAATTTTGACGGCGAGCCCCATACGCCGCCGTTCAGCAACTTCCGAAATGACCCAGGCGATGCGGCGCGCTTTTATGCCACAGAAGTGCGGCTGTTCGCCGGGGACGATATGAATCTCGCCACTGCGGATGAAGCCGGTTGGAAGGGCGTGGGTGCTTATCTGCCTGCCAAGTCCACCCTGAACAGCCTGCCGTTTCGCACCAGCTTTAATACCGGACAGGGTAAGCAGTGGGTGGAAAAGGGTGAGGTTAAGGGCGGCGCCTGGACCGACATGGGCCGTCAGGATTTCTTGCCCACATGGCAATTTGCCGGTGAAGGGGCGCTGAAGCTCAGTTTTGATTTTGATACCGTCTACCAGGGCGGCAGCAGTCTGGCGGTAACAGCCAAAGGAGCTGCCACAGCGCCGCTTTATGCACTTGATGTGATGCTGAGCGAATCAAGCCAGCTAACCCTGATAAGCCAGGGGCAGGCCAAGGGCCTGAGTCTCTATGTTGAAACCGCCGACGGTGAAAAGCTCTCTTTAGTCCTTGGCGACCATGCTGACTGGACGAGTCAGTCACTCGGGCTTTCGGGTCTTAAAGGGAAAAAGCTGGTGGTTATCGCACTGCAAGCCGATGGCAGCGCGAGCATCAATGCCCATCTTGGCCATTTGGAGCTGTTGCCATGATAGCGCTGGAAGTGTGCATCGATGCCGATGACCTGCTCGCGCTGCCTGCGGATGTGGCAGCTGCCAAAGCGGGCGGCGCCGTGCGCATCGAGCTCTGCGGGCACATGCAGCATCAGGGGCTGACGCCCTCAGACGCCGCCATGGGCATTGCCCGGGAGGCTTTTACCGCCGTGCCAGGCCTTCTGGTGATGATAAGACCCAGAGCAGGCGATTTTTGCTATTCGGCCAGCGAGCTTGCTCAGATGCAAGACGACCTCTATCGGGCAGCCGGGCAGGGTGCCAATGGCGTAGTACTTGGGGCGCTGGACAGCCACAACCAGCTGGATATCAAGGCGTTGTCTCCACTTTTGGCCTTGGCGCAGCATCTCTCTCTGGAGGTGACCTTTCATCGGGCCTTTGATGCCATCGAAAACCCATTTGCGGCGCTGGAGCAACTTATCGACCTTGGGGTATCGCGGGTTCTCAGTGCCGGTACGCCATGGGGTTCAGGGCTTGGTGTTCTTGACGGCTTACCCCGGCTGGCGACGCTGCTGACACAGGCGGCAGGGCGCATTGAACTGGTCGCGGGCGGTGGTGTGGGCCCTGACAACGTGGTGCAGATACTGCGCGAGCTGGGTGTCAACCAAGGTCCCTGGTCGCTGCACTCTTACTCCGCCGTACTCGATGCACCCTCAGCCAATTCAGACAAGGTCTGTTCGGGCCGCGTGAGCCAGGCAAAGGTGGCTGAGCTGGTAGCCAATATTCAGGCCAATACCTTATTACAAGTGCCGCAAGGGCGGACTTTTACATGTTGAAGAGCATTATGACAACACATTCCTTCGAGCCTTTTGGTCAATCTCTGAACTCTTTGGGGCAATCAATGGACCTGGGCGGCCAGTGGCAATTTCGTCAGCAGGGTAAAGCCGAATGGCTTCCGGCTCAGGTGCCCGGCTGTAACTTTACCGACCTGCTCGCCAATGGTCTGATTGACGACCCCTTCTATCGGGACAATGAAGAAAAGCTGCAATGGATTGAGCAAGAGGACTGGCAGTATCGCAAGACCTTTAGTCTGGATACTGACTGGTGGCAAAACGATGAGGTGCAACTGGTCGCCGATGGCCTGGATACCTATTGCGACCTGTACCTCAATGGCCATAAGCTTGGCGACAGTCGCAACATGTTTATTGGCCAGCGTATTTCCTGTAAGTCGCTGCTGAAGGTCGGGGAAAACCTGCTGGAGATTCATTTTCGTTCACCCATTAAGGAAACCCTGCCGCTGCATCAGGCGGCGGGCTTTACCTATCCGGCGGAAAACGACAAGTCGGTCGAGAAACTCAGTGTGTACAATCGCAAGGCGCCCTGCCATTTTGGCTGGGACTGGGGCCCAAGGTTTGTCACCAGTGGCATCTGGCGTGCCATCGGTCTGCAGGGAATCAAACGAGGCCGTATTGATGGGGTGCATTTTGTGCAGCATAGCCTCAGCAGTGACAAGGCTGAGTTCAGCTTCGATGTGAGCCTGGCGCTGTGCAATACAGACAATCAGGAAGGCGAGCTGAGTCTGCGGGTTGCGTGCCCGGCTGCGCCCGAGCTTAACCGGGAAGTGCCACTTAACCGTGACGTGCCGCTGACTGAACAATCCGCGCTGCGATTGGACTTCGAGCTCACCAATCCCAATCTCTGGTGGCCCAATGGTCTGGGTGAAGCCCACCTATATGAGTTCCATTTTACCTTGCTCGCCGGCGATGAGCCGTTGGCACAGCACAGCCAGGCCGTTGGTCTGCGTACCCTGGAAGTCATCAACGAAGCTGATGGCATGGGGCAATCCTTCTACCTCAGGGTCAATGGCCAGCCGGTGTTTATGAAGGGGGCCAACTATATTCCCGGTGACAGCTTTATCCACCGCATGACACCCGATCGTCATCAGGCTGACTTTGACGCCGTGGTGGATGCCAACATGAATATGCTGCGGGTATGGGGCGGTGGTGTGTATCAGGATGAGGTCTTTTATCGCCTGGCCGATGAAAACGGCATCCTGATTTGGCAGGATTTTATGTTCGCCTGCTCCCTGTACCCGGCCGATGAAGCCTTTCTGGACAACGTCCGCGAAGAAGCGGTTTATAACATCAAGCGCCTGCGCAATCATCCCTGTTTGGCACTCTGGTGCGGCAACAACGAAGTGGACATGGGTATCAAGCATTGGCAGTGGCCTGAGAAGTTTGGCTACAGCGATGAACTCTATGCCCGCCTGAAGAACGACTACATCCGCTTGTTCGATGAGTGTCTGCCTGGGGCCGTGGCCGAGTTGGACGCCGGACGCTTTTATTTGCGCTCGTCCCCCATAGGCTTCTGGGAAGAAGACATGGACCACATAGGCAATCACCATTACTGGGGGGTGTGGCACGGCGAGGAGCCCTTCAGCGAATATCAGAAACGTATTCCCCGCTTTATGAGTGAGTTCGGCTTTCAGTCGTTCCCGCTGGCCTCGTCCATGGCGCGTTTTACCGAGGAGACTGACTGGCATCTGGAATCAAGCGTGCTCAGGGTGCATCAGAAACACCCCCGGGGTAACAAGCTTATTCGCAGCTACATGGAGCAGGAATACCGGGATCCGGAAAACTTCCCACGACTGTTGTTTTTAAGTCAGGTACAACAGGCAGAAGGCCTGAAGCTGGCGTTTGAGGCCCACAGGGCTGCGCGGCCATTTTGCATGGGCAGCCTCTACTGGCAGCTTAACGACACCTGGCCCGCGGCGTCCTGGTCCGGTATCGATTATTACGGCCGCTGGAAGGCGCTGCACTATCAGGCCAAACGCAGTTTCCGCACCGACCTGCTGGTGGTGGATGAGGTCGATGGCGCTGTTCGTGTCCGTTTGGTGAGCGACCGCCTGAAGTCGGTTAAGGCAAGGCTCGTGCTTGAGCTGCTGGACTTTGATGGCAACTGCCTGTGGCAGGAGCAGCAAGCGCTTGATACCCCAAAAAATACCAGCACCCAGGTATGCCAGTTGGAGAGGGCAAGCCTGCTTGGCGAGCACAATCCCTGTCAGCTGATGCTGAGGGGACGCCTGCTGGATGAGCAGGGGCAACTGCTGACCGATTGCCTGTATTATTTTGTGCCGAGCAAAGATCTGGCACTGAAAACGCCGGCGCTGACCCTTGAGCCAAGCTTCGATGCTGAGGGGCTCCGCCTGACCCTTAACACCAATACGCTTATTCGCCAGTGCCATTTGGAGCTGCCTGAAGTTGCCGGTAATTGCTCTGGTCATTGCTCTGGTAATTTTTCCGACAACTTCTTCGATTTGGTCCCCGGCGAGCCAAAGTGCATCCACATTGCTTTACTGGGCATGGATGAGGATACCAAGGCGGCTCTGGTGAAGGGCATTCGCTGTCAATCCCTGGTGCAGGAGGAAACCCAATGACCCTGGCATGGGTGGATTTACTGGTTATAGGCGCGTATCTGCTGGGCACGTTGGGGCTTGGGGTTTATATCTCCCGCCTTGCCAGCAGAGACATGAATGCCTACTTTCTGGCGGGTAAGGAAATCCCCTGGTGGGCGCTTGGGGTTTCCAACGCCTCGGGCATGTTCGACATCGCGGGCACCATGTGGCTGGTGTCCATGTGTTTTGTTTACGGCCTGAAGAGTGCCTGGCTGCCCTGGGTGTGGCCCATCTTCAATCAGGTATTCCTGATGGTTTACCTGTCGGTGTGGCTGCGCCGCTCCAACGTGATGACAGGGGCCCAGTGGCTGCAGACCCGCTTTGGCAGTGGCAGGGGCGCCGAGTTGTGCCAGCTGGTGGTGGTGATATTTGCCATTGTCAGCGCCATCGGCTTTATCGCCTATGCCTTTAAAGGCATTGGAAAATTCGCGGCCATTTTCTTCCCGTGGCAGCTCTCGCCAGACACCTATGCCCTGATTATTTTTGCCGTTACCTGCCTGTATGTGATTAAGGGCGGCATGTATTCGGTGGTGTTTACCGAGGTGATGCAGTTTGTGATCATGACCATAGCCGCCGTGGCCGTGGGCCTGATTGCCATTAATCTGGTCACCCCGGAGCAAATCAAGGCCGCCACCCCGGAGGGCTGGGATAACATCTGGTTTGGGTGGCAGCTCGATCTCAACTGGCAGGGACTGATTGACAGCGTGAACGACAAGATTCGCGCCGACAGTCTGGAGCTGATTGGTCTGATGATCATGATGATGCTGTTCAAGGGCGTGCTCTTTTCCATGGCGGGCCCTGTGCCCAACTACGATATGCAGCGCATTCTGGCGACCCGCTCCCCCAAGGAGGCGGCCAAGATGAGCGGCCTGGTGTCTTTGGTGATGTTTTTCCCCCGTTACATGATGGTGGCCGGTCTTACTGTGCTGGCGCTGGTGTATATGGGGCCGGAAATCCAGGCCCAGGGGGGCAGCTTCGACTTCGAGCAAATTCTGCCCTATGCCATCCATAACTTTGTGCCCGTGGGCCTGACTGGGCTGCTGATAGCCGGTTTGCTGGCGGCTTTTATGTCGACCCTGGCGGCATCGCTCAATGCCGCTCCCGTGTACTTTGTGAATGACATCTACAAGCGCTATTTCCGCCCGGATGCCGAGGAGAGAACCTACGTTAAGGTCAGCTATCTGGTGTCTCTGGTGCTGGTGCTGATTGGCGTGGGTCTGGGGCTGATGCTCTCCAGCATCAACGAGATCATGCAGTGGATCTTTGGTGCCCTCTTTGGCGGCTATGCCGCGGCCAATCTACTGAAGTGGCATTGGTGGCGCTTTAATGCCTATGGCTACTTCTGGGGCATGATGGCGGGCTTGCTGGCGTCCTTGTGTCTGCCACTCTTTATGCCGGGTACTCATCCGCTGTTTGCCTTCCCGCTGCTGCTGGCGCTGAGTCTGGCCGGCTCTATCTTGGGGACGCTGG
This sequence comes from Shewanella amazonensis SB2B, assembly GCF_000015245.1. Lineage (NCBI taxonomy): Bacteria > Pseudomonadati > Pseudomonadota > Gammaproteobacteria > Alteromonadales > Shewanellaceae > Shewanella > Shewanella amazonensis. The sequence goes on from NC_008700.1 coordinate 369,441, forward strand.
CGACCCGTCCTGAGCCGGACGAGGTGCTGTGCGCCTTCTACCGTCAGGTACGCCCCTGGGGCTGCTGGGGGCCGGTGCATGACAAGGTCAAGGAAGCCGATCCCGGCTTCGACGCGGATACACACCCACTGCGGGATATGGTCAATATTCTGGTCGGTATGGCCTGGCAAATCTGTTTGGTGGCCTTGCCCATCTACCTGGTTATCCAGCAATGGACTCAGGTGTGGGTGGCACTGGCACTGGCGATACTGACATCCTGGTTCCTGAAGAAAAACTGGTTGGATAAGTTGAAAGATTAATGAAAACAATAACTCTGAAAGAGGGCGCCCTGTCCTTACCACGTCTGACACCCTTGTTGTTAACCCCAACGCTGTTGACCTTCTCCTTACTCACGGCAGTGGGCTGTACGACTACCCACGGCACCTCAAATGCTCAGCAGGTGCACGCCGAGTCCCCGGCGCAAAGCGAAGCCCTCAACCATGTGGATCCTTTTATCGGCACAGGTGGCCATGGTCACACCTTTCCCGGTGCTTTGGTCCCCTTTGGCATGGTGCAGTTGAGCCCGGATAACCCATCCAAGGGCTGGGATTGGACCTCGGGTTATCACTATTCTGACGATACCTTGCTGGGCTTCAGCCACACCCACTTATCAGGCACTGGCGTGGGCGACATGCTGGATGTGCTGGTGATGCCCTTTCGCGGCGACTTTCTGAGCCGCCCAAGAGACGACAAAGACCGTATCTTCACCCACTATGGCCATGACAAAGAGAGTGCGACGCCGGGCTATTACAGCCTGTATTTGCCGGAAGAACAGGTGCAGGTGGAGCTGACCGCCTCCACCCGCGCCGGGGTTCACCGCTACCGCTTTGATGGTGACACAGATGCAAAGCTATTGATTGATTTGGGTTATGCCCAAAACTACGACAAACCCGTGGTGACCTTCCTGCGGGTCGAAGATGAGCACACCTTAAGTGGTTATCGGTTATCTACCGGTTGGGCCAAAAATCAGCCGCTGTATTTTGTGGCGAAATTTGATCAGCCCTTCAGTCATCAACTCTACAGCGAAAACCAGCCCATCAAGGGTGAGCAGCTACAGGCCGAAAAAGGCCGCATAGTGCTGAACTTTGGTTTTTCGTCGACCGGTTCTTTGTCGACCGGTTCTTCGTCGGCTGCTTCTTCTGCCGAGAAAACTGCAAAAGTGGTGGAGGCCAGGGTCGCCCTGTCTTACACCAGCATTGCCGGTGCCAAGGCGAACCTGAAGGCCGAAGTGGCCGACCTGAGCTTTGCCCAAATCAAAGCCAATGCCCGTCAGGCCTGGGCGCAGCAGCTTGGAAAGTTCGAGGTTGAAGACGGCAACGAGGTCAACAAGACCAAGTTTTACACCGCGCTCTACCATGCCTTTGTCGCGCCCCAGGTATTCCATGATGTGGATGGCGCCTTTTTCGGTGCCGATGGTGCCGCCCATGCCAACCCGGGCTATGGCCGTTATTCATTGTTCTCACTCTGGGACACCTTCAGGGCTCTGCATCCGCTGCTGACGGTCAGCAACCCCGAGCGGGTCGATGACATGGTCAAGTCCATGCTGGGCTTTTATGACGAGACCGGGCTACTGCCCACCTGGGACCTGATGTCCAACGAAACCGACGTGATGATTGGATACCATGCGGTGCCCGTGATTGTGGACGCCTATCTAAAGGGTTTAACAACCGCGGACCCAGAACACATCTACGCCGCCATCAAGGCCTCGGCAATGCAGGATAGATTTGGCATCGACAAGTTCCGGGAATACGGCTTCGTGCCTTCGGATCTGGAAATTGAGGCCGTGTCCAAAACCCTGGAATATGCCTTCGATGACTGGGCAATAGCACAAATGGCCAAAGCGCTTGGCAAAACTGAAGACTATCAGGTGTTCAATCAACGTGCTCAGAGCTACAAAACCCTGTTTGACGCTGAAACCGGCTTTATGCGCGGCAAGGATCATCAAGGTAACTGGGTAACGCCTTTCAATCCCACCTATGTGGAGCACCGCAACACCGACTACACCGAGGCCAATGCCTGGCAGTACAGCTTCTTTGTGCCCCATGACGTACCGGGCCTAATGGCCTTGTACGGAAATGAGCAGCGCTTTGTGGCCAAACTGGATGAGCTTTTCTCCACCAGTTCTGAGATGCAGGGGGATGTATCCCCGGATATTTCAGGGCTTATTGGCCAATACGCCCACGGCAATGAGCCTGTGCATCATGTTGCCTACCTGTATGCCTTTACCGATAAAAAGCAGCAAGGTGAAGCGCGTATCAAAGAAATCCGTGACACCATGTATCTGGCGCAGCCCGATGGTCTGGCCGGAAACGATGACCTGGGTCAGATGTCGGCCTGGTATGTGTTCAGCGCTTTGGGCTTCTATCCGCTGAATCCCGTTGGCGGCGACTACGTACTCGGCACCCCTCAGTTCGCCAAAGCGACCGTGATGCTGCCCAATGGCAAAGCGTTCAAGGTAATCAAGAAAGGCGAGGGATGGGTGAAGGCCCTGTGGCTTAATGGCAAAAAGCACGATAGCGCCATCCTCACCCATCAGCAGCTATTGGACGGCGGAGAACTGGTTTTCGAATTGGCTGAATAAGCCGTAGTGACAGTCGCTGTGGGTTGGGCGCCCAATTGTTGATGAACGCTTTTGTGCGCCTTCCTCGTTTGCCAAATACAGCAAACAACCCTAAACAGCTATTGGCGCTTAAAATAGAAAAATCCTGTTATAGCGAGGCCATAACAGGATTTTAATAAGGCGTAGCTGAGGCAAGCTTATTCCACGTTCTGGATCTGAACATAGAGTATTATAATAAACTGTTTAATATCAGAACTTTAAAATTTTTTAAAAAATATTTTCATAATCAGGTCACCAGTAAGTCACCACTAAAGCAATCTAGGCGAGGTCTAGGAAGTGATTGGTTGATTTCCGGAAGCTAAAAATTTATCTGCAGCGTCTTGGTGTTTTGATGCTCTTCAAGCACCAATCGACGAGAATGACCTTGGCAAAGCTTATTCAAATTTTTGGGAATTTTTGTGGATAGGTCAGCATAAGACTCCTTTGGCAAGTTCAGGAGTAGTCTCATGATTCCACGCCTAATCAAAATGGCTGATGTAGTTGCAATAGTTGGTCTTAGTGAATCAACCATAAGACGGAAAATGGATGATGGTACATTTCCCAGGTCTGTTGTCATCAGCGATGGAAGGAAGGCGTTTCGGTCTCAGGACATTGAAGCGTGGCTGAAATCTCTCGTGTAACCCTAGAGCTTATTCGAAATTTTGTTGCAGATATCCACTGAGTCAAAATGCCCCTGTCATATCTCAATATACAGGGGCGTTTTTCATGATTTTCAAAATCAAAGACATAGTCGAACTACTTACTGTGAGTCGTTCAACATTGAATCGTATGATTAAAAAAGGTCAGTTTCCTGAACCGAACGCAAAAAACTCCAGAAACAAGTTCTGGACCGAAAAGCAGTTGAAAGAGTGGGAGTCATCTTTGGAATCTAACTATCGCTGATAGTGGCCATTGAGCCAAATTACCCAGGTAGGTGCCTACTTATCGATGACCTTAATTAACTACTTTGGAGGACAGAATGAATCCACTGGTCATCGAACAAACACGCAAGGGCTCTAAACTAGGCTTGCAGCGCCACAAGGTGCTTTTGCTGGCAAACACCAAGCTGAATGAGAAAGGGCAGCTTGAGCCGGAGATGAGCCGATACATAGTGCTGCATTACAATCTGCAGGGGCATCAAATCGGGATCAGTATCAGCGGGTCAATTCAGGCCAAACATCCTGAGCTGCCAGGCAACTACCTTACTGGTGATGTCATGGCGGCGGTCTTAGATCATTATCTGAAGGACATAGAAGCGTTTTGTGAGCTGTTCAGTGCTCACTTTGAACAGCTCTTCGGCAAACCGCCTAAGGTGTTTATCGAGGAAATTGAAGCTCATCTGGCAACAGCAGTACTCGAATTAAGGCGCTAACCCCTGAGCGAGCCAATTGGCTCGCTCTTTCTTTCGCCATTTTCCCACTCGCGAGCCTACCTATCTTCGAGGACACATAATCAAGGAGACCAGTATGTCTGTCGCAGATACTCAGTTCGTTCGCATCTACAAACGCAAGTCCAAATCTCCGTGGGATGACCACCACACCATGCTGTTGCTGGCCGATGTGTTAGATAGTGATGAAGACTCAATCGAGCTCGGATTCTCACGCTACATCTACTTGCACCGCAATATCCTTGGCCAGATTTTGGGGATCAGTACCAGCAAATCCATTCAGGCAGAACACCCTGAGTTTGAAGGCCAATACCTGTCAGGAACCGACATGTACGCCATCCTGCTGTGTTATCTGGATGAAATTGTACGCTTTTGTGACTTGTATCGGGATGAGTTCAGACTGGCGTTTGGGTTGACGCCGGAGGCCTTTTTTCAGGCCGCTGAGGACTTATGGATACATGAACTGTCGGAGGATTAACCCTCCAAACTCAAAGCGCCCCTGTGGGGCGCTTTTCTATTAGGCAAGAAGCGGGTTACTTCTCAAGTTTTTTTGGCAGGTATTGTACAAAAACCAACCAGACCGAAAGGGCAAAAATCGCTATTGCTATCAGCGCCATGGCAACACTCATGGTACATCCCCTTAAAATGGTTGAACTTAGACTTTATCTCATTAAATTCAATACTAATGATACAAGCCATCTTTGCAAGGGCTGAGCAATCTCCGAGTGTAAAGGCTCTTATAGCACGCTGAAACGGCACACCCGAGTGCGACAACGGCACTCGTCGGCAAACACAGCCGTTGTATTGGTTCTACCCTGTTGAATTGAATAAAGGACTATTGGATGTCAGTAAAAACCGCTGTGGACTATGCTTTTGTCGTCGCTTTCCTGATGACCTTTTACATCCTCAACGAGCTGGGAAGGCCCCTGCTGGGTTCCGCCATGATGTCTGTGCAATTGTTGTCATTCGCAGGCTATCGTCATTACCACGTCCCTAAGTCAGGCGAGTCTTTCAGCATGGCGCTGAAATACATCTTTCTGCTGTGGGTCATTTTTCCCATAGAATGGGCGCTGCGCAACTTAAGGTCGAAGCCATTCAAAGAATCTTGAGGAGCTACTGTTCAAGCCTTTGTATTGGTCAATCACACACCGCGCTTCGCCAGCGTTAGGCTAAAGCTTGGGTCAAAGCTTTCATTGACTTCGCCCTTATAGCCCTTGGGATTAGCCAGAACCTGGCATGCGCCCAGATAGTAATTCGAGCTTGTGTGTAAATGCCCATGCAGCCAGTAGTCTGGTTTATGCTCATCAATAAAAGCACTCAAATCGGAAGCATAGGCCGCTGTCACTAAGTTGTCCTGGTAGTACGCTGGAACCGACAGCATGCTCGGCGCATGGTGAGTAACCACCACATTTACAGAACTCTTGGAGCTGGCTAGGCTTTCGGCAAGCCAACTTAGAGACTGATTATGAATACTGGCCACATCAATGGATCTCAACTTTGAGTAAGAGGGTTCTTTGCGGATTTTCTTGTAATCCCTCATCACTTGTTGGCACTCGTAACCAGCCACCCGAGGGTCACCGAACAGCTTGAAGTCCGCCCACAGCGTGGCACCATGAAACCGCACACCATCAATCTCAACACTCTCGTTTTCGAGGATATGAATATTCTTGCCAGCAGCATGCTGCTTCACCTTACCTAGCAGGCTTGGGTAGCGATGGTTATAGTACTCATGGTTGCCCATCACATAAATCACCGGACAGCTAAACTCCTGCCGCACTATCCAGTCAATGCCTCTCACACCAACGTCTACGTCTCCGGCCAGCACAACGACGTCCGCGCCATCGGCTGGAGCATGGAAGTCTTCAAATTCGATGTGTAAGTCGCTGTAAAGTCGTATATTCATGGTAATTTTTAAGACAGCGGTTGCAATGATTCATAACCGAATCAAATCACAATTGATGGTCTGAGTGCCACTGTCACTTGTTAGGCGCGATACCACTCACTGCTTTTGTACTTTTCAGGTATTTCTTGCCCAAGTGGGTCGTCATATCCGAGCCTTTCTAGCTCATCGAACCATTGGTCACGCTTTGATTCAGGTAGCCTTGCGCCGCACCAGGGACAAAACTGGATCGTGATTGAAGACGTACCACCGTCATGAATAACTATCCCGTACTCATTGAATTTATCAGAGGACTTGATTAGGTGGTCTGGGCATTCAAGTGCATCAGCATGAAGATCACACCTGTAATTTGCCTGGCCTCTCATTTGCTCGCAGCAGTGATTCATGTAGTGCCTAACGCCGCATTAAGGTGTGAGCGGCGCTTGGCTATACTCGAGCGAAGCGAAACTGCCAAGCGTTGCGAATCACTCTTAAATGCTTTGTTATATGCGCGCTATTTAGTTTTCGCTAAAGCAAAGTCATTTAACTCAGACACTGTTTTGATTATGTAGACTTTTTTAGTACTCGAGTATCCCATTAGCTTAGATAAGAATTCATCGTTCCAGAATTTAGGGCATAACTTGAGTGTCTTATAGCTATTCAATGTACCTTTCAATATTGAGCTCCCTTCAGGCCAACCCTCAGGCTTGATAAAGAGCCCTTTCAAGCAGCGTTTAGTTACAAACCAGTAGCTAATAGAGTAAGGGAGATCAATGTATACGAGGGTATCAGCTGCCGCTAAACGCTCGTTAAAGGAACTGATAGGACCAAAACCATCAATAATCCACGATTCTGAACTCAAAATATCGTTATGTGCGGCATCAAATACCTCTCGTGCTACGAACTCACCATTTGGCTTATAAACAATTGAGTCTAGTTGATAAAGCGGGAGCTCATTCGATAACGCTAAAGCTTTGCTTACTGTGGATTTTCCGCTACCGGGCTTTCCAAAAACGGCTACCTTTTTCATTTGAATCCTCCAAGATGCTGATTCCTAAAAGGTAGAAAGAGAAACCCCACCTTCTAGGGCGGGGTTGATTTGTTCAAAACATACAAAAATCCCACCATTCCTAAGGAATGATGCTAATTCGGTTGTTAAGATGCGTTGGATTAAATTTCATACAGCTACTCTTATCCAGATGCGTTTGGTTGTCAATTTTTCTTTGTGTAACGGAGAATCCTTCGCAAAAGCATATAACATTTTAATAGTGCGACCTTGCAAGATTTTCCAAGCTTACAAGCTTGCCTACCTTGCAAGATAGCCTTTTGTTTTTCCCCAAGCACCTAACCAGCTTGGTAACCATTTCTAGGGCTATTTGCTGTACTAAAAGCCGCCTCAGTGCTGTGCTTCCACCAAAATCCCCAAGCTGTGCTCATTTTGCAGCAGTGGCTGAAGCTGTTCTGGCGTAGAACAGAACCAGAAATCGATGTTGTCTGGGTCGATAAACAGCGGCATGCGGTTGTGGTACGGGGCGCAGCTGGGTATCGGGGCTGTGGTTAGGGTAACCAACTTGGCTCCGGTGGGTTCGTTGAATACGAGTCCGGCCATCAACAACGGCTTGTTGTTGGCGGCGCTGAAGAGGTACTTAACCTTTCGACCTTTTTCTCTACCGTCAGTGCCTTGCTCCTGACGCCATTCGTACCAGCCTGAGCAGGGCACCAGGCATCTATGTTCAGAAAAGGCGCGTTTGAAGGTTGGCTTTTGCATGACGGTTTCAGCCTGTGCATTGATAAGGATCTGCTTCGCCCAGGCTGGCTTAATGCCCCAAGCCGTATCCAGCTGCTTAAGCGAGCCTTGTTCATGCACTAGGGTCGCAACTGTCTGTGTCGGGCGTAAATCCCTATTGTCGCTGGCGTGAAAGTCCAGCCCGAGGATCTCACCAACCCACTGGCACAACGGATCGGCTATTACATTCATCCGGCCACACATTCAACGCGCCTCCGATGTCCATTACACCCAATGAGCTTACAACGACTTACGTGGCCGCAGGGCCATGAAGCAAGCCTGCGTGCATACACTTAACCTCGTAGACAAATAAACATGAAAGTTTGCGTTTCGGGTAAAGATTGAGGTTGGCTGAATGCCACCGTCACTTATCAGCCCTATTTACGTGCCAATCCTCCATTCTGGAGCAACCCAATCAGAACGCCAATCTAGTTCTTCTGACATAGCAGCTATTTGACCGTATTCCTTAAAATAGGCTTCTACTATTGCTGGTTCAGTTATATACAAGGCATTTTCAAGTGACATTGTCGCGTTCTTTGTTAAATTAAATGATCCAGTCCAAACAGCATAGGGTGTTACTTTTTCAATACCATATTCTTCTAGGCTGGCTTCTACTTTTGCAAAAATTAAAAACTTATTGTGCATTCGGGGAAAAGCAGGTGTTTTATCTCTATTATGGTTACCAACGCACCTAACTGGTTCAATAGAAGGATCACCAAGAACTGATACTGAACTCAATATATTCCCAAATGAATACCGAGTAAGAACACAAGTTAAATTATTATATTTAGTTCGCAGGGTACTTTTAAAATCAGTTCTTGAGCCAACATCTGGCCGAAGAAAATCTTCTTTTTGAACAATTATTGAAACATTATCTTTTTCAGCCAATGCGTCAAGAATTGAGTAACTAGTCAACCAGGCAACCGCCCCAAAGACCGCGTCAGCTTGTTTGATATGCGCAAGCAGGTGATTTTCTATGTCTCGAAAATATACTTTTGTGCCTGTTGGTGATTCGATGCTGTTATCGATGAATCTTTCGTTATAATTCCCATCATTATCGATTTGGAACTTATTTAGATCTTCCATACAACTTTAAACCTCCTTTATACTAATGATTCGCTGTACAGGTGTCGGCCTCCGTGTTTTCTCGTGGGTTAGTCAAACCAGAGTCACACTGTTTAATGAACTTTCTCTATCAGGAAAGACAAACAATCACAGTAGGCCGACATGTCTAAAGCTAACACACTTTTTATCGGTTTGGACGTGCACTAGGAGACCACGGATGTGGTCTGGATTTCTGATAAGTTGGATGATGCGGCACGCACTCTGTCATCAAGCGCTGGCACAGCTCCTTTAAACCAGCAGCGTGTAAGTTATGTTTAATGGCTGGTCTGCAAAATGTTAGCCCTGTCGCCGCTATTCATATGCCAGTCTCTATGTTTGTGACAACATCGTCTGAGTGGCGAAACACGATCAACTCAGTTCTTCAATAGCCCTGCATTTAGGGTACGAAGAGCATCCCCAAAATCGCTTGCCTTTGTTGTCGCCACGCTTTGACTCCCGCATCACCATTTCTGAGCCACAGCGAACACACTGCTTGTTCTGGCTTTTGCAGGCTACCAGCGCTTTCACATGGTGTCTGTGCTTGATATCAGTGACAAGGCCACGCTTTAACTTAATCTCTTCAATCCGCGCAATGAGGCTGTGATACTCCTCATCAGAAAATACGACCTGCTCGAAGGTTTTGATGTGACGCACGCAGCCACTGGCATAGGTCACGTTATCCGGCATCTCGGTCTTAAAGGTGCTGTCACCAATGAACACAATCACAGAATGCAGTTTCTCAATGCCGATGCCTAACAGTGACTCCAGCGTTTTCACATGTTTATAGTTTTGATGCAGCGGATTCTGAAATTTGGAGGAATGGCGATAGATTTTCTGTGTCCATTGCCGCTGGTTTACAGAACCATAAATCCAGCCCTTCATGTTCTTGGTTTCCACCACAAACACCCCAAACCTGGAGACCAGAACATGGTCAATCTGGGTGGTGCCATCCTCGGTCGGCAGGGTCACATCCTTTACCAGCGTATAGTCACCGTCAGATGCTTGAGCCAATCCGGATAATTGTCTGTTGACCAAAAACTCGCCGAAGACTCCTTTAAACCAGCGACTCTTAAAGATCAGCGCAACGGCGACAAGCGGAAAGATGTACCAGACCTGCGCAAATGCGCCTGAAAAAAGCGCCCAAAAATCCACAAAACCTCCTTGTTTGCATGCGACAACTCATTGGATGACTGACGGGTCAGTTTATAACCCCTTGATGAGAAGTCGCTTGGTAGTCTGCTTAAAGTCGCGGGGCTTCGATGGGGTTCAGATCGTGCAACTTTCAGTGCCTGTCCTATCTTTGGATATGATGAGATTTTATCTACTTACGGAGAGTCTTTTCCTCCTGATAAGTTTTTAGAGTATAAAGAGCTTCTTGGGATATAGGATGCACTGAGTCTATATTGGAAACTATATTATTAATAATGTTGAAGCTTTCTATTACGAAGGTGTCATAACTATTGTTATCCCATGATTGTATGAGCTTACGGTTTGCTACCCACAGACGAAACATATCTGAGGTTTTAAAATCAATATTACTAGAAGCGAAATCTTCTATCTCAGTATTGAGCAGTTGATAGACACGCGCACTTTTAATCATATAGTCCTCCTTGGACTTAAGTGTTACACAGAGAAACATAACGACTATACTCAGAGGCGGCGTTCAGCCGTCCGTTGGAGTGCTTTGTCATGTGGTTTTTCATATTAATTTTTGTCCAACTCCACATCAAGCAAACGATCTTCGCAAGAAGATAGTTTTTCTTTAAGCACCTCTACTTCCCTTTTCAAGTCTTGAACCTCAACGCCATTATCCAAATTTGCAAATAACTCGCTTGCCTCTTCCCTGTTTAAATTTTGAAAGCTACTTATTGACTCCAGCGAGTATATTAAATAGGCAATGACAACATACAAACCATACTCAAAATAATACACGACACCGCAAGCAATAACTGCCTTAATAAAGGTGAATAATACGACAGCAAACTTTCTACTTTCTCTTAGACCAGCTATTCTAGGATTTTCGTAACTCATAATTTCTTACCACATAACATTTTAATAGTGTGACCTTGCAAAGTAGCCTTTTTTTCCAAGCCCCTAACCCACTTGGTAACCAGTTCTAGGGCTATTGGCTGTACTAAAAACCATGTCAGTGCTGAGCTTCGACCAAAATCCCCAAGCTGTGTTCGTTTTGCAGCAGTGGCTGAAGCTGTTCTGGCGTAGAACCAAACCAGAAATCGATGTTGTCTGGGTCGATAAACAGCGGCATACGGTTGTGGTACAGGGCGCAGCTGGGTATGGGGGCAGTGGTTAGGCTGACCAGCTTGGCTCCGGTGGGTTCGTTGAACACCAGTCCGGCCATCAGTAGCGGCTTGTTGTTGGCGGCGCTGAAGAGGTACTTAACCTTTCGACCTTTTTCTCTACCGTCAGTGCCTTGCTCCTGACGCCACTCGTACCAGCCTGAGCAGGGCACCAGGCATCTGTGTTCGGCAAAGGCGCGTTTGAAGGTGGGCTTTTGCATGACGGTTTCAGCCTGTGCATTGATAAGGATCTGCTTCGCCCAGGTAGGCTTAATGCCCCAAGCGGTATCCCGCTGCTTAAGCGAGCCCTGTTCATGCACCAGAGTCGCCACTGTCTGCGTGGGGCGTAAATCCCTATTGTCGCTGGCGTGAAAATCCAGACCAAGGGTTTCACTCAGCCACTGGCACAGAGGATCGGCTATTACATTCATCCGGCCACACATTCAACGCGCCTCCGATGTTGTCTTACAAGTGAAGCATACGCCTACTTACGAGTCCGCATTTACAGGAACTCGACAGTTCGAAAAGTCCCTTGACTTGGCGTATTAAATTCTGACGGAATACCACAGTCACTTGTTAGCTGCCCTTTAAACCACCGACCATTTTTTTAAAGCTATCTTTATGTCTTTTTCTTGAGGCTAATTCAGCAATAAGGAAACTCAGACAAGCTTGCAAGCTTTCAGCTTTAACTAAACATTCTTCGTCAGTTAAACTATGAACTCCTTCGCTAAGAAGGCTATAGATTGTTCCTAATGGGTTTAGTCCGTCAGGTTTTAAATACTCTGGTAAAGCATTGTTGGCGATTTTAATTTTATCGCTCATTGGAGACTCTTTTCGCAGTTCATCTATTGCTATTTTTATAGGATCATTTGCTTGAGATGGGTCTAGGTCTGATGCGAGAAGATCTAAAAGTTTAACTATGTTAAGTTCAACAATTCTTCTGAAATACGCAAAAGCGGCAATTCCATAACCGTTACTGAGAGATATTAGAGCTTTTTCATAGTACTCGGCATCTTCTTTAAAAAACTTTTGAAGTTTTCCATCTCTTTCAAGCTTTTTACGGGGCCGTTGCCCATATTTTTGAATCTTCACAGTTTCTTCAGTTACTTCTTGTTCTACCAAAAAAGTATGATTCTCAGTTTTACAAGATACGCAAGTGAAGGTGAAATACGAGGTTCCTGATTGTAAAAACTGTATTTTTCCCATTGGGTGGTGGCTAGTAATACCGCCTAAGCTCCGAAGGTCTTGAAACGGCCTTATTTGGTTACAAGTTTCACAGAATTCATCAATTTCCCTAATCCAAAGACTCGTTCTCATTTTTTCAGGCTGAGCAAATGTCTTCCATGAATATAAAGGTGAATTTTCCAGAAATTTCTTAATTCCTTGATCCGATAAAGTTTCCACGTGACTCCTGATTTCTATGGGCAGCTAACATTTGAATAGTGCGTATGCGCATAATCTCACCTCCGACCACTTGGCAAGAACTCACGCAACACACTGTTTTTAAGAGCGATGATTTTCAATTTAAAAAATCATCATGGATGGAAAGTGCTCCTGAGAAGAGTCACCACAGGCATCACATTCAATTTGAAGCTCAACCTGAAATTCCACCTTCGAAGCCGCTTTGGCCTTCAAGCCAAGCGCCACCTGAGGCATCGCCCCAATAGCTGCAAGGTAAGCTACCGCCACTGGCACTAGCTACCAGACAGCACGCAGGTCTCCACACTATTATTCGTCTCATCCCTGAGACTCACCCCAACGGGGCCAACCTTATGGTTGTTCAAATCTGTTCCTGACAGATTTGTCGCCCATGGCACTGACTACCAGACAGCAGTGTTCACCTGATTTTCACTATCTGAGCATTAACAATGAGTTAGCCAGCCTAAGCCATATGCAAAGCTATCGCAGGAGGGGATGTGGGTCTGTGATGGGGGTCGAAAGACGGGCGCATCCCTGCTGCAATTGCTCTCAGTTGAACTCGACATTGAGCCAACCGTCAGCGCTACTAATGTGCCTGTTTGAGCGCATTGTATGCAATCCATTGTTTGTTATTGCCTGAGCCAATTTATCCCAATCCCACTGGTAAGACAAGGGTACTAGTTAGGCGCAGCATGCTTATCTAAAATAATGATTATCAACATGATTCAATCCATTCATTCGGGTGTAAAACTTCCGTTTTATGCTGCATTTAAGGCTCGGCTAATTTGCATAGTGCGAGCGGATTGTTTCGATTAGCCCGTTTCTTCAATACCAAATGGCGTTTGATCGACTCAGATCCGGTTTGTTTGCCTTGGCTGGGCGTAACTAATCAGTGAGAACCCTAACGGGATGTAGGTGGGTTAAGGGCGTAAACGACTTGGCCAAAAAGGCTGGGTTGGTTTGTGCCAGTATTAACCCATCGACAAGGACAGGGTGGCAGCTCGCAGGCTTCTTGCTACAAAGCAGCCTGGTGTTCTCTGGCACTTTATTGAAGTGGCCCGTGACCCAATTCCACCGAGCAAAACTTATGAGTACGTGATGTTTGAGGGAATTCGAACCCACGTGACCTTTTGGTCTGCCACCTTAATGTGATTGGCTGCGGCGAAAATGCGGCAGTGCAATCCGCTCGGTATGTCACGGAGCAGCGGCGCATATGCGCCGCTGCTCCGTTTTGTACTGCCAACCCCGCTTAAGGGTAAAACAGCGCTGTGAGTTCCTGACAATATACGGTGCGATAGATGATGGCCTTTTGCAGTCGCTCGACTTCGGCGTGGTTGAGTGCCTCGCCTTTAGGGCTGCGCTTGGCTGCATTCGCGCCAGTGGCCTCGGTAAGCAGCTGCTGATGCAGGCGTTTGGTGTCGCTCAGGATGTCCATGTTGTGGGAAAACAGCATCACCTTTTGGTAAAGCCCTGACTCAAGACCGTTGGCCCACTTCTTAAGAATGGTCTGGCGCTGCTTTTTGGTTTTGAAGGCGTGCTCCATTTCAATCGCAGCCAGGGTGCCGGAGGGTTCCTGCACCAGACCATCGATATTGCGGGTACTGTTTTCGGGATGCAGGCGACGAAACTCGGTTTCGCTGATAAAGCGCTGCCACTGGGGGCTGAAATCCGCCTCCTGACGGGTATTGAGCAGCCCACGCATAATGACAAAGGCGCACATTAAATCGTGCATGATGGTGTTTTGATTTACCCGCTGCGATGGCTCAGACACAGAGCGGTAATGAATGGCGATGCCCATCAGCTCCTCCGCCATTCTGGCGCCGGAGAAGCTTAATACGTACACGCGGCCATCCACCGAGCGCGGTGTGCGCACATCAACCAGCAAACCCTCAGCAACCAGCTTATTGAGATGCTCCAGCGCCAGGCGCCTGTTGGTGCCATAAAAGACTTCAATCAGACTGGGGCTGATAAGGCCAAAACGGGCCACCATCTTGATGGTGAGATTGCGCCTGGACTTACCCGTTTGGCAGCGATTGCTGCCGACCTGATAGCCCATGTCGATGCTGAAGAAGGGGCGATACTCATCCCTGACGGATAAGAGTGCTGCTGGTTTATTGCCGGATGACGGCGCTGCTGTCTTATTGCCAGATGACGGCAAGGGTGGTTTGTTGCCAGAACCGTTTGTCATGCTTCCTCCCTGATGCGAGCCTGAGACAAGTTCAGCATTAGGTAAGGCCACATCACGCAAATTCAGCCCAATCAGCCAGTGCCAATGTCGCTATGAAGTGGCGAGCTTCATACCGACAGTGACAGCGGGATGCTTCGCACCCCGCACCGGAATCACGCCCGCTGTGATTACCGGTATAAAGCACCGCCTTCGGCGGGTTCGGCCTTGGCTGCGCCAACGCCTCATATGCTCTGGAGCGCCCGCCGCTGCTGATGTCTTGCCATCATCAGCGGCTTACGAACTTCGTTCTAGCGCCCCACAGCATGAAGCGCGCATGTACCGAGCTACGCTCTGTACTACCCGCATTTTTGCCGCGTTTGGTACGGGGCGATGTGGCCATCGCGTTTCCCGTCCCTGCCGCGCCCCAGTTCTTACGAACGGGGCAAGGTTTAGCTTGTCGTTGTTGCCAACGCCGCCGCTAAATTTTGCTTACGCAAAACCAAAATACGGGTAGTACAGACCAGCTGTACATGCGCGCTGCTACAGCAAGCGGATTCGATGAATCCACTCGCTTACGCGGCGGTTTGCCAGCCTTGCTGGCGCTGTTATCGCACAAAAACGTGCCGTTTTTTGCTGCAAGCACACATGCTGTGCAGAGCAAACGTCCTGCATTGCCCTTATGTGCGGTGAGACAGCTAACTTGTGGTCACTGAGATATTTTCACCTGAAATCCGCAGTGAGTTTAATGAGACGGATTGACCGCTCGTAACACCTTGCGTGCCTGCAAATGAAAAGGGCATAGGGGAGCGCCCAGTAGGCCAGTTAGCTTGAGGGTGGCTTGGTTTGGAATCATCTGTACTCTTGCACAGCGCCTTTTTGGTGGTAGTGGCCTCAGCTACTTTGGCTGTTGAAGCGTCGGCCGTTGGAACTGGCGCTGGAGCTGCTATGGTTGCTGGTATTGCAGCAGAGTTGACCTCTGTTTTTACTTCTTCAGCCACAGCAGCATCTGTACCTGTCACAAGAAGTGAAGCAATTCCCAGCTTCTCACACAACTTAGTTTGCGCTTCCAGACGCTCTTTGAGGCAGTCATAACGGTTATAGGTACCCCTCACGCCTGCTTTTGTATGGTTTAAGATTTTCTCAATAATCTCATCTGGGACACTCAGCTCGCTGAGTCGACTGCTACAGGTTCGTCTTAAATCGTGCACTGTGAAGTGCGGAATGCCTGCTGCTTCGAATATATTAGGCAGTGGTCTGCTTTTTTTCCCCTTGTTTTCCTTACCAAAGAGTTTTGATAAAGCAGTATTTAAGGTGTCTTTGCCTGTATGAGGTACATTTGAGCCATTTCTGCGGGCTGGGAATAAATAATCACTGCTACCACTGCGCTCCTTCACTTCCAGCAGTATTGGCATGAGAGGTTCGGGAATGGCAATTGCGATTGATTTTTTGGTTTTGCTGCGACCGTTTGGGAGAAGCCATATTTGCTTTTCCAGATCAAATTCAGTCCACTTGGCTTGTAGCAGCTCATTTTTACGCACACCAAGAATGAGCAAAAGGATAAACGCCAGATAGTTATCCCTCGATACGTGGTCACGTAATATTGCCAGCACAATGGGAATTTCCTCAAAAGACAAATTTCGTTCTCGAGGTTCTGCTTTCGCACCAATTTTTTTGCGGTTGATACCCTTAGCCACGTTGGTTTCAAGCATGCCCAGCTCCACAGCGTGATCCAGTATTTTATCTATCAACCGAAGCACATTGATGTTTGCTGTCCGCTTCACACCAGCATCAATGCTATTGACCAAGTCACGAACCATTATTCTTGTTATGTAAGAAACTGGTAATTCGCCCAATGTCTTAGCCACATAATTTGTGTATAGGGCTCTCGGTCTACCTGGATGGTCGATGGTCCTGCAATACCCCTCAAAATAGTCCTGAGTAACACTGCCAAACGTGTCTTGCAGTGCTGCCGCTAGCTTCTTGATCTCAAGCTTGGGGTTTTTGCCTTCCTTTACCTGTCTTTGAAGCTCGGCAACTTGGTTTTTGGCGTCTGACTTAGACATTTTCCCTGGGCCATTGCCGAATTGGCCAAGCACTATTTCGATTCTTTTCCCTGCGACGGTGCCTCGGTAGATGAAGGAGCCAACACCAGACTTTAATGGCTTTATATACAAATTGTCGGCAACACGCACTTTTTGTTCAGAGCGGCTTGCGGCGGTTTTGATCAACTGCGCGTGGTTCATTGTTGACTCATCTTACCTAGGAATTGGCTTAGCATAAGTCACCAATAAGTCACCGCAAAATTTGGAGTAAGCTACGACTCCTGACGCAAACTCTTTGACCGTGAGATGCAAAAAAGCCCTTTTATCAAGGGCTTGGTTGTTGGTGATGGGTGGTGAAACATCACTCTACGTTTTGGATCTGTTCGCGCATCTGCTCGATAAGTACTTTGAGCTCCACGGCGGCAGCTGTGATTTCTGTGCTGATGGACTTGGAGGCGAGGGTGTTCGACTCGCGGTTGAACTCCTGCATCATAAAGTCGAGGCGGCGACCTTCGCTGCCACCCTTCTTGAGGATGCGGCGAGCTTCGGTGATGTGCGCTTCAAGGCGGTCCATTTCTTCGGCCACGTCGAGTTTTTGCGCCAGCAGCACCATTTCCTGCTCGATACGGGTGCTGTCGAGCTCACCCTGAATCTCTGCAAGCCGGGATGTGAGTTTTTCACGTTGCCATTCAATGACCTTTGGCATGTGCTCGCGCACAATGGCAATTTGACCTTCCACGGCACCAAGGCGGCTTTCGAGCATTTCCTTGATG
Organism: Shewanella amazonensis SB2B; assembly: GCF_000015245.1. Lineage (NCBI taxonomy): Bacteria > Pseudomonadati > Pseudomonadota > Gammaproteobacteria > Alteromonadales > Shewanellaceae > Shewanella > Shewanella amazonensis. The sequence continues at coordinate 386,933 of NC_008700.1, forward strand.
GCGCTGCCTTCACGGCCACGGGCTTCCACAAACTGATCCAGTGCCTTATCGAAGGCCCCCAACAGCTCGGCGCTGATGGCATCCATGTCCTGCTCGGCGGTGGCGATAACACCGGGCCAGCGGAGTATATCAGTCAGCGCAATATCACCCTGTCCGGCTTCGGCTTTAAGCCAATTGGCAGCGCCCAGCAGTTGACGGGCGAGGTCTTGGTTGATGCTCAGTTCGGCGCCTGAGTCGTTGGCGACGTCATAGCGCAGATTCACTTCTACTTTTCCACGGCTGAGGCGCTTTCTTAAGCGTTCGCGCAGCGCTGGTTCGAGGCTGCGCAGCTGCTCTGGCAAGCGCAGGTAGGTTTCCAGATAGCGCTGATTCACTGAGCGGATTTCAAAAGAGGCGTTGCCCCAGGAGGATTTATGCTCGATACGGGCATAGGCGGTCATGCTGTGGATCATAGGGATTCCGGCTGATTTTCGGCTAAGTCTGGACGTCATTATAACCACAAGCCAGGCCAGCGTCATGGCCCTGAACGTGAGCAAAATCTGCTAATGACCCTTTGTAACGCGCGGAGTGTATTCAAAATCCACCGTGGCAACTCGCTCTGCATAGCCCTATAATAGGCAGCCAAATTATTGCGAAATTCATACGTCACAGGAATCGCCATGCGTCCAGGTAATCGTACCCCGGCTCAGACCCGCCCCATCAGCATCACCCGTAACTTTACTGCCCACGCCGAAGGCTCTGTGCTGGTAGAGTTTGGCGAAACCAAGGTGCTGTGTACCGCCAGTTTCACCGAGGGTGTACCACGCTTCCTTAAAGGCAGTGGGCAGGGTTGGTTGACTGCCGAATATGGCATGCTGCCGCGTTCTACCCATAGCCGTATGGACCGCGAAGCCGCCCGTGGCAAACAGTCTGGCCGTACCCAGGAAATCCAGCGTCTGATTGGCCGCGCCCTGCGTGCTGCCGTGGATTTAAAGCAACTGGGCGAAAACACCATAGTGGTGGACTGTGATGTTATTCAGGCCGATGGTGGCACCCGTACCGCAGCTATCACAGGAGCCTGTGTGGCACTGGTGGATGCGCTGAACTGGGCCCGCGGTAAAGGTTTGGTGAAAGCCAACCCACTGAAGTTTTTGATTGCGGCTGTGAGCGTGGGTATCCACAACGGCGAAGCCATTTGCGATCTCGAGTATGTGGAAGACAGCGCTGCCGAAACCGATATGAATGTGGTGATGACCGAAACCGGCAAGATCATTGAAGTTCAGGGTACGGCCGAGGGTGAGCCTTTCACCCACGAAGAGTTGCTGACCATGCTGGAGCTGGCCAAACACGGTATCCGCGAAATCATTGATACTCAGAAAGCGGCTCTGAACTGATTACAGAATTGATTTTTTTAAAGGCTCCGAGAGGGGCCTTTTTACCACCCTGCACCCTGCTTTAATCGGCTGCCTGAGCAGCCAGACACATGATAGAGGAAAGACAGTGAAAGCCTATCAGCGCGAGTTTATTGAGTTTGCTCTCGAGCGTAATGTACTGAGATTCGGTGAGTTTACACTCAAATCCGGCCGCAAGAGCCCTTACTTCTTCAACGCCGGTTTATTTAATACCGGCCGCGATCTGGCCCGTCTCGGCCGCTTCTATGCCGCTGCGCTGGTGGATGCGGGTATCGACTACGATTTGCTGTTTGGCCCCGCTTATAAAGGCATTCCCATTGCCACCACCACGGCGGTAGCCCTGGCCGAGCACCATGATATCGACATGCCTTACTGCTTTAACCGTAAAGAGAAAAAAGATCACGGTGAAGGTGGTAACCTGGTGGGCAGCGAGCTCAAGGGTAAGGTTATGTTGGTGGATGATGTGATCACCGCCGGTACCGCCATTCGTGAATCGATGGAAATTATTCAGGCCAATGGTGCCGAGCTGGCCGGGGTGTTGATTGCGCTGGACCGTCAGGAAAAGGGTAAGGGCGAGCTGTCTGCCATTCAGGAAGTGGAGCGTGACTTTGGCTGCGGTATCGTGGCTATCATCAAGCTGGCCGATTTGATTGCCTTCCTGGCCGAGAAGCCAGGCATGGAAGAGGTGCTGAGCTCGGTACGTGCTTACCGCGAGCAATACGGCATTTAAGCCCAAGCCATAAAAGGTAAGCGCCCGCCAGTTTGGGCCCTTGGCTTAAGCATAAAAAACGCCGCAATCAGCGGCGTTTTTTATTGGGAATACGCTTAAGTTCAGCGGGGCTGATGTAAAAATTCCGCCCGGGTGGCCGGGTTGGATTTGAAAATGCCACCCAGTGCCGTGGTGGTGGTGGAGCTGGTGGCATCCATCACGCCGCGGGATTTAACGCAGTAGTGCACCGCATCGATTTTCACCGCCACATCTTTGGTTTCCAGCAGTGCCTGCAGTGCCACCAGAACCTGTTGAGTCAGGCGTTCCTGCACCTGAGGGCGCTGGGCAAAGAAGCGCACGATACGGTTGATTTTCGACAGGCCGATGATTTTTTTACGCGGCAGATAGGCCACTGTGGCAGTGCCGTCTATGGTCACCAAATGGTGTTCGCAGGTGCTGGTCAGGCTGATATCCTGTACCCGTACCATTTCATCCACGCCCATCTTGTTGTCGATGACAGTGATTTTGGGGAAGTTCTCGTAGTCGAGGCCAGAGAAGATTTCATCCACGTACATTTTGGCGATGCGACGGGGGGTATCGGCAAGGCTGTCGTCGGTCAAATCGAGTGACATCAGGCCAAGAATTGCCCGCATATGCTGTTCGATTTTGTCTTTGCGTTCCTCGCGGGAGAGTCCGCAGGGAACCATGGGAGTTTCCAGCCCCCGCTCCAAGAGCGCCGCCTGAACCTTTTGTGCTGCTTCGCTGAGTGCCATTTTTACCTCCAACCACATCATCGGCGCCTTGGCCGCTGCGCAATATCAGGGCAAATTACTTGGGTATTGCGCGAGTGGCGCAGGATACCGCTATTTGGCGTAAATTCATACCGAAATTGTAGTCGGCCCATAAAAAAGCCGGGCCAGGCCCGGCTGATAACCACGGCGTTTGCCGCCAGATGTCAGAACTTCAGATGGGTCTTCAGGAAGCCAAGCATTTCGCCATAGTATTTGGCGCGGTGAGCCTCGTTATAAAAACCGTGGCCTTCATCATCCATGACCAGCGATTGGAATGGATAGTTGTGCTTTTTCAAAGCATTGGCCATGGCTTCGTACTGCTCGATAGGCGCGCGCTCATCTTCACCGCCGTGTACCAGCAGGATGGCGGCCTTGAGTTTATCCACGTTGTGGGTGGGCGACATGGACTGCAGCAATGCTTTGTCCTGAGTCAATACGCGCTTCAGGTAAGCCATACCGGCATCGCGCTTTTGCACATCACCTTCTTCGAACATCAGTTCCAGGTCGTATACACCGGCAAAGCCAATAGCGCACTTGAACAAATCCGGGGCCAGCGCCGAGCTTTGCAGCGCGCTGTAGCCGCCGAAGCTGCCGCCCACGATACAGATGCGGTCTTTATCCACTGTGCCATCGGCTATCACCTTTTTGGTGGCATCTATGATGTCGTACTGGATTTCTCTGCCCCATTTGCCGTAGCCAGCCTCTTCGAAGGCGTTGCCATAGCCGCCACTGCCACGGAAGTTAACCTGCAACACCGCTATGCCCTGGCTTGCCAGCAGCTGGTTTTGCGGATCAAACCCCCAGTAATCCCTTGGGCCATGGGGGCCGCCGTGGGGATTGACCACCAAGGGCAGGTTTTTGGCATCGACGCCAAAGGGCAGGGTGAGGAAGGCCTGGACTTTGGTGCCGTCACGGGCGGTAAAGTCGAAGGGCTTTACCTCGGCCATTTTATCGGGATCCAGAGCATCGTTCACCGAAACCAGATAACGCAACTTGTTGGTTTTGCGATTGTACAGGTAGTAGTCACCGGGGTTTCTGTCGTTGCTGGCGGCCACAACCAAAAGCTCGCCTTTGCGATCTTCACTGACTATCTGTACCTGATGGCCGGGCAGAGAGGCAAGCAGGGTTTTCAGCAGTTGGCTGCGCTCGTCATTGGCATCCACGAAGGCATAGGTTGGGTAACCGTCGGCAAACTCCACTGCGTACAGCTGCTTGGTTTGGCCGTTTATCCAGTAATTGGCCGGGTCTACCCGTGGGTCCTGAATAATCCTGGTTTTGCTGCCGTCTTTGAGATTAATGCGGTAGACACCCATGGTTTGGCCGCTTTCGGTACCGGCAGCGTAAATGCTGCTGTTGTCGCCCACAAAAGACAGCGGAATGAAGTCGCCCAGCCCCAGATCCAGCTTGTCGCTGGTCTGCCAGTCGCCGTCATCGCGAAAGAACACCTTGAGGTCGTTGTTGCTGTCGCGACCGGCGGCAAAGCGTACTTCACCTTCATGGTCAGTAAGGAAGCTGGCATAGCCGATGGGGGCGCGGGTGACTTTTTTGCGGGTACCGCGGTACACATCGACCTTGTACACATCGGCAAGTCCTTCCTGCCAGTCGACCCCACTCCAGGGCAAGGCTTTGACCAGCAGGTACTTGTCGTCATCCGGCAGGGGATCGAGCACTGAGGCTGTGGCGCGGATGGGGGTGTTCTTTTTCAGGTTGGAGCCGGTTTGCTGCTCACCGCCGTTATAACCAAACAGGTAGGTTGCGCGGCTACCATCGGCATTCACCGCGAACAGTTCACCGTAGTACAGCGGGTGGTCGCTCCAGCCTTTGAGGTATTCCTTGGCCAGTACAATGCGCTCGTTGCTGACCCAGTCGTAATCGCCGACCTGGGCATTGGCAGGGAAAAACACCGCATGTTTGAGTTTCAGGGTTTCGGTGTCGAGGATCAGCAGCTTGTTTTTGCCCTCGTGCTTGGTAATGGCACTAAGGTAATCGCCGCCGGGGGAGAGTCTTACCTGACTGAACTGGCTGCCGCGGGCAAACACCTGTTCGGGAGTGGCAGCATTGGCAGAGGCACAAAGACACAGGGCCAGCGCACCAAAAAGACGGTGTAGCTTCATGTCACATCCTTGTTGTGGGTTGTTATTGAAATCCGTCTTGGAGGTTAATACAAAAGTATGCCGCAAACAATAAAAAAGGACGGTGATTTACCGTCCTTAATTCTCCTTAAAATCAACTAGCTTTGTAGTAGTTGTTTCTGAATAAAGCCCCACTGTTCATCGAAGTGTTCGGTGGGTTTTTGCTTGAACTCGCTGCGAATGTACTGGGCTATTCTGCCTTCGGCCACTGCCAGCAGCAGATTGGCCAGCATGGCCTCATCCAGTTCGAATCCCTTGCCTTCCCGCAGGGTTTTCTCACGCAGGATTTGCTTGAGCTGGGTTTCGATTTTGCCGAACAGGGCGCTGACGCGGCTGCGCAGGCGCTCATTTTCGCCCAGCAGGGCATCGCCATTCAGTACCCGCGAGATGCCCGGATTACGTTCGGCAAACAACAGCAGCAGCTGCAATACCAGTTGGCAGCGGCGCATGGTGTCTTTCTCGTCGTCCATGATGAGGTTGATACGAGACAGCAGTGAGTCTTCGATAAACTCAATCAAGCCCTCAAACATCCGCGCCTTGCTGGGGAAGTGGCGATACAGCGCCGCTTCTGACACTCCTACCTCGGCGGCCAGTTTCGCGGTGGTAATACGTTGTCCCGGATTGGTTTCCAGCATCTGAGCCAGACACTGGAGAATATGTTCGCGGCGGCTGATTTTTTCTTTGGCGGCCATTGAGATTCCTTCACACTAAATGCAAACGTTAGCGGGTGCCTGAATGGCCAAAACCACCTTCGCCGCGCATTGAGGTGTCGAACTCGTCCACCAGTTTAAATTCAGCCTGCACTACGGGAACAAACACCAGTTGTGCCAGGCGGTCACCGATTTGCAGGGTGTAGGGCTCGTTGCCGCGGTTCCAGCAGGACACCATCAGCGGACCCTGATAGTCAGAGTCAATCAGTCCCACCAGGTTGCCCAGTACTATGCCATGTTTATGGCCCATACCGGAGCGGGGCAGGATCACGGCTGCCAGGCTGGGGTCGGCCACATGCACGGCGATGCCGGTAGGTATGAGCACGGTTTCGCCAGGGGCTATGGTCAGGTTGGTATCCAACATGGCTCTAAGGTCCATGCCGGCACTGCCAGGCGTGGCATAGGCCGGCAGTGGGAATTCCGAGCCTATGCGGGAGTCGAGAATTTTCAGTTCGATCGGTGTCTTCATTTTTTGGTTATTTTTGTCGATATCAGCGAAAGCAGTTGGTATGCCAGTGACAACTTGTCGGTTGCCGGCAAATCCTGGTTGCCCTGAGGCCAAAAGACGCGCAGAGCATTGGTATCCGAATTAAACCCCTGACCCGGCACAGACACATCATTGGCCGCGATCATATCGAGATTTTTGCGTTTGAGTTTATCTCGGGCGTAGGTTTCTACGTCGTGGGTTTCGGCGGCAAATCCCACCGTAAAAGGTCGCGCCTCTAGGGCGGCAACCGTGGCTAAGATATCAGGATTGCGCACCAGCGCAAGCTGCATGGTTTCGCTGCTCTTTTTAATTTTACCGGCAGCGACATCGGCAACCCGATAATCAGCCACGGCAGCACAGCCAATGAAGATATCTTGCTGGTCAATATGTTGCATTACAGCGGTCAACATTTGTTCGGCCGAGTCCACATTGATGCGGCTCACGCCTCTTGGCGTGGCCAGGGTCACAGGACCTGATACCAGAGTCACTTCTGCGCCCATGGCCACAGCGGCCTCGGCAAGGGCAAAGCCCATTTTGCCGGAGCTGTGGTTGGAAATATAACGCACAGGATCTATGGCTTCGCGGGTGGGGCCAGCGGTCAGCATGAGTTTGACGCCCTGCAGCGCGCTGCTTGCCTGAGCCTTTTGAGCAAAAAATTGTTCTGCCAGAGTGCGGATTTCCAGCGGCTCCAACATACGGCCTGCACCGACTTCGCCGCAGGCCTGACTACCGCTGCCCGGGCCCCAAATCAGCATGCCACGTTGCTGCAGTGTGCTTAAATTGGCCTGGGTTGCAGGGTTGGCATACATCTGCTGATTCATTGCCGGGCAAATGGCGATGGGCGCCGAGGTGGCAAGGCAGGTGGTGGTAATAAGTTCATCCGCCATCCCTATGCTCATGCGGGCAATCAGATTGGCAGTGGCCGGAGCCAGAATAATCAGTTCTGCCCAGCGGGCCAATTCAATGTGCCCCATGGCGGCTTCGGCAGCGGGGTCGAGCAAATCCATGCTGACCGGATAACCGCTGAGGGCCTGCAGTGTCAGTGGGGTGATAAATTCGCAGGCGCTCTGGCTCATCACCACGCGCACATCGGCCCCTTGTTCTTTCAGACGGCGCACCAAATCGGCGCTCTTGTAGGCAGCAATGCCGCCACCAATCCCCAGCAGGATTTTTCGATTATTCAGGCTCACACGCAGATCCCGACTAAAATTAACTGGCGCTAACCATACCATAGACGCCGCCCCAAGAGTGAGCGGCCAAAGTCAAAATCTTAACATGCAAGCGGTACCTAAAGACGGGACACGGGAGGCAAGGGATGGCAATTCGGGACTGGCCTGAGGGAGAGGGGCCACGTGAAAAATTATTGCAGCGGGGCGCGGCTCATTTATCGGACGCAGAATTACTGGCAGTGCTGCTGCGAAATGGGGTTAGTGGTCAAAATGCGGTTGACCTGGCGAGGGAACTTATCGGTGAATTTGGTGGATTACGGCCTTTATTCAGTGCAACTAAGCAGCAGGTGTGTCGACTCCAGGGCCTGGGTCCGGTAAAATACGCCCAGCTTCAGGCTTCTGCTGAGCTTGCCAGGCGACTGGCGGGTGAATCTTTGCAGCGGGGCGCTGTGCTGACAAGTCCGGATTTGACCCGGGATTACCTGAGATTTCAGTTGGCAGACAGAGCCTATGAGGTATTTGCCGTCTTGCTGCTCGACAGCCAACACAGGGTCATCCAGTTTGTCGAATTGTTTCGAGGCACCATAGATGCAGCATCGGTATATCCCCGGGAGCTGGTGTCACTGGTGTTGGAAAAGCGGGCGGCAGCGGTCATCGTCTGCCATAACCATCCGTCTGGGGTCGCTGAACCCAGCCAAGCCGACAGACGGATCACTGAAAGATTGAAAAATGCCTTGGCAACCATAGATGTATCCTTACTGGATCACATGGTTGTAGGGGACCGGGAGATAGTCTCCTTTGCCGAGCGAGGGTGGATTGGATGATCTTTACTTGATCTCCCATGGCCTTTCGTGTATAAAATGCGCCCTCTTTGTGCCTCGGGCGACGGCCATACGAGGTACATTAATGCTCGAGCGTTAAAAACTGTTTGGAGAAGATTGACATGTCAAGAGTATGCCAAGTTACTGGCAAGCGACCAATGGTTGGTAACAACCGTTCGCACGCAAAGAACGCGACCCGTCGTCGCTTTTTACCTAACCTGCAGAACCACCGTTTCTGGTTGGAAACTGAAAAGCGCTTTGTACAGCTGCGTGTTTCCACTAAAGGTATGCGTATCATCGATAAGAAAGGTATCGAAGTAGTTGTTGCTGAACTTCGTGCCCGTGGCGAGAAGGTGTAATAGAAAATGGCTAAAGCTAAAGGCAATCGCGAAAAGATCAAGCTGGTTTCAAGCGCTAAAACTGGTCACTTCTACACCACTGACAAGAACAAGCGTAACATGCCAGAAAAGATGGAGATCAAGAAGTTTGATCCTGTGATCCGTCAGCACGTTATCTACAAAGAAGCCAAAATCAAGTAATTTACTTGGTTATGATTCTGAAAACCCCGGTCTCTGTACCGGGGTTTTTTATTGCCTGCATTTCAGGTGAATCTGTGATTTGTATGCTTTAATGTACTAATGTGCATTTACGTGAACACTTTGGCATTGTTATGCGTGCTCCGTACGGTTTCATTGAGATGAAACATGGAGTTGGCACAAATAAATGCTTTAAATGTGAATTTAAATTCACTAAAATTGCGCAAGAATTCAACTTGGCGCAGTGTGTGCTGCGTCGGAGACTGTGAGGACAAAACAGCCCGTGCGAACTACCGAATTGGTTGACGGTTTTCGTCATTCCGCCCCCTATGTAAATGCTCACCGCGGCAAGACATTTGTTGTCATGCTGGGCGGCGAAGCCATGGTACAACCCCAATTTCGCGCCATCATCAACGATGTGGCCTTGCTGCACAGCTTGGGGATCCGTATCGTGCTGGTGTACGGTGCCAGGCCGCAGATTGATGCGGCGCTTGAGCTGCATGGCATTGCGCCTGCCTACCACAACGGGGTACGCATCACCGATGAAGATACTCTGAAGGTGATCAAGCAGGTTGCCGGAGCGCTCCAATTCGACATTACTGCACGGCTTTCCATGAGTCTGTCCAATACTCCCATGCAGGGCACGCAGCTGAACGTTGTCAGCGGCAACTTTGTGATTGCCCAGCCGCTGGGCGTGGAAGATGGGGTGGATTTTTGCCTGTCTGGCCGGGTGCGTCGTATCGACGTGAATGGGCTTAAGCATCAGCTCGACAGCCGCGGTATTGTGCTGATGGGGCCGATTGCTGCCTCGGTTACCGGTGAAAGTTTTAACCTGACGGCCGAGGAAGTAGCCACTCAGGTGGCGGTGAAGCTCAAAGCCGATAAGATGATAGGGTTCAGCTCACAGAACGGTATTCTGGATCGTAACGGCGAAGTGATTGCCGAGCTGATGCCAAACGATGCCCAGAAGATTTTCGCCAAGATGCAGGAAGGCGGTCAGGCCTGCGTCGGTACCCTGGCGTTTTTGAAGGCGAGCATTGATGCCTGCCGCAATGGGGTACCACGTTGCCATCTGGTGAGCTATCTCGAAGATGGTGCCTTGCTGCAAGAGCTATTCTCCCGTGATGGCATAGGTACACAAATCGTGACCGAAAGCGCCGAGCGTCTGCGCCGCGCATCGATTGCCGATATTGGTGGCATTCTTAACCTGATCCGCCCAATGGAAGAGCAGGGCATTCTGGTGCGCCGTTCCCGCGAGCAGCTCGAGATGGAAATCGAGCAGTTTATGGTTATTGAACGGGACGGTCTGGTTATCGGCTGCGCCGCGCTGTATCCCTTTGAAGAAGACAATGCCGGTGAGTTTGCCTGCCTGGTGGTGCATCCTGATTACCGCGATGCCGACCGGGGGAGTTTGCTGCTCAAGAACATCATAGGCCAGGCAAGGGTGAGGGGCTATGCCCGCCTGTTTGCGCTTACCACCCGCAGTATTCACTGGTTCCTGGAGCACGGCTTTGAGTTGGTGGAGGTAGAGGCCTTACCGACCAAGAAAAAGCAGCTTTACAACTATCAACGTCGCTCAAAAATTCTCGCATTGGATCTGCAATAATCCTTCCTGCCGAAACAACCAGCCACATGGCTGGTTGTTTGTTTATTGCAGCTGCTAATTTGTCATTTGAGGTCTAATGCTCTTGACATATTATGTCTTTCGCGCAACCTTGGGTGAACTGATGAGAGCTGGGGCAGATTGATGACAACGCAAAGCTTTATACTCACGCCACTGGCGGGCAGCGCCCTCTGGGGCGCCATAGGCCTGCTGATAGGGGTAATACTGATTGGTTTTTTTGCCAGACGTAAACCCATGACCAAAACGGCCAGTGCCGTTGCCACTGGCATTATTCTCGCTGTGGTTGGTCTGTTGGGGTGGATTTTCATTGGGGCTTTATCACCGGAGGCCCGCCTCGAGCAGGATAAGTTGGTGCTGGACTTGCCCGCTTACAGCCGCATCATTCCTGTATCTTCTTTACAGCTTGGTGAAGCTCGTGTGATGGCCACATCGGCTGCTGATGCGCCTAAACTGGGGTTTCGAACAAACGGGGTCGGTACACCGGGCTACAATCTCGGTTGGTTTCGCCTCAAGGGGACTGACGCCAAGGCACTCGTCTCGGTGACAGGCACAGATCCCTTGTTGGTTATCCCGGTGGATGAGGGGTATACCCTGGTGCTGAGCACACCAGATGGGGAGGCCTTGTTGGCCGCTTTGCATAACGAACAAGAACGCTGATAAGTCACGCCGATAGGGCTTGCTGGCATAATGGGTCAGTAGCAAGCGCTCATGTGTAAAGAGACCACCCCCGCTCAGAGATGAGATGAGTAAAAAGCCCGGGTCACATCCCGGGCTTCTTTGTGTTACTGCTGTGGTGTTTGGATTGCCTGGTTCAACCCCGACGCCTGAGCATGTCCAGTGTGAACACCGCCAGTGCCGTCCAGATAAAACCGAAGGTGATGCTCTTTTCCACGCCAAAAGGCTCGCCATAGAGGCTGACCGCCAGGATAAACATAATGCTGGGGCCTATATATTGGAAAAAGCCCAGCATGGATAAAGGAATACGCACCGCCGCCCCCGCAAAGCACAGCAGCGGTGCTGTGGTCACAATCCCGGCAGCGACCAGTAGCAGATTGAGCTGCCAGTCATTGCTCAGCATGCTGTGCTCTGCACTGCCAAGCGTCAGCACCAAATAACCCAGGGCAACGGGCATCAAGATGGCGGTTTCTACCAAAAGTCCGGTTTTGGCATCCACCTTGACCTTTTTTCGCAGCAGGCCATAAATGCCAAATGAGCCTGCCAGCGCCAGCGATACCACGGGAATGGAACCGAAAGATATCACCTGCACCGTCACGCCAACGGTGGCAAGGAACACCGCAAACCACTGTAAGGGTCTGAGTCGTTCGCCCAGAAACACCATCCCTAACAGTACATTGAGCAGTGGATTGATGTAATAACCCAGGCTGGCATCCAACATATGGTCGTTATTCACCGCCCAGATGAAGAGCAGCCAATTACCGGCAATCAAAACCGATGTAACCAGCAACACCAATAGCTGTTTGGGGGCCTTCAGCAGTTGGCGCAGCTTGCCAAAGCCGCCGATGAACACCATCAGCAACGCGGTAAACACAAACGACCAGATAACCCGGTGGAGCAGGATGTCGGTGGCAGAAATTTGCTCCAATAGTTTGAAATATAAAGGTGCGAAGCCCCACATGGTGTACGCGCCAATGGCGAGTAATATGCCCTTGCGGTATTCGTGGTCGGTGTTCATTCAGGCGTTCTCTGGCTGGTTGGCAACTGCCGGGCTGCGAATTGTACGTGGCTGGCATTGTTGTCTCAAGCGATACAAATAATCCCATAGGGTATCGTCTGGCAAGCTTTAACCACGGTTTGGCAAGCTTTCGTGGCATGACATTTGGGGGCTCCCCGCCGAGCGTTCGGACGATTGCGACAAGACACAGGCCGCTCCCTTGGTTAGAATGACCGCCTTGTTTATCTTACGGCAGTTTCATGGAACAACCAGCATCAGAACACACCCAGGATCCTCTGAGCCATTGCCTGCAACAGGTATTTGGTTATCGGGATTTCAGGCCCGGCCAGCGGGAGGTGATGACGCGGGTGTGTCAGGGTGAAGATTGCCTGGTGATCATGCCCACCGGCGGCGGCAAGAGCCTTTGTTATCAGGTGCCCGCATTGGTGTTACCCGGTGTAACACTGGTGGTATCGCCGCTGATTTCCCTGATGAAAGATCAGGTCGATAGCCTCATTCAGTCCGGTGTTGCTGCTGCGTATCTCAATTCCTCCCAGCCCCGCGAGCAGGCTATAGAGGTGCTGCGCCAGCTCAGGTTCGGTGAACTTAAGCTGCTGTATGTGTCGCCAGAACGTTTATTGCAGGGGGATTTTTTAAGCCGGCTTGATGAACTGCATATCAGCCTGTTTGCAGTGGATGAAGCCCACTGTATCAGTGAGTGGGGGCACGATTTCAGGCCCGAATATGCTGCGCTGGGCCAGCTTAAGCAGCGCTTCCCCCATGTGCCTGTGATGGCACTTACTGCCACTGCAGATGAAGCAACCCGCAGCAGTATCTGCGAACGTCTTGGCATACAGCCATTTCAGCATCTTGCCAGTTTCGACAGACCCAATATTCGCTACACAGTGGCCGAAAAGCTTAATGCAGCCAACCAATTGCGACAATTTATCCAGTCGCAAAAGGGCGCCAACGGCATTGTGTACTGCAGCAGCCGTCGCCGGGTGGATGAGGTTGCCGAGCGGCTCAGACAGCAGGGATTCTATGCTGAGGGTTATCATGCGGGCATGACTCAGGATGAACGGGCGAGCGTACAGGACAGGTTTCTGAAAGATCAAATCGATGTGGTGGTGGCCACAGTCGCCTTTGGTATGGGGATTAACAAGTCCAACGTGCGCTTTGTGGTGCATTACGATATTCCCAAGAGCATTGAGTCCTATTACCAGGAAACCGGCAGAGCCGGTCGGGATGGTCTGGATGCCGAGGCTTTGCTGCTATTTGACCCCGCCGATATAGGCCGGGTGCGGCATCTGATTGAACAGCAGGAGCCCGGGCCTCAGCAGCAGGTGGAGTTTCATAAGCTGTATTCCATGGCGGCCTTTGCCGAGGCGCAAACCTGCCGCCGTCAGGTATTGCTGCACTACTTTGGTGAAGCGGCAAACGAACCCTGCGGCAACTGTGACATCTGCATCGACCCACCCAAACGTTACAACGGTACCGAAGATGCACAAAAGGTGCTTTCGTGTATTTACAGGCTAAATCAACGTTTTGGGGTCAATCATCTCATTGAAGTCTTGCGGGGTTCCAAAGCCGCTTCCGTGGTAGACCGGGGGCACGACAAGCTGTCAACATGGGGCATTGGCAAAGAGAAGAGCACAGAGTATTGGCTGAGTGTCACCCGTCAGCTTATTCACCTGGGACTCGCCAGCCAGGATATTACCCGTGGCTCGTCGGTACGCCTGAACAGCGCAGCCAGACCCGTTTTGAAAGGGGAGGTGGCGCTGATGCTTGCCGAGCCTCGCCTTAGCCTCAGTGATGTGCCGCGTAAGCGCACATCGAGTCGAACGCCGCAAAATTACGATCGTAAGTTGTTTGCCAGGCTCAAAAATTTGAGGCGCACTATAGCCGAAGAGCAGGATGTGCCGCCCTATCTGGTGTTCAATGATGCCACACTCGCTGAAATGGCATGGATGCTGCCCAAATCAGAGGCTGAGCTGTTAGCCGTTAACGGTGTGGGTGAACGTAAGCTGGCTCGGTTTGGTGGTGAGTTTCTCGACGAGATAGCCGCTTACATCAGTGGGGATTAGTCATCAGTGTGCTGCGGGTCATGCCTCGGGTGGTGGCACGTTTGAGCAGGGTTTCTGAGGTATCAAATTGGTGCATACTGGCTTGGCCAAGAAGAATTTTTCTGTCTTGCCATGGTACCAGCGCGGGGCTGAGCTGCTGAACAACCAAATCGGCACCCTGATTACTGGTATAGGGCAAGAGGATTAATATCTCATTGTCATTGAGCAGGTAGAGGCTGTCTGTTTCCCTGAGTCTGAGTTTCAGGGCCGCCGTCAGGTTTTTTATCTCCTGAGTGTCCAGGTTTTTTACCCCCAATAACAGAACCGACAATGGATGACCACCGCGTTTGGCGTGCAGCATTGCCTGCTCCAGCCATTGAACAGGGGATTGGGGCACATTGTCCTCTGCAGGACGGCTGCTGAACTGTCTCGTCATTTGCCATACCACCAACGCCAGCAGCAGGGAAATCATCACCAGCATCAGGTTGTAAACCCAGCTTAAATTACTTTGTCCGGGAAATGATGACAAAGGATTGAGTTCGAAGTCGGCATTCAGGCTGCGCTGACCCAGGCGGGTATTAAGTTGCTGAGTGCGGGTTTGATTTATGAGGCGGTGGGCTTGGACTGTTGCCTGAAGGCTTTTATCGAGTGTTTGAAATGCCTTTTCGAATTGCCCCTGAGACTCATGGAACCTGGCAAGTTGCAGCTGGTATTTGGCCTGCTCAGAATAAAGCTGCAGTTGCTGCGCTGTGGCAATAGCCTGAGACATCAACTTTAACGCTGCCGGGTGATTATTCTTGGCAAACTCCACCTGCGCGAGCAACCCTTGAACCCTCATGGCATATAGCTGATTTTGTTGCTGAATAAAGGTATTTAACGCGATATTAAGCAGGTCTTCAGCTATGTCGGGACGACCTCGAGTCAGTTCGATGGACGCTATGCGACTGTAGCCGAGCGCCAGCTCCAGTGGAGTGCTCAGTTCTGGCAGTAATTTTCTTGCCTGGGCCAGGTAATCTGCACTATCCCCGTCCTTGTCCGAGGCGATGGCAATCTCGGCAGCGTTTAGCAGCAATTCCAGGCGAACTTTACCTTTACTGTCTAAGTGCTCCAGCCCGAGGTTGTTGTAATGGCGGGCCTGAGTCAGGTCGCCTGTGGCATACATCAGTTGCCCCATGGCACCGTACGTCAGCGCTTTTGGTGGCCATATCCAGTTTTGTTGCTGGTTTTGTATGCCTTCATAAGCGTCCAGTGCTACGCGCAGGTCTTCAATTGCGGAGGTGTAGTTCTCTGCTTCCGTATCCAGCTGTCCCCTTAACCTCAGCGCCAGTATCAATGCTTGGGGTTGTTGGTAGCGCTTGGCAAGGGTGACGGCCGTGTCCAATTGTGGCAGTGCTACCTGCACGTTGTTGTAACGGCTATAAGCATTGGCCAGACAAGCAATAAAATAAGGTCTGGCATATTCAACGCCAAGCCGCTTGGCGGTAGCCTCGCCCATTTGGGCCAGATTGATGGCGGCCTCGTTATCTCCTTGCTCCAGCAGCAGTTCACACTTAAGCAGCTTGAGTCGCAGGTTGTTTAGGTCCGTCGTTGGGGAATGTCTGAATTCATCTTCCAGAAGAGCAATTTGAGACTTGGCTTCCGCCGGATACTGAAAGACCAGTGTACTGATTTCATCCATTGGCTCCCGGGCGAGCACGAGCAGTGGCAAAAGCCACAGCAGCAGGCCGCAAATCCGGTGATGAAATCCCATAGTTCTCCAATAGCCAGCGACTTTTATAGGGCCGACAGTATAGCAATTTCGCTGTCATGTTTGCATAAAGCTGACGAGACCCGCCTACGGCAGGTATTGACTGTTATATCCTACATCTATGATGTTGTGGATAATTTTTTAGACACAGCTGAGGTCAAAAAGCCTATAAAACCGAAAGTAAGCCGGACTGAATTGACGGATGATGAAAAATTTGGGGGTTGACACTGTTAAGTGGGCAAGTTACATATTAGGCACTCGCTTGGTTTTTGCTCAGCATAAATATCTTATTTTTATGAATAGAATTGTTTCACTAATCAACCTCCTTCTCCTTACTCTCGCAATCCCTGCGCGGAGGAATTAGTGTCGCACGCTCGCTAGCCAAGCAAAGCCTTCACAAAACCCCGCGCCAACCACGCGGGGTTTTTTGTTTTCAAACACATGAGTTGTACAACGAGAACCGAATCGGTTCCATGGAGAATGGGAATGTCAGACAGAGTCATCATTTTTGATACTACCCTGAGAGACGGTGAGCAGGCGCTGGCTGCGAGTCTTTCGGTAAAAGAAAAATTGCAGGTGGCTCTGGCCCTTGAACGTTTGGGCGTGGATGTGATGGAAGTGGGCTTTCCCGTATCCTCTCCCGGTGATTTTGAATCAGTGCAAACCATTGCCCGCCATATTAAAAACAGTCGAGTGTGTGCTTTGTCGCGGGCGCTGGAAAAAGACATAGACGCTGCCGCCCAGGCATTGTCTGTGGCTGAGCAGTTCCGAATTCACACCTTTATTTCCACCTCCAATATCCACGTAGAGAGCAAGCTCAAGCGCTCATTTGATCAAGTGCTGGACATGGCCGTTGGTGCGGTGAAATACGCCCGCCGCTTTACCGATGACGTGGAATTCTCCTGTGAAGATGCGGGCCGCACGCCAATTGATAACCTGTGCCGCATGGTCGAAGCGGCCATTAGTGCCGGTGCCCGCACCATCAATATTCCTGACACCGTTGGCTATACAGTACCCAGCGAATTTGGCGGCATCATCCAGACCCTGTTCAATCGTGTGCCCAATATCGATCAGGCGGTGATCTCAGTGCACTGCCACGACGACCTGGGGCTGTCGGTCGCCAACTCTATCGCCGCAGTGCAGGCCGGTGCTCGCCAGATTGAATGTACCGTGAACGGTATCGGCGAGCGCGCCGGTAACTGCTCGTTGGAAGAAATCGCTATGATCTTGGCCACCCGCAAAGACATGCTGGGTCTGTATACCAATATCAATGCCCGTGAAATTCATCGCACCTCATCACTGGTCAGCCAGCTGTGCAACATGCCCATTCAGCCCAACAAGGCGATTGTCGGCTCCAATGCCTTTACCCACTCATCAGGTATTCACCAGGACGGCATGTTAAAGGCGCAAAACACCTATGAAATCATGACGCCAGAGAGTATTGGTCTGAACCGTAACAACCTGAATATGACCTCGCGTTCCGGTCGTCACGTGATTAAACACCGCATGGAAGAAATGGGTTACGGCGCCGGTGATTACGATATGGATACCCTGTACGCCGCCTTCCTGAAGTTGGCCGACAAAAAGGGCCAGGTATTCGACTACGATCTGGAAGCGTTGGCCTTTATGGAGGCGCAGGCCGAGGATGACGATCATTATGTGATGGAGCAATTGGTAGTGCAGTCAGACTCTACCGAAGGCAAGGCTACCGCTACTGTGCGCATGCGCGTCGGGGACGAGGTCATCACCGAGGCCGCTACCGGTAATGGTCCGGTCGATGCCGCCTATAACGCCATCGCCCGCGCAACCCATCGCACCATTAATATCAGCAGCTACAAGCTTGGTGCCAAAGGCGAGGGGCAAAATGCCCTGGGTCAGGTAGACATTACTGCCCGCTACGATGACCGTAACTTCCACGGCGTGGGATTGGCCACCGATGTAGTTGAGGCCTCGGCTCAGGCGCTGGTCCACGTCATGAACCTGACCTGGCGCGCCGACAAGGTCGCCTATTGCAAGCAGCAGATGCAGCAAACCCGTGAGCTTGGCGGCGTTTAATGCCGTGCTTTTATAGCTTCATCCATTTATCAATGAATTCAATTTAAAAAGAGTGTCAGGGAGTAGAGCAAAGCATGAGTTATCAGATAGCCGTATTGGCCGGTGACGGCATAGGCCCCGAGGTGATGGCAGAGGCACGTAAGGTGCTGGCAGAAGTAGAGGCGCGCTTCGACCTCAATATCGAGTACAGCGAGTACGATGTGGGCGGCATTGCCATCGACAACCACGGCTGTCCGCTGCCTGACGCTACCCTCAAGGGCTGTGAAGCGGCCGATGCCATTTTGTTTGGCTCTGTGGGTGGCCCCAAGTGGGAGCATTTGCCTCCCAACGAGCAGCCAGAGCGCGGTGCGCTGCTGCCGCTGCGTGGTCACTTCGAGCTGTTCTGTAACCTGCGTCCGGCCAGGCTGCACACCGGCCTTGAGCACATGTCGCCGCTGCGCGCGGATATCTCCGCCCAAGGTTTTGATGTGCTGTGCGTGCGTGAGCTCACCGGCGGCATCTACTTCGGTAAGCCAAAAGGCCGTCAGGGCGAGGGCGAAGAGGAAGAAGCCTTCGACACCATGCGTTACAGCCGCCGTGAAATCCGCCGTATTGCCAAAATCGCCTTCGAGGCGGCCCGCGGTCGTCGCGGCAAGGTGACCTCGGTGGACAAAGCCAACGTACTGGCCTGCTCTGTGCTGTGGCGCGAGGTAGTGGAAGAGGTAGCCAAAGACTTCCCCGATGTGACGCTTGAACACATCTATATCGATAACGCCACCATGCAGCTGCTGCGCCGTCCCTTCGATTTCGACGTGATGCTGTGCTCAAACCTGTTCGGTGATATTTTGTCGGACGAAATCGCCATGCTCACCGGCTCCATGGGGCTTTTGTCTTCTGCGTCCATGAACGGTTCAGGCTTCGGCCTGTATGAACCAGCCGGTGGCAGTGCGCCGGATATCGCCGGCAAAGGCATCGCCAACCCGATTGCGCAAATTCTCTCTGCTGCGCTGATGCTGCGTCACAGTCTTAAGCAGGAAGAGGCCGCCGCCTGTATCGAGCGCGCCGTGGGTGCCGCTTTGGAAGCGGGCTTCTTAACCGGCGAGCTGCTGTCTGCTGACCAGCGTCACAATGCTAAATCAACCAAAGAAATGGGCGACTTTATCGCCAATGCAATCCGGGAAGGTGTGTAATGGCAAAGACTCTGTATGAGAAAGTGTGGGACGCCCACCTGGTGGTTGAGCCAGCCGGTGAAGCGCCCATCATCTATGTAGACCGGCATCTGGTGCACGAGGTGACCTCACCTCAGGCATTCAGTGGCCTGAAGATGGCCGGTCGCCCACTGCGGGCAGTGGAAAAAACCTTTGCCACCATGGATCACAATACCTCTACCAAGAGCGCCAGCTTAACAGCATTAAGCCCCATGGCCCGCACTCAGGTAGAGACCCTGGCCGACAACTGCCGCGACTTTAATGTGCGTTTGTACGACATTCACCATCCCAATCAAGGCATTGTGCACGTGATGGGCCCCGAGCTTGGCATTACCCTGCCGGGCACTGTGATTGTGTGCGGCGACTCCCACACCGCCACCCACGGCGCATTCGGTGCGCTGGCCTTCGGTATCGGCACCTCGGAAGTGGAGCACGTACTGGCTACCCAGACCCTGCGTCAGCTCAAGGCCAAGACCATGAAAATCGAGGTGCGCGGCAAGGTGGCCGATGGCATCACCGCCAAGGACATAGTGCTGGCCATTATTGGTAAAATCGGCATGGATGGCGGCACAGGTTATGTGGTGGAGTTCTGCGGCGAGGCCATTCGTGACCTCTCCATGGAGGGGCGTATGACCCTGTGTAATATGGCTATCGAAATGGGTGCCAAGGCCGGTATGGTGGCCCCCGATGAAACCACTTTCGCTTACCTCGAAGGTCGTGAGTTCGCGCCCAAGGGTGATGCCTGGCAGCAGGCGCTGGCCGACTGGCGCGAGCTGCACACGGATGCCGATGCGGTATTTGATGCCGAAGTGGTACTGGAAGCGGCCGCGATTGCGCCGCAGCTGACCTGGGGCACTAACCCGGGGCAGGTGGTGGCCATCGATGGCGTGGTGCCAAACCCCGCCGATGAAACCAATCCCGTGGTGCGCACCAGCATGGAGAAGGCACTGGCCTATGTGGATTTGACCCCGGGCACCCCCATGACCGATATCGCCATCAACAAGGTGTTTATCGGCTCCTGCACCAACTCCCGTATCGAAGACTTGCGCGCTGCGGCGGCGCAGGCCAAGGGACGCAAGGTTGCCAGTGGCGTAACCGCCATTGTGGTGCCGGGCTCAGGTCAGGTAAAACTGCAGGCCGAGGCCGAGGGCCTGGACAAAATCTTCCTTGAGGCGGGTTTTGAGTGGCGCCTGCCGGGCTGCTCCATGTGTTTGGCGATGAACGATGACAGGCTGGAAGCGGGCGATCGCTGCGCCTCCACCAGTAACCGTAACTTTGAAGGACGCCAGGGGCGGGGCAGCCGCACCCATCTGGTGAGCCCTGCCATGGCCGCTGCGGCCGCGGTTGCCGGTCACTTTGTCGATATTCGCGTTCACCGTCCTCTGGAGGATTAATCATGCAGGCATTTACTACTCACACGGGGCTGGCGGTGGCCATAGATTCGGCCAACATAGACACGGATCAGATTATCCCCAAGCAGTTTTTGTCCAAGGTAACCAAGGACGGCTTCGGTATTCATCTGTTCCACGATTGGCGTTATCTGGACGATGCCGGTGACATCCCCAATCCCGAGTTCAACCTCAACAAGCCAAGGTATAAGGGAGCCACTATTCTGCTGGCCCAAGAAAACTTTGGTTGCGGCTCCAGTCGCGAGCACGCCCCCTGGGCGCTGGCGGACTTTGGCCTGCGCGCCATTATCGCGCCCACCTTCGCTGACATCTTCTACGGCAACGCCATCAATAACGGCCTGTTGCCGGTACGCTTGCCTGAAGCCGCGGTGCGTCAGTTGATGGACGAAGTGGAAGCCAATGAAGGTGCCGAGGTGACTGTAGATCTGGAAAACCTCAAGGTGGTGTCGCCCTCGGGCGCCGAGTTTAGCTTTACCCTGGCTGAGTCTGCCCGTCAGAATCTGCTTAAGGGCCTGGATGCCATCGGCCTGACCCTGGCCCACGAAGCGGCCATCAGCGAATACGAGTCACGCATACCGGCCTGGCGACGCTGATTTACCGCTGACATATTTCAGCGTACACCTGTAACAGCCACTTAGATATACGGCCATTTGCGACCTTAGTAGGTTACAAATGGCCGTTTTTTATTGTGGCGATTAAATGTTATCTGCATGAATTAAAAGAATTTAAATCTGTACTTAACCTGGCTTGGGTTTGCTGAGTTTAAAGTGGTAGTGATTTATGCTGAAATCTTGAGTTGTTTTTGGCTTACGTTTGTTTCTTAATGTTTGTTAAATAAATCATTATAAAACAATTGCATGTGCTGATTGTTGTCGCTGTTTTCAATCCGGTTTTGCGAACACCGTCTCTATTTTATGATGCTTTTTTCTGTTTAAAGCTGTGATCTTGGTCATTTTCTCACTCCTGCTGATGATTTTGTTTAGTTGATTATGCTGTTTTGCGGGTTTTGGTTGCAAAGATATTCTGTATGAATACACTGCCATGCACTTGTTTCGAGTGAATGCTCTATTCGTCGAACGCAAAATCAATAACATCAGCAGAGAATGATAATGAAAAAGAGTGTACTGACTTTTGCCGTATCAGCGGCTCTTATGGGGATTACGACTCAGGTTAACGCTGCTGGCTTCCAGCTGGCTGAATACTCTGCCACTGGTCTTGGCCGTGCTTTTGCCGGTGAAGCGGCCATGGCCGACAACGCCGCGGCTCAAGCGCGTAACCCAGCCATGCTGGCATACCTGAGCGGTCGTCAGGTATCCGGCGGCGGTATCTACGTCGCTACCGAAGTGGACGTGACCGGCGATGTGCACATTGCGTCTCCAGTGCTTGGTCCGCAGGGTGTGACGCTGAATGCCGACGCCTATGACGTTGCCGACAGTGCACTTATCCCAAACTTCTATTACTCAAGCCAAATCAATGACAACTGGACCTGGGGTCTGGCTGTTAACTCCAACTACGGCCTGGCCACCGAGCTGCCTGCCACTCACGCGGCCTCCTTGTTTGGCCATCACACCGAAATCACCACAGTTGAGTTCAACCCCAACATCGCATATCGCCTGAACGATGCGGTGACTTTGGGTGCCGGTGTGCGCATTGTTTACGGTGACGGTAGCATTGGTGCAGCTACACCTTACTGGGTGGGCGCCATCAAGGCCAATCCAAACCTGCCAGCACAAATTGCCGCCCGTCTGCCTGAGCCTGGCACTGTGCTCAAAACCATGGAAGGCGATGATGTAAGCTACGGCTGGCAAGTGGGCGGTAGCTGGCAGCCTTCTGAAAACCACAGATTCGGCTTGGCTTATCACAGCGGTGTAGAGCTGGAGCTGTCCGGGAGCGCTGCTGGTCTTGTCTACACTGGTGGCCAGAACCTGGATATTGAAGGTTATCTGCCACTGGAGCTGCCAGCTTTTGCCGAGTTGTCTTCTTTCCATCAGCTGAGTGATGATGTGGCGCTGCACGCCAGCGTTAACTGGACCCAGTGGAGTGTGTTCGACCGTCTGGTGGCTTACTTCCCCGGTGAAACCAAGCCAGTGGGTGGCATCGAGTCCGATCTGGTGAAAGAAGAGAACTTCAAGGACAGCTGGCGCGTTGCCGTAGGTTCTACCTGGAACGTAAACAAAGACTGGACCGTACGCAGCGGCTTTGCGGTTGACCGCACTGCAGTGGATGATGAGTTCCGTACCACCACCATCCCCGACTCTGACCGCCTGTGGTTCAGTCTGGGTGCCGGTTACCGCGCCAGCGAAAACCTGACCGTGGATATGGCCATCACCTATATTCGTGCCCACGGTTTCGCGCCTATCGATGAGCATCAGGATCTGGCCGGTCTGGCTCAGGTCAGCTTTAACGGTGAAGCCGGTGGCAGCGTGTGGCTGGCCGGTGTGCAGTTAAGCTATAAGATGTAATTGCATGTTTGAAAAAAGCCCCGCCCATGCGGGGCTTTTGCTTGCGCCAATATCTTGTATAGTGTTGCTTTTGTGACAGTGTGTTTACGCTGCCTACAGGCCAATTCCGCAAAACAAGAGGTGTTCGATGAAACCCGCTTTCCTGCTCGCTGCTCTGCTTTCCACTCCTGCCGCTGCACAGGCCTCCCCCGAAGCCGTGGTGCGTGAGTTTTTGGCAGCGTTCAATCAACAGAATGTGGCCCAGATGCTGGCCCAAACAAACCAAGCCGTGTATTGGAACCATATCAAAGGCCAAAAGGTGGATACCAAGGCCGAGAGCCAGACCGAGTTTGGTGCGGCACTGCAGGACTATTTTGAGTC
This sequence comes from Shewanella amazonensis SB2B, assembly GCF_000015245.1. Taxonomy (NCBI): domain Bacteria; kingdom Pseudomonadati; phylum Pseudomonadota; class Gammaproteobacteria; order Alteromonadales; family Shewanellaceae; genus Shewanella; species Shewanella amazonensis. Next base: position 410,258 of record NC_008700.1, read on the forward strand.
TCTGCCCGGTGCGCATGCTGAAATACTGTCGCTGACCGTGTCCGGCAGCTACGTCAGTATTCTCGAGCAGGTCAGTTGGAACCTCGACGGTGAAATCAACAGTCAATGCTCTATTGGTGTGTATGAGCTGTTGGGCGAGAAAATTTCGTCTATCTGGTATTACCCTGCCCATGGCTGTGAACCCAGAGACACCGTGATGGAAGAGGCGCCAGAAGTACCGACACAAGAATAAAAGGACTGCCCCGTGGACAAGCAATATGTGGTTGCGCTGGATCAGGGCACAACCAGTTCCCGCGCCATTGTTTTTGACCGGGATGCCAACCTGGTGGCGGTGTCGCAGCGCGAATTCACTCAAATTTACCCCAAGGGCGGCTGGGTCGAGCACGACCCCATGGAGATCTGGGCATCCCAGAGCTCGACCCTGATTGAAGTCCTGGCCCGTGCCGGTATTCACAGCGATGAAGTGGCTGCTATAGGTATCACCAATCAGCGTGAAACCACCATCATCTGGGACAAACTCACGGGTAAACCTGTGTGCAATGCCATCGTATGGCAGTGCCGCCGCAGTGCCGCGATCTGTGAAGCGCTTAAAGCTCAGGGTTTGGAGCCGCTGTTTCGCGATAAAACAGGCCTCCTGCTCGACCCTTATTTTTCCGGCACCAAAATCAAATGGATTCTGGACAATGTGCCCGGTGTGCGTGAGCGTGCCGACGCGGGTGAGCTGCTGTTTGGCACCGTGGATACCTGGCTGGTGTGGAAACTCACCGAAGGTAAGGTCCATGTCACCGACCCCACCAATGCTTCACGCACCCTGATGTACAATATCCATTCTGGCGAATGGGACTCGGAGTTGCTGAAGGCGCTGGATATTCCAGCCAGCTTATTGCCAGAGGTAAAGTCGTCTCAGGCGGTGTATGGCACCACCCGTATCGCCGGTGAGGGTACTGAAATCCCGGTGGCAGGTATGGCCGGCGATCAGCAGGCGGCGTTGTTTGGCCAGCTGTGTGTCGAGCCCGGTATGGCCAAAAATACCTACGGTACCGGCTGCTTTTTGCTGATGAATACGGGTAAACAAGCTGTCAAATCAGAGCATGGTCTGCTGACTACCATTGCCGTGGGCGATGATGGTGGTATCAGCTATGCACTGGAGGGCGCCGTGTTTATGGGCGGTGCCACCATTCAGTGGCTTAGGGACGAGCTGGGGCTGATTCGTGATGCCAGCGATACCGAATATTTTGCGTCCAAGGTTGACGACACTAATGGCGTGTATCTGGTACCGGCCTTTGTGGGCCTTGGCGCGCCTTATTGGGATCCGGATGCCCGCGGCACCTTGGTTGGGCTGACCCGCGGTGCTAACCGTAACCACATCATCCGGGCGGCGCTGGAATCCATTGCCTACCAAAGCCGTGACCTGCTGGATGCCATGAGCAAAGACAGCGGCGTGGCGCTCAAACAGCTCAAGGTGGATGGCGGCGCGGTAGCCAACGATTTTTTGATGCAGTTTCAGGCCGATATCTCGGGAGTTGAAGTGCTGCGCCCGGCACAGACGGAAACCACCGCTATGGGCGCGGCGTTCCTTGGTGGTCTCGCCGTCGGTTTCTGGTCCAATGTGGATGAAATACGGCACAAGAGCGGCATAGACAGGCGCTTTGTGCCACTGATGGATGATAAAGAAAGAGCGACGCTTTACCTTGGATGGCAAGATGCTGTGCGCCGAAGCCTGAGTAGCTGATTTTAAAGCGTTATTTGTCAGCAACTAAACTTCAATATCGATATGACTACCAGTGCGGCGGGCGCGCCGCTCTACTGCTGGCTTACTGACACTCTCCCTGGGTTTGGGTTGGCCTTTGTTATCATCCGCTTGACCCTGTTTGTGAGCAATATCAGGCGGTAGTTGAGACTGAGGGGCCTCATGGCTATCTTTGTCGATAGCCGTATCATTATCCAGCTGTTTCACCCGGCGGCTCCGCTCCAGCGTTGCCTTTACCGGTCTTGCCAACATGGCATATATGCTGTCCAATCCACTCATTCCCGCCTCCTGTGCTTCCTGCACTGGTTATCGGCATTTGCTGCCTAATATTTAGACATTTTCGTTGCGGGCGGGTTCGGATACCTGACACTGCTTATGCCAATAGCGCTCCTGGGCTTTGTTAGCGAGCCTGACTCGGCCGGTATAAGTGCCATGTTGGCAAGCGAGACGATGCCCTTGCTCTACTTTTTTCCCAAGACGTTTGATATCGGCCTCGGTGGCCGTGGGTGGAGCATCGATAAACACCAGAGTGCAGAGGCCACAGCTGCCGCCGCCGCCACATTGGGTTGGCAGCAGGGGCCGCTCGGCGTTAATGCTTTCAAGTAAGGAGGGGCCGGCACAAAACTGGCCAAGTGCGCTGCCTTGGGTATCCAGCACAAAAAGGCATGGATTGCTTTTTCTATCGTCCGCTTTGTGCCAACGATAAAACCCTGCCTGCCAGCGCTGCCACACGACCAGAGCGCCTGTGAATACCATCAGCAATGTCAGTAACGCAAAAACGCGGATCCCGATATGGTTAAACGCAATGCCATTACCCGGGGCGTAGTCCATAAAGTGCAGCATCAGCAGCAGCTCTTTAAGGTCAGATCCCATGTCTTTATGGCCAAGGAGTTTGCCACTGTCGGCATCGACCAGCACGCGGGTATCTCTGGCGGTTTGGGATTGGAACAGTGCGACCTTGGCCGAGTCGGGGAAACCAATCTCATTGCCGCGCACATATTGCAGCTCGGGTGTCAGTGGCACACTGATACTTGCAGCCGCAATTTCACGGAGCAAAGTATCATCCAGCTTCAGAGGTTCCAGCGTGTCAGCCCAAAGACTCATACTCTGTTCGCCAAGTTGTACCCGATAGACCGGCCGCGATAACAGGTTGTCCAGGCGTATTTCAGTGACGGCGTTGGACAGTGAGATTCTCTCAGGGTCGAAATGCAGTGCTGTGCCAATCGGTGTGTGTATTGCGTCAACGCGATAACGATTTGAATCCAGGTAATCTTCATCAATCAGACTCAACGTCAGGCCAGAGCCGAGCCACAACAGCATTTGCAAACCGCACATAGCTGCAAGATAAAGATGCCACTTTAACCAGTTCATGCCTTTGTCTCCGGTTTTTCGTGCTCCGGAGCAGGCTTTAAACTGCGCCATGCCAGTAATACCCCTGTTAGAGCCAGTAATAACGCCAGCAACGACGCGATGCGAAGCAGATTATTGTGGATATTGTCACGCTCAAGGTAATCCATGATGTGCAGCATCCACAGGAAGTCAAACAGGCGCCAGCCGTCATACCGCTTACCGACGAGCTCGCCGGTACTGGCCGAGAAATAAAGACTGGGTGAAAGAGATGCATCAAAATCAACACGATACAGAGGTAAGAGCCGCGGGCTCATTTCTGCAGGGGCTTGCTCCTCATAGAGGCTCACTTTGACAATAGGATCGTCACTTGTATATACAAGCTTCGCCCGGGCCCTTATTGAGGCTTCATCCGGTGGTGTTAGCAGCTCACCTGTCTTGGCGTCAATGGCCCTGGCTATGCCACCATCTTTAAAGAAATACACGGGGCCTTGGGGTGTCTGCTTCAGACGAATGTGCATCGCACCCGGGTAGTCGGCTTTGACACCGTCGAAGGTGAGTCGTACCTGAGCATGATCGATCGGGAGTAAAGGTTCGGCCACCAGATGATCGCCATGAATATCGTCTATGTCGGTTAGCACCATATAGGCACCGCTGATGGACCAGAGCAAGACTTGTATCCCTATCAGTGGTGCCAACAGCCGGTGCCAGCGTCTAACTTGTGTGATTGATGCCATTAAAAGGGGTTAATCAGTCGAAGGTGTCACGCATCTTCACAGATTTGTGGGAGCCAGTTCAAGGTTGAAAATCCACCTTTTGTTTCTAAAAAGGGACAGCACCTCACCATCCCGGGAAGATTATCAAAAATTCACTGGCATTTAATGTGTGTTTTTTCCACTGTTTAGCAAAATTTTGCCACTTTTCTCCACGCGAACAACAAAGTTTAAACTTCGCGCGAGGCCGCTTGCCGTCTGGATTTATCGCTATTTTGTGCCCTTGACATAGGTTGCGCACTGTCCCTACACTTAGCAATTGTGGGAAATTGTGGATCTTTGTGGATCACGTAACCTCAACAGGGGAAACAGACGACAGTGTTCAAAGGGGCCAGTGCAATCAATCTTGATGCCAAAGGACGGATCGCGATTCCAACGCGATACCGCGAACCCCTGTTGTCCGCCCATGAGGGCAAGTTGGTTATCACGGTAGACATTCAGGCAAATTGCCTGCTTATCTATCCGGCGGATGAGTGGAGCCTGATTGAAGCCAAGTTACTGAAACTGTCCGATACCCAGCCCACAGAACGTGCGCTTAAGCGGATGTTGCTCGGCTATGCCCACGAGATAGAAATGGACAGCAACGGCCGCTTGCTGTTACCGCCCCCTCTGCGTCAGTACGCTCAGCTGGACAAGAAAGCCATGCTGGTGGGGCAACTGAACAAGTTCGAGTTATGGGACGAAGCCCAGTGGCAGGCCCAGATCCAAAGTGCGCAGGATGTTATCCGCAGCGAGGATCTGGCAGCCAATGAGCGTCTTGCAGATTTTTCGCTCTGATGAGTGAACCCAAGGATATAAGAAGAACGCGATGAGCCAGGATTTTGCCCATTTATCCGTACTGCTTGCTGAGACCGTTGACGGGCTCAATATTCGAGCTGACGGCATTTATATTGACGGTACTTTTGGCCGTGGCGGGCATTCCCGTGAGGTATTGTCGCGTCTGGGGGTTGATGGACGCCTGATTGCTATCGACAGAGATCCTCAGGCCATCAAGGCGGCAGAGCAGTTTGCAAACGACAGTCGCTTCCAGATAGTACACGGCGGCTTTGGTCAACTGGCCAACTACGTTGAAGAGCTGGGCCTTGTTGGCAAGATTGATGGGGTCCTGCTGGACTTGGGCGTATCCTCTCCACAGCTTGACGATGCTGAACGGGGTTTCAGCTTTTTACGCGACGGTCCATTGGATATGCGCATGGATAACTCCCAGGGTGAAACGGCGGCCCAATGGTTGGCCCGGGCTGAAATTGAAGACATGGCATGGGTGTTTAAAACCTATGGCGAAGAGCGAAACGCACGCCACATCGCTCGCTGTATCGCAGCCGATAGAGAAAAAACGCCTTTTACCCGGACCAAACAACTGGCAGACCTGATAGCCAGAGTCGCTAAAAGTAAAGAGCGTAACAAGCACCCTGCAACCCGCGTTTTCCAGGCAATCCGCATTTACATCAACAGCGAACTTGAACAGATCGATCAGGCGCTGGAAGGGGCACTCAAGGTGCTCGCTCCCCACGGCCGTCTTTCCATCATCAGTTTCCACTCTTTGGAAGATCGCATTGTGAAGCGTTTTATCCGTCGACACAGCCAAGGGGAGGAGTTACCCCATGGTTTGCCGGTAACCGAAGCGCAGCTGAATAAATCACGTACTCTGATGCCCGTGGGAAAAGCCATGAAGCCGTCAGATGTAGAAATTGAACAAAATGCCAGGGCGCGCAGCTCGGTACTGAGAGTGGCAGAGCGCCTGCCATTCTGAGGAGTTACCGATGAGTAAGCCGCTGAGTTTGCCACGTATTGTGTTGATGGACCTGTGGCATCACAAATGGACGTTTTTACTCGCGCTCTGTGTGATGTTGAATGGTGTAGCAGTTGTATATACAAGCCATGTCAGCCGTAAACTGACGTCAGAAGAAGCGCTGTTGATGCAGGAGCGGGATCGGCTGAACATTGAATGGCGAAATCTGTTGCTTGAAGAGCAATCGCTGGCAGAGCACAGCAGGATCACAAGGATAGCGACTAAGGAACTGAATATGGTCAGACCCCTTCCCAATGAAGAAGTGGTAGTGAGAGTGCCATGAGTAAGCAGGCAAAACGCAACCAGAAAGCACAACCCATCCCATGGCGTCTTTACGTTGTGGTGGGCTTTGTGTGTCTGCTGTTTACCAGTCTGGTTGGCCGCGCCGCTTATATTCAGTTGATTGAGCCTGACAAACTGCGCCGTGAAAGCGATATGCGCACTCTGCGTACCAGCAGCAGCGACGTGCAGCGGGGGCTTATCACCGACCGCAATGGTGAAATGCTGGCCGTGAGTGTGCCGGTGCAGGCGGTATACGCGGATCCCAAAGAGGTCCACGATAAAAATGGCTTTGCTGATATGCGTCGTTGGCAGGCTCTGGCTGACGTACTCCACGAAAAGCCAGATGCCCTGATTTCCCGGGTTCAAGACAACCCAAGTAAACGCTTTACCTATCTGAAACGGCAAATCACCCCCGCAGTGGCAGAGTATATTCGCCAACTCAAGTTGCCCGGTGTTTACCTTAAACCCGAATCACGCCGCTACTATCCGGCCGGGGAGATCACCGCCCAGCTGATTGGGGTAACCAATATTGATGACGTGGGTATCGAAGGGATTGAAAGTACCTACAATAACTGGCTGACAGGAACCCCTGCCAAGCAGAAAGTCCGCAAATCCCGTGATGGCCATGTGGTTGAGCGTTTGGACATAGTGCAGGAAGGTGAGAGTCCCAACGACCTGGTGCTCAGCATTGATCAGCGCATCCAGCAGCTTGCCTACCGGGAGCTGAAGCGCGCCACCGAGATGCATCAGGCGACCTCTGGCTCTGTGGTGGTGATCGATGTGCTGACAGGTGAAGTGCTGGCCATGGCCAACACCCCGTCCTACAACCCCAACAGCCGTGATGACTGGCAAAGCTTCAAGATGCGTAACCGTGCGGTGACTGACACCTTCGAGCCCGGCTCAACGGTAAAACCCTTTGTGGTGGCCGCCGCGCTGGAGTCTGGCACTGTCAAAGCATCTGACATTATCCCCACATCGCCCGGCTGGATGCGTCTGGGCGGACGCCAGGTCCGCGATTCCAACAATTACGGTGACATGTCGCTGACCAAAATTCTGGTGAAGTCGAGCAACATGGGCGTTGCCAAACTCTCCCTCGGTATGCCGGTAGAGCAGCTGCTTGGTACTTACTACTCCATCGGTTTGGGCAATTATTCGGGTATTGGATTACCGGGCGAAAGTGCCGGCCTCATCCAGGAAAAACATCGCTGGTCTGATTTTGAGCGTGCGACACTGGCCTTTGGTTACGGCCTGACTACCACCACGCTGCAGCTGGCACGCATGTATGCAACCCTGGGTAACGGTGGTGTGCTTTATCCCGCATCCATTCTGAAGTTGAAGCAAAAACCCGAAGGTCAGCAGGTGTTGTCACCTCAGGTGGCCAACAACGTAATGAACATGTTGGTGGGTGTAACTGAGCAGGGTGGTACGGCGCGCAAGGCCCATATCGACGGTTATCCTGTCGCAGGTAAAACAGGTACCAGCCGCAAAGCGGTGGCTGGCGGTTACGGTGACGATTATCTGGCCACTTTCGCCGGGGTTGCCCCCGTCAATAACCCCCGGCTTGCCATTGCGGTGGTTATCAACGAACCCAAGGGTGACAGATATTATGGCGGCGATGTGTCGGCGCCTGTGTTTTCAAAGGTGATGGCCGGTGCACTGCAAATGCTGAACGTTGAGCCCATCAGTACCCGCGAGCAAGTGCAGCTGGCGGCGAATTTGCGGGAGGCCGAATGATGTTGCTGAAAGACTTATTGGCCCCCTGGTTTCATTACGCAGGTACTGAGTCGGTTCACGCCCCTGTGATAGACAGTCGGCAGTTAACCGCTGGCGGCCTGTTCATTGCTGTGCCGGGTTACAAAACCGATGGAAGGGCCTATCTTGACGCTGCGTTTGCCAAGGGCGCGGCAGCGGCACTGGTACACACAGATGACCCGGATGAGCATGGTAAGGTCAGCTATGAGCCCGGACTTTGTATCGCCTTTTTCCAACTGAATCGCCAGGTGTCGGCGGTGGCTCGGCAATATTACGCCCTGACGAGGGGCAAGCTCAGGGTGGTGGGGGTTACCGGCACCAATGGCAAAACCTCGGTCAGCCAACTGATTGCCCAACTTACAGAACTTTTGGGCGACAAGGCCGCAGTAATGGGCACCCTCGGCAATGGCCTTTGGGGGCAGTTACAGGATGTGGGCAACACCACCGCCGATGCGGTGCGTGTGATGGCCGATCTCTATGACTTCGAGCATCAGGGCGCCAAGGTGTGCGCAATGGAAGTCTCCAGCCATGGTCTGGTGCAGGGCCGGGTAGAGGCTGTGCCGTTCGAGGTGGCCGTGTTTACCAATCTCAGCCGTGATCATCTGGATTACCACGGCGATATGGATAACTACGCCGCAGCCAAGCGTCGTCTCTTTGCGTTTGGCAGCTTAAGTGCCCGTGTTATCAATCTCGACGATAAAGTCGGTGAGCAATGGTTTGACGGCATGGGCTGTGCCACTGGATTCAGCTGTCTTGGACATGCCAAGGCAGATTGGCGTTTTGAGAACGCTCATTTTCACCATGCGGGCTTCAGTGCAAACCTGGTATGGCCGGGTGGGCAGAAGCCCCTGGAATGCCGATTACTGGGCGCTTTCAATCTTTCCAATCTGCTCGCAGCCCTGTGCGCCATGGCGCAACTGGGATATCAGGTGCCGGACTTGGTCGCGGCTGCGGCCAAACTCGAAGCCGTCCCCGGACGGATGGAGTGTTTCCCCCGTAAAGATGGCGTCTCCCTTGTAGTGGATTATGCCCACACGCCCGATGCCATAGAGCAGGCGCTCAAAGCGGCCCGTCATCACTGTGAAGGGGCGCTTTGGATTGTATTTGGCTGTGGCGGGGACAGAGACAAGGGGAAGCGGCCGCTGATGGCCGAAGCGGCAGAAGCCTTCGCCGATTGCCTGGTGCTGACGTCGGATAATGCCCGCAGCGAAGACCCGGCAGTCATTTTGGAAGATATGAAAGCAGGTCTTGATGCCCCAGAACGTGCCCTGTGTATGGTCGACAGGGTTGCAGCCATACGTCACGCAGTGTCGATGGCCAAACCGGGGGATCTCATTTTGCTGGCCGGTAAGGGGCATGAGACCTATCAAGAGATAGCCGGTGTTAAACATGAATATGATGAGCGTGCCCTGGCACGGGTGTTAAGCGAGGAAAATCTGTGATCCCTCTGAGTCTGACTCAATTGGCGGCAGCCACCCATGGGCGTCTTTGTGGCGAGGATGTTGTCGTGTCACATCTCGACAGCGACAGCCGAAAAATGACCGTGGGCAGCTTGTTTGTGGCATTGAAGGGTGAGCGTTTTGACGGCCATGAGTTTGCCGAAGCCGCCGCAGCAGCAGGGGCATCAGCGCTTTTGGTTGAACGTGAGCTGCCGCTCGCGCTGCCACAACTGGTGGTTGCCGATACACAAAAGGCCATGGGCCAAATTGGCGCCCTGGTGCGCGACAGCGTAAATCCTGTTTGTGTGGCACTGACCGGCTCAAACGGCAAAACCAGTGTAAAAGAGATGGTCGCCACCGTGCTGTCGCAACATCATTCCGTGCTCTTTACCGCAGGTAACTTTAACAATGAAATCGGTGTGCCTCTAACCCTGCTGCGTCTGGAGCAGGGGCACGAGTATGGGGTATTTGAGCTGGGTGCGAACCACAAGGGCGAGATTGATTACACCTCATCACTGGTTCGTCCTTCGGTGTCACTGGTCAACAATGTGGGCAGCGCTCACCTTGAAGGTTTTGGCTCAGAGGCCGGTGTTGCCGAGGCCAAGTCCGAAATCTATCTGCATCTGGCGCAGGACGGTGTGGGGATTGTGAATCTCGACGACCGCTACGCAGAGACCATGCTCAACAAGCTCAAGGGAAAGCGGGTACTGACCTTTGGGCTGGGTGCCGGGGCCGAGATTACCGCCCGGGAAGTGACTGCCGATGCCTTCGGCAGATACAGCTTTTACCTCTGCCATGGCGGAGACCATGTGACTGTGAGTTTGCCGCTGGCAGGCAAGCATCAGGTGTCCAATGCGCTGGCAACGGCCGCCATCTGCATTGCCCTGGGCTTACCTTTGCAAGAGATAGCAGCGGGTCTTGCCAAACTGGCTCCGGTCAAGGGACGTATGATGCCACGCCAGTTGGGACGACTGCTGTTGGTGGACGACAGCTACAATGCCAATCCCAATTCAGTGGGGGCTGCCATCGACTGGCTGAAAGAAATTTCTACAAACAGGACCCTGGTACTGGGCGATTTGGGTGAATTAGGCGACAATGCTGCCCTTTTGCACTTTGAGCTGGGGCAGAAGGCCAAAGAAGCCGGGCTCGACAGCCTGTTTTGTCTGGGCAGTTTGAGCCGCCATGCCAGCCAAGCCTTTGGCAGTAAACATTTCGAAGAGCTGGATGCTCTCGTGAGTGAATTGATTAACTATATCAACGGGGTAGAGGGAGATGTGACCCTGTTGGTGAAAGGGTCTCGCAGCGCCGCCATGGAGCGGGTTGTAGAGGCCTTAACAGCCGCCCATGGGCGCGGGGAGCTGAAATAAATGCTGGTTTATCTGGCCGAATATCTGACCCAGTTTTACACCGGGTTTAACGTGTTTTCCTATGTGACCTTCAGAGCCATTCTGGCGCTGCTGACGGCACTCATGTTCAGCCTCTGGTGGGGCCCCAAGTTGATTGAGCGTCTGCAGGTGCTGCAGATTGGTCAGGTAGTGCGTAACGATGGCCCAGAATCACATTTCAGCAAGCGCGGCACCCCAACCATGGGTGGCTTGTTGATTTTGGCCGGCATCTTTATCGGCGTATTGCTGTGGGGTGATTTGGGTAGCCGCTACGTGTGGGTCATGCTGTTTGTGCTTGGCTCTTTTGGCCTGATAGGCTTTATCGACGACTACCGCAAGGTGGTCCGCAAAGACCCCAAGGGACTGATTGCCCGCTGGAAATACATTTTTCAGTCGCTGGCGGCACTCGTGGTGGCCTTTTACCTGTTTTACTCGACCAAGCATCCGGGTGAAACCCAGTTGGTGGTGCCTTTCTTTAAAGACATTCTGCCGCAGCTTGGCCTGATGTTTATTGTGCTGACCTATTTCACCATTGTGGGCGCCAGTAACGCCGTGAACCTGACCGATGGCCTGGATGGGCTCGCTATTATGCCAACCGTGATGGTGGCTGCGGCCTTCGCGCTGATTGCTTACCTGTCGGGTCACGTTCAGTTTGCCAACTACTTGCATATCCCTTATTTGCCAGGCTCGGGGGAACTGGTCATTGTCTGTACCGCCATTGTTGGTGCGGGCCTCGGCTTTTTGTGGTTCAACACCTATCCCGCACAGGTTTTTATGGGTGACGTGGGCTCGCTGTCACTTGGTGCAGCACTCGGCACCATCGCCGTGCTGGTACGTCAGGAAATCCTGCTGGTGATCATGGGCGGTGTGTTTGTGATGGAAACCCTGTCGGTAATTTTACAGGTGGGTTCTTACAAGCTCCGTGGCCAGCGGATTTTCCGCATGGCGCCGATTCACCACCACTATGAGCTCAAAGGCTGGCCGGAACCCCGGGTAATTGTCCGCTTCTGGATTATCTCCCTGTTCCTGGTGCTGCTGGGTCTGGCCACGCTGAAGCTGAGGTAATTATGGGTCTGCCACTGGATAAGCCACACTCACACGTCGTTCTGGGCCTTGGTGCCACGGGACTGTCTGTGGTGCGCTTTCTGGCACGCAAAGGCATAGTGCCGCTGGTGATGGACAGCCGTCGCCAGCCGCCGGGTATGGATGTACTCAGTGCCGAGTTTCCGGATGTTACGCTGGTTACGGGGGGCTTCGACTGCCGCTATCTGGTGCAGGCTCAGAGCATCATCATCAGCCCGGGTATTGCCGTCGATACCCCAGAGGTGCGTGCGGCCATGGACATGGGCATTGAAGTGATTGGCGATGTCGAGCTTTTTGCCCGCGAAATACAGGACATGGCGCCCTGCGTGCTGGCCATTACAGGCTCCAATGGCAAGTCAACCGTGACTACTCTGGTGGGGGAAATGGCCAGGGCTGATAACAAGGCCGTAGCCGTTGGCGGCAATATTGGCGTACCTGCGCTGGAGCTGCTGGGCAAAGGCGCCGAGCTCTTTGTGCTGGAACTGTCCAGCTTCCAACTGGAAACCACCCACAGTCTTCATTGTATTGCAGGCACCTGCCTGAACATCAGTGAAGACCATATGGACAGGTACACAGATCTTGAAGCCTATCGTCAGGCCAAATTGCGGCTCTATCCGCAAAGTAAGCTCAGCGTCTACAACCGGGACGATGCGGCGACCATACCTGACGAACCACGCAATACCGTCAGTTTTGGCTTGGGTGTACCCGAGCTTGATGACTGGGGGCTGATGGATGGCAAAATTTACCACGGCGCCAGTGAAATCATGAATTTATTGGACGTGGCGTTGATTGGCAGCCATAACCACGCCAACCTGCTCGCCGCCATGGCACTGTGCGAAGCCGCAGGTATTTCCCGCGAGGCCATGGTGAAGGTCGCGAAGGAATTTACCGGGCTGGCGCACCGCTGCGAATTGGTGGCAAGCCACAACAGCATTGCCTGGGTCAACGACTCAAAGGCCACCAATGTGGGGGCAACTGTTGCAGCGCTCAATGGCCTTGCTGAACATCTGGGTGACATCATTCTGATTGCCGGCGGTGATGGTAAAGGGGCCGACTTCGAACCTCTGCGCGGTGCGCTGGGGGCTGTTAGCCACCTTATTACCCTGGGCCGCGATGGCGACAAGATTGCCGTGCTGAAAGAAGGCGCCATCAAGGTGGCAACCATGGCGGAAGCGGTTGAAAAGGCAAAAGCCCTGGCAAACCCGGGTGACATTGTGCTCTTGTCTCCAGCCTGCGCCAGCCTGGACATGTACACCAACTTTATGGCCCGAGGGGATGATTTCAGGGCCAATGTGGAGCGGGTCTATGGCAACTGACAGCAAACAGCTCACCCTGTTTGAGCGTAGCGGCCATTTCTGGACCAGCTGGCTAAGCGGACGCAGTGCGCCCGGCAACCAGCTGTATGACCGTGCGCTGCTGTCTGTTGTGTTGGGATTGATGGGATTTGGCTTTGTGATGGTGATGTCGGCCTCCATGCCCGAAGCCCAGAGTTTGAAGGACGACCCCTTCCACTTTATGTACCGCCATGTGTTTTATCTGGTGGGTTGTGTGGCGATTGCCACTGTGGTGCTGCGTATCCCCATGGCGAGCTGGCAAAAATACAGCCCCTTGTTATTGCTGGGGGTCTTTGTGCTGCTTATCGCCGTGCTGGTGGTGGGCACTACCGTGAATGGTGCCAGGCGTTGGCTCAGCGTGGGCCCGATACGCATTCAGGTAGCCGAAATGGCCAAACTGGTATTTGCCATTTACCTGTCGGGCTACCTAGTGCGCAGGCTCCAGGAAGTGCGTGAAAATGCCAAGGGGTTTTATAAGCCCATCGCCGTGTTTGCGCTTTATGCACTCTTGATCCTGGCCCAGCCGGATCTGGGCACTGTGGTGGTGCTTTTTGTGGGCACAGTTGGCCTGCTGTTCCTGGCCGGCGCCAGGCTGCTCGACTTTTTTATGTTGATTTTTGCCGGCGTGATGGCCTTCGTCGCTCTGGTTGTGCTCGAGCCTTACCGTGTTGCCCGGGTGACATCTTTCCTTAATCCCTGGGAAGATCCCTTCGGCAGCGGTTACCAGCTCACTCAGTCACTGATGGCCTATGGTCGGGGTGACTGGCTGGGGCAGGGACTGGGCAACAGTATTCAGAAACTGGAATATCTGCCTGAGGCCCATACCGACTTTATTTTTGCCGTAATCGGTGAAGAGCTGGGATTTATCGGCATTGTAATGGTATTGCTGGCGTTGATGTTTGTGGCACTGCGCGCCATCCGGTTGGGTAACGAGTGTTTGGGGCTTGAGCGTGCCTTTGAAGGCTACCTCGCCTATGCCATCGGTATTTGGATTTGTTTCCAAACCGTGGTGAATGTGGGGGCCAGTATCGGCATGTTGCCCACCAAGGGACTGACGCTGCCGTTTATCAGTTACGGCGGCTCCAGTTTGTGGGTAATGACCTCGGCTGTGTGTATTTTGCTTCGCATCGATTATGAAAAACGCCTGAGTCAGATTCAGGCCGTACAGGGGAGACTCTAAATGGGCCCACAGACAGGCAAAAGACTCTTGGTGATGGCCGGTGGCACCGGTGGTCACGTCTTTCCTGCACTGGCGGTGGCCCGACGTCTCGCCAGTGAAGGGTGGCAAATACGCTGGCTTGGCACGGCCGATCGTATGGAGGCGCGCTTGGTACCTCAGCACGGTTTCGATATCGACTTTATCGATATTCAGGGCGTGCGCGGAAATGGTTTGCTGCGTAAGCTCGCTGCGCCTTTTAAGGTGCTGCGATCCGTGATGCAGGCGAGAAAGGTTATCCGTGAGTTCAAGCCGGACGTGGTGCTTGGCATGGGTGGCTTTGCCAGCGGTCCGGGCGGTGTTGCTGCAAAACTTTGCGGCATTCCCCTGGTGCTCCATGAGCAAAACGCCATTCCGGGGATGACCAATAAGCTTTTATCCCGGATTGCGACCCGGGTGCTCTGTGCGTTTGAGGGCGCCTTCGGTTCTTTGGGCACAACCGTGGGGAATCCCATCCGCGAAGAGCTGGTGGCATTGGGAGCCAAGCCCCGGGAATCACGTACCGAAGCGCTGAAAGTGCTGGTGGTCGGCGGCAGCTTGGGTGCCAAGGTGTTTAACGATCTGATGCCTTCGGTCACTGCCCGTATCGCCCAACTTCAGCCAGTGACTGTGTGGCACCAGACAGGTAAGAACAATCTGTCGACGGTGCAGGCCGAATATCAGCTGCAGGGCCAGGACGGCGGCGTCAAGATTGCTGAATTTATTGATGATATGGAAGCTGCCTATCGCTGGGCCGATGTGGTGCTTTGCCGGGCGGGCGCCTTGACCGTATCTGAGCTCGCCGCCGTGGGACTGCCCAGTATTCTGGTGCCTTATCCCCATGCGGTGGACGACCATCAAACCATGAATGCCCGGGTATTGGTGGATGCAGGCGCGGCCTTTTTGGTGCCCCAGCCCATTGCCACCACAGAACTTTTGGCCGACAAGCTGCAGTTGCTTGCCGGTGACAGAGATGAATTGACCCGTATGGGTGAAAGGGCCAGGGCGGCGGCCGTACTGGATGCCACCGAACGTGTGGCAGAGGTTTGCCGCGAACTGGCGAAATAAAGGTTAGTTATGACACAGACAGAGAAGTACAGACAGCTTCGTACCATGATCCCCGAGATGCGCCGCGTGCGCCGCATCCACTTTGTTGGCATCGGCGGGGCCGGTATGGGCGGGATCGCCGAAGTACTGGTGAACGAAGGCTATCAGGTCAGCGGGTCGGACATTGCCGACAATGCCGTGACAGAGCGTCTGGGAAGTCTGGGTGCCCGTATTTTTATAGGTCATGGCGCCGATAACGTCAGTGGTGTGGATGTAGTGGTGGTATCGACCGCCATCAAGCACGACAACCCTGAAATCGCTGCGGCCAAAGAGAAGCGTATTCCCATTGTGCGCCGTGCAGAGATGCTTGCCGAGCTGATGCGTTATCGCCATGGCGTGGCCGTTGCCGGTACCCACGGTAAAACCACCACTACCAGTTTGATTGCCAGTATCTATGGGCAGGCCGAGCGTGACCCGACTTTTGTGATTGGTGGGCTGCTTAACAGTGCCGGTACCAATGCCCGTCTGGGCTCAAGCCGTTATCTGATTGCCGAAGCCGACGAGAGTGATGCGAGCTTCCTGCACCTGCAGCCAATGGTGACCGTGGTCACCAACATCGAAGCCGACCACATGGATACCTATGGCGGTGACTTCGAAAAGCTCAAGTCCACTTTCGTGGATTTTATGCACAATCTGCCGTTTTACGGTGTGGCCGTGGTCTGCGTGGACGACCCTGTGGTGCGCGAGCTTATCCCACGCATTGGCCGCCAGGTAGTGACTTATGGTTTCAGTGACGATGCCGACGTGCAGGCGCTGAACTTTGTACAGGAAGGCCACAGCTGCCGCTTTACCGTGCGCCGCAAGGGCAAAGACGATCTGTCGCTCAAGGTCAATCTGCCGGGGCAGCACAATGTGCTTAACTCCCTGGCGGCCATTGCCGTGGCCACCGAGGATGACATTGAAGACGAGGCTATCGTCAAGGCGCTGGCCGAATTCCAGGGCATTGGCCGCCGCTTCCAGCATCTGGGTAAGTTTGCGACCCCCAACGGTGAGGTCATGCTGGTGGATGACTACGGCCACCACCCCAGCGAAGTGCTTGCGACCATTAAAGCCGCCCGCGCCGGTTGGCCCGATAAGCGCCTTGTGATGGCCTATCAGCCCCACAGGTACACACGTACCCGTGACCTGTACGAGGACTTCGTCGAGGTCTTGTCTCAGGTCGACAAGCTGGTATTGCTGGAAGTGTACGCCGCGGGCGAAACGCCCATTCCCGGCGCTGATGGCCGCGCCTTATGCCGCTCAATCCGTCAGCGTGGTCAGTTGGAACCGATTTTTGTGGCAAGCCCAGAGCAGCTGACATCAGTGCTGCCGGATGTGTTGGCCGATGGCGATCTACTGCTGTGTCAGGGCGCAGGCAATATAGGTGCCTTGTCCCGGGAGTTGGCGGCGACAGAGCTTGGATTTGCCAAGGTGGAAAATAACTGAATGCTGTTGAAAATTTCATCAGTTAAGTGGTTGTTCTCTTTGGCCTTTGACCTGAGATCCCGGGTCTATATAATGGCCGGTTATTCTGTGGCTCGGCGCTGAGGAGCAGGCGTTGGCAAGAGACAGGAAAACCCCGACGCGCAGGGCGCCGCCGGAAAAGCGGCCCAGAGGGCCGGAGCTTCGCCAGCGCGGAGTGCAGTTTTGGGCAGGATTATGTTCGCTTAATTGGTATCTCATCACCGGATTCAGCTTTTTTCTGCTGGTGCTGGCAGGTTTGGGGTACAGCGGATATCGGCTCCATGGGCTGTTAAATAACGCTGAAGCCTTGCCCATTGAGGCCCTGGTTATCAAGGGTGACCGGGTATACACCACGGAAGAGGAAATCCGTGGTGCCATGGAGAAGCTGATGGCACGAAGCTTTTTCAGCGCCGATGTGATGGAAATACAGCAGGCGATTGAAGCCCTGCCTTGGGTATACAAGGCATCGGTACGCCGGATGTGGCCCGCGCGAATCAAGGTGTACCTGCAGGAGCAGCAGGCAGCTGCCCGTTGGAACGGCATGGATTGGGTCAATGAGCAGGGCGAGGTGTTCAGCGCACCTGAGCAGCAGGGGCTGACCGACCTGCCCAAACTGTCAGGACCCGAGAATATGTCGGCAGAGGTGCTCACCTCTTATAGGCAGATAGCGGAATTGCTGCAGATTAATGGCTATGGGCTAGAAAGCCTGAGCCTGAGCCCAAGACATGCGTGGATTGCCGTGCTTGATAATGGCATCACACTGGAGCTTGGGAGGGAAGACAAGATGGCGAGGGTGCAGCGTTTTATCAATGTGTACCCGACGCTGGCTAAGCAGCCCAAGGCTGTCGCCCGGGTGGATTTGCGCTACGACACAGGATTGGCCGTAGGCTGGAATGAGACAAAACAAGAGAGTCGCTAACTGATGACCAAGAACCAGGATAGAAATCTGATAGTCGGATTGGACATAGGTACCGCCAAGGTCGCTGCGATCATCGGCGAAGTCATGCCTGACGGAGAGATCAGCATTGTGGGTCTTGGCAACCACCCCTCCCGGGGAATGGATAAGGGTGGGGTGAACGACCTCGACTCTATCGTGCGCAGCGTGCAGCGGGCACTGGATCAGGCAGAGCTGATGGCCGACTGTCAGGTGTCGTCAGTGTATATGTCGATTTCCGGCAAGCATATCGCCTGCCAGAACGAGCGTGGCATGGTGTCCATCAACGATGAAGAGGTGACTCAGGAAGATGTCGACAATGTCATCCACACGGCCCGATCGGTGAAGATCCCGACAGAGCGTCGCATCCTGCATGTGTTGCCGCAGGAATACGCCATCGATGTGCAGGAAGGGATCCGCAGTCCCATTGGTATGTCGGGTATGCGTATGGAGGCCAAGGTACATATAGTGACCTGTGCCAACGACATGGCCAAAAACATCACCAAGAGCGTTGAACGCTGCGGTCTTAAGGTAGATGACCTGGTGTTTTCCGGTATCGCCTCTGCCGATGCGGTGCTGACCAACGATGAAAAAGACCTGGGTGTGTGTCTGGTCGATATCGGCGGCGGAACCACTGATATTACGGTTTACACCAATGGCGCTCTGCGTCACTGCGCCGTAGTCCCTGTGGCCGGTAATCAGGTAACCAACGACATCGCCAAAATTTTCAGAACGCCACTGTCCCACGCGGAGCAAATCAAGGTGCAGTATGCCAGTGCACGCAGCGCCATGGTCAGCCGCGAAGACAGCATTGAAGTGCCCTCTGTGGGCGGTCGTCCATCGCGTACCATGTCTCGCCATACCCTGGCTGAGGTGGTGGAGCCAAGGTATCAGGAGTTGTTTGAGTTGGTACTCAAAGAGCTTCGCAGTGCACGACTGGAAGATCAAATTGCCGCAGGCATAGTGCTCACTGGCGGCACAGCGTCTATCGAAGGCGCTGTCGATGTGGCCGAAGCCGTGTTCGGCATGCCGGTACGGGTCGCATCACCCATGCCGGTTAAAGGTTTATACGAATATGTGGATCAGCCCATTTACTCCACAGGGGTGGGGCTGCTTCACTATGGCGCCCGTCGGGTGCTCGAGCGGCAATACGAGCGTCCGCAGCGTCAAGGGGTCACCAGTGTCTGGAATCGGGTCCAGAGCTGGTTTAAGGGTGAATTTTAACTAACGCAGGCAAACGGAGATTCAGACCATGTTTGAGATCATGGATACTCATTCTGACGAGGCGGTGATTAAAGTCATCGGCGTCGGTGGCGGCGGTGGCAACGCCGTTGAACATATGGTGAAGCACAACATTGAAGGTGTTGAGTTCGTTGCAACCAACACCGATGCACAGGCGCTGCGCAAATCAGCCGCGGGTCAAACGATCCAACTGGGTCGTGATGTGACCAAGGGCTTGGGTGCCGGTGCCAATCCCGAGGTAGGTCGTGCGGCCGCCGAGGAAGACAAAGAAAGCATCCGCGCTGCCATCAAGGGCTCGGACATGATCTTTATCGCTGCCGGTATGGGCGGTGGTACCGGTACCGGTGCTGCACCTGTGGTGGCTGAAGTTGCCCGCGAAGAAGGCATTCTGACCGTGGCTGTGGTGACCAAGCCATTTCCCTTCGAAGGCAAGAAGCGTATGGCCTATGCCGAGCAGGGCATTGCCGAGCTTGCCAAGCACGTGGACTCACTCATCACCATCCCCAACGAGAAGCTGCTCAAGGTATTGGGCCGTGGCACCTCGCTGCTGGACGCCTTCGCGGCGGCCAACAACGTGCTCTTGGGCGCTGTGCAGGGTATTGCCGAGCTTATCACCCGTCCAGGTCTGATTAACGTCGACTTCGCGGACGTGAAAACCGTTATGTCTGAAATGGGTAATGCCATGATGGGTACCGGTGTTGCCCGTGGTGAAGACCGCGCAGAAGAAGCTGCTGAAGCCGCTGTCGCCAGCCCATTGCTGGAAGACATCGACCTCGCCGGTGCCCGTGGCGTGCTGGTGAACATCACTGCTGGTATGGACATGACCATCGAAGAGTTCGAAACCGTGGGTAACCACGTGAAGGCCTATGCCTCAGACAACGCTACCGTGGTAGTGGGTGCCGTTATCGACCCCGAGATGAGCGATGAACTGCGTGTGACCGTGGTTGCCACAGGTATCGGCGCGGATAAAAAGCCTGATATCCAGCTGGTGCCCAAGGTTCAGCCTCGTCCAGAGCCAGTGGTTGTTGAGCCA
This sequence comes from Shewanella amazonensis SB2B, assembly GCF_000015245.1. Lineage (NCBI taxonomy): Bacteria > Pseudomonadati > Pseudomonadota > Gammaproteobacteria > Alteromonadales > Shewanellaceae > Shewanella > Shewanella amazonensis. The sequence continues at coordinate 430,146 of NC_008700.1, forward strand.
AAGGTTGAAGCCTTTGTCGCCGAAGAGCCTGTATATCAGACTCAGCCAGCCGCACCAAAAGGCAATGCTGTACCATCAGCAGCACCACAGGTAGCGACTGCACCAAAGAACGAGCTTGATTACCTGGATATTCCTGCTTTTCTGCGCAAGCAGGCTGACTGAGTAAAAAAACCGGTACAGACAGCAAAGTGGCAAAGTAGCTTATTTTTTGTGAAATGCCTGACTTGTGGTAGCATGTCTGACCAGCCGCACTATTGGCTGTCGTTTTCGACTGCCTGAGTGACAGTGATTTGTTGAATGCATAACGGGTAACTGAATGATTTTTCAAAGAACAGTTAAAGAAATGGTTAAGACCACCGGTGTTGGATTGCACTCCGGTAACAAGGTCACACTTACCATTAAACCCGCGCCAATCAATACAGGGATAGTACTGATGCGTACCGACCTGAACCCCGCCGTGGCCATTCCAGCCAAGGCGAATATGGTTCGGGAAACGACCATGTGTACCGCCCTGGTAAATGATGAAGGTGTTCGCATTTCGACTATCGAGCACCTGTTTGCTGCCCTGGCAGGCCTCGGCATTGATAATGCCGTTATCGAAGTGGACGCGCCCGAAATCCCGATTATGGATGGCAGCGCCAGCCCCTTCGTATTCCTGCTTCAGAGTGCCGGTATCCAGGAGCAGTCAGCGCCTAAAAAATATCTGCGTATCAAGCGCACCGTACGTGTGGAAGACGGCGACAAGTGGGCGGAAATCCGTCCGTTCCAGGGCTTCAGAGTCAACTTTGCCATTGACTTCAATCACCCTGAGATCGCCCGCAGCCAACAGCATATGGTGATGGACTTTTCCTCTACTGCCTTTGTGAAAGATATCAGCCGTGCCCGTACTTTCGGGTTTATGCGAGATATTGAGTATCTGCGTGCCAACAACCTGGCGCTGGGTGGCAGCATGGAAAATGCCGTGGTGCTTGATGAATACCGCGTCCTCAACCCCGATGGCCTGCGTTATGAGGACGAGTTCGTTAAGCACAAGATCCTGGATGCATTTGGCGATCTCTATGTCGCCGGTCATGCCATCATAGGTGAGTTTTGTGCCTATAAGACCGGCCATGCCCTGAACAATCAATTGGTCAGGGCAGTGCTTGCCGCTCAGGATGCCTGGGAATTGGTAAGCTTTGACAAAGAAGCTGATGCACCTGTCAGTTTCGCCATGCCCGGCAATGCAGTGTTTGCCTGAGCATAATAAGTTAACTTCATGACTGCCTGTGACGGCTGGCCAATGCAGCCAGCCGTTTCAGTTTTTGGCCCAGACTGCCTTCGGTATGTTCTGCCAGCGCTTCGAGATGTGCTGCTGCTGTTTCACTGAGTTGATTGGTGTTCACTGTGGCTTTTGGCCGATAGTGTGCCAGCGCCGGGTTGACTTTAACGTCAATAGCGGTGAGCATTGGGAGCGTTTCGGCCTGCAGTTGTTTCAGTAGCATAGGCTTTTGAAAGTTGATGCGGGCGGCCCAAGCGGCCGTTGCCGTTTCTATAACGAGAGTACCGTGGCGGAGATTGGCTACCTTGAGTTGCTCCGCGACCGGACCTGATACCATCTGTTTCACGACTTGATCCAGATTGTTGAGCAGCTCCGCCTTTTCGGCGATATCCGGCAGAGTGCCGGTCGTGTGCATGAGCGCAGCGAGGTCCTGAGGTAACTTTTTCATTCAATAAGAAGATGGCTGATTGAAGCTATGAGTGTAACAGTTTTTATTCAAGGCCGCAGCGGTGTCACCCGTTGGCAGCCCGGTAAACGATGGTTGCTGCTTCCGGTATTGTTGCTGGCCACAGGCGCTGGTCTGTATCAGCACAACAGTGCCCGTTTTGAAAGCCAGCAGGCCAGTGTCGACAATGAACGCCAGGCGCGTGAAAGCCAGAAGCGCGAAGTGCTTGAGCTGAAAAATGCGACCGAATCCCAACTCGCAACTCTGACCGCCTATGTTGCCCGCATGCAGGCGAAGATTACCCGTCTGGAAGCCCTGGGTCAGCAGGTTGCTCAAAATTACAAGCTTGAAGATCAATTCGACTTCTCCGCCGAAGCCGGCGTGGGGGGCTCGAGCGATCTTGGCTCTGCTATCGAACTCAACCAGCTTATTGAAGATATGAATAAGCTGGCACTCAGAATTGATAACAATGACGCTCAGCTGGCACTACTTGAAACCGTGGCAGCCAATCTCCATATAGATGAAGAACGTTATGTATCAGGGCGCCCTGTCAGCAAAGGCTATCTCTCGTCGCCCTACGGTTTACGCAATGACCCTTTCACCGGCCGAAGAACCATGCATAAAGGCATCGATTTCGCCGGTACAGAGGGGGCCGATGTTATCGCCACCGCCGGTGGTGTAGTGACATGGGCCGGAGACATGTTCGGTTATGGCCAATTGGTGGAAGTAGATCATGGAAATGGTCTGCGTACCCGATACGGCCACAATAAAACGTTGTCAGTAGCTGTAGGTGATGTAGTCGCCAAGGGTGAAAAAATTGCCACCATGGGCAGTACCGGTCGTTCTACCGGTCCCCATGTTCACTACGAAGTGTTGCGGTCGGGTCAGCAGATTGACCCACAGAAATATGTCTACCGCAAGGCAGGTTAACAACTTTGGCTGTGAGACTCGTCCAGGGACTTGGCCTTCATTGAGATAAGTAATCAGATGTTTGGTAATTTACTGACAAAAATTTTTGGTAGCCGTAACGACCGCACCCTGAAACAACTGGGCAAGGTCGTGGTAAAAATTAACGCATTGGAAGCCGAATACGAAAAGCTTTCCGATGAGGAACTCAAGGCCAAAACGGCTGAGTTCAAGGCCCGTCTCGAAAAGGGCGAGAGTCTCAATGAGCTGATGGCTGAAGCCTTTGCTACTGTGCGTGAAGCATCCAAGCGCGTATTTGAGATGCGCCACTTCGACGTTCAGCTGATGGGTGGTATGGTACTGGACAGCAACCGCATCGCCGAGATGCGTACCGGTGAAGGTAAAACCCTGACCGCCACACTGCCAGCCTATCTCAATGCACTGACCGGTAAAGGGGTGCACGTGATCACGGTGAACGACTATCTGGCTCGCCGTGACGCCGAGAACAACCGTCCTCTGTTTGAATTCCTCGGTATGTCTGTTGGCGTAAACGTGGCTGGTTTGAGCCACGCCGACAAAAAGGCCGCCTACGATGCTGATATTACCTACGGCACCAACAACGAATTTGGTTTTGACTACCTGCGCGATAACATGGCGTTTTCGCCAAACGATCGCGTCCAGCGTCCGCTGCACTATGCCCTGATTGACGAAGTGGACTCTATCCTTATCGATGAAGCCCGTACGCCACTGATTATCTCCGGCGCCGCAGAAGACAGCTCAGAACTCTACATGCGGGTCAATAAGTTGATCCCAAGCCTCATCCGTCAGGAAAAAGAAGACACTGAGGAGTTTGTGGGTGAGGGTGACTACTCCATCGATGAGAAGGCTCGCCAGGTACACATGACCGAGCGCGGTCAGGAAAAGGTTGAGCAACTGCTGACCGAAGCTGGCCTGCTTGCCGAAGGTGACTCTCTCTACTCTGCAGCCAATATCTCTTTGCTGCACCATGTTAATGCAGCCCTGCGTGCCCATACCCTGTTCGAAAAAGACGTGGACTATGTGGTACAAAATAATGAAGTGGTCATCGTGGATGAGCACACGGGCCGTACCATGCCGGGCCGTCGCTGGTCTGAAGGTTTGCACCAGGCTGTTGAAGCCAAAGAAGGCGTGCGCATTCAGAACGAAAACCAGACGCTTGCCTCCATTACTTTCCAGAACTACTTCCGTCTGTACGAGAAGCTGGCCGGTATGACAGGTACTGCCGATACCGAAGCGTTCGAGTTCCAGCACATTTATGGTTTGGATACCGTGGTGGTGCCAACCAATCGCCCTATGGTGCGTAAAGATATGCCGGATCTGGTATACCTCACTGCCCGTGAGAAATACCAGGCCATCATCGCCGATATCAAAGATTGCCGTGAGCGTGGTCAGCCTGTACTGGTGGGTACCGTTTCCATTGAGCAGTCAGAGCTGCTGTCGCGTTTGCTGAACCAGGACAAAATTCCCCATCAGGTACTGAACGCCAAATTCCACGAAAAAGAAGCGGAAATTGTGGCCCAGGCGGGTCGCAGCGGCGCTGTGACAGTAGCCACCAACATGGCCGGTCGTGGTACTGACATTGTGCTGGGTGGGAACTGGAAGTCAGAAATTGAAGCTCTCGAAAACCCAAGTGAAGCCGACATCGCCAGGATCCGCGCCGATTGGGAAGTTCGCCATAATGCCGTGGTCGAGGCCGGTGGTCTGCACATTCTGGGTACCGAGCGCCATGAATCCCGCCGTATCGACAACCAGCTGCGTGGTCGTTCCGGTCGTCAGGGGGATCCGGGTTCTTCCCGCTTCTATCTGTCGATGGAAGATAACCTGATGCGCATCTTCGCTTCTGAGCGTGTCGCCAACATGATGAAGAAGCTGGGCATGGAAGAGGGCGAAGCCATTGAACACCCATGGGTGACCCGTGCCATCGAAAACGCCCAGCGTAAAGTCGAAGCCCGCAACTTTGATATCCGTAAGCAACTGCTCGAATTCGACGATGTTGCCAACGACCAGCGTCAGGTTGTTTACGCCCAGCGTAACGAGCTGATGGATGCCGAAAGCATCGAAGAGACCATCAAGAATATCCAGGCGGATGTGGTTGATGGCGTAATCAGTCAATACATTCCACCTCAGTCAGTGGAAGAGCTGTGGGATGTGCCTGGTCTGGAAGACCGTTTGGCAAAAGAGTTTGGTCTGCAGTTACCAGTACAGGA